>NZ_WHTD01000265.1 GCF_009379765.1 Actinophytocola sp. | reverse complement strand
CGGGCCGGCTCGTCGACCGCCGCGCGGGCCACCGTTCGGCGCAGGGTCCGGGCGTCCAGGTCGGCCTGCCGGACCACCACGCCCAGGCCGAGCGACTCGACGCGGGCGGCGTGCCGGTGCTGCGCGGGTGTCCGCGGCGCCACCACCAGCGGCGTCGCGTGCCGCAGGGCGGCCGCGATGCCTGGCAGCTCGCCGTCGGTGAGGACGACGTCGGCGTGGTCGAGCACGGCGTAGCGGGCCGGCAGCGCGGCGAAGTTCGCCGGCAGGTCGTCGGCCGGCACGTCGGCGGCCAGCAGCACCACGCGCCAGTCCCGCTCGGCGAAGGCGGCCGCGAGCAGGTCGAGCGGCACCGAGCCCAGCGCCACCACGAGCACCTGCCGCGGGTCCTCGGGCGCCCAGCCGCCGTACACGCGACCACGTCCGGCCGGGTGCACGTAGAGGTAGTCCGCGCCGAAGGACCGCTCGGCGGGCCAGTCCACCGTCTCGCCCGTGGCCAGGTTCGTGTGCGCGACCACCACCGGCACACCCCACTCCTGGCCGAGCTCGACCGCCGCGTCGTAGGTCCCCGGGTCGCACACGACCAGGTCGACCGGGTCGGTCCGCAGCCGCGCGGTGAACGCGGGCA
This sequence comes from Actinophytocola sp., assembly GCF_009379765.1. Taxonomy (GTDB): domain Bacteria; phylum Actinomycetota; class Actinomycetes; order Mycobacteriales; family Pseudonocardiaceae; genus Actinophytocola. Next base: position 6,855 of record NZ_WHTD01000265.1, on the reverse strand, counting down.
GCCGGCGCAATGCGGCGGCGTCGCGGCCGTACCGCAGCATCAGCACGCCGGACTCGGCGTCCTCCTCGGCGAACGGGTCGCTCGTCGCGAACGTCACCATGTGCCCGCGCAGGCCGAGCTCCTCGGCGACCGCGAGCGTCAGGTACAGGTGGTTCTCGTCGGGACGGCTGAGGAACAGCACATGCCGGGTCAATCCCATGTCGGCCTCCGTGGACGGGTCACGGGTGTAGAGAAGAACGTATGTCCGCCCGGTCTCGGTCGGGTCGAGCCCGGGTCGAATGCCGTGGTGGCGACGCCGCGAATGCGCTATGGCCGGCGCCACACCCGGCTCGAGGACGTCGCCGTTCGGGGTGAAGTGTGCCGCAGGTCGCGGACCTGGCCGAGCCGCCGGTGCGGCTGCTGCTCGGCAGCGACGCGGTGCACTACGCCGAGCAGGTCGACGCCGCACGCGCCGCGTCGGACGCGAAGTGGCGCGAGCTGTCCGTCAGCACCGACCACGACGACGCCACCGCCGAGGACCTGGACCCGATGGCCCGCTTGTGATCCCGACCGGGAGGCGGCCCCCGGCTCGCACCGGAGGGCCGCCTTCGCGCGTGGTCACTCGGGTGTGGCGAACATGTGGACCAGCTCGAACTGGTGGCCGTCCGGGTCGGCGATGCCGCGGCCGTACATGAAGCTCTCCACGGTCGGGTCGCTCGTCGCCGAGCCGCCGTTGGCGAGCGCCGCGTCGGCCAGCTCGTCGACCTTCGCCTTGCTGTCCAGGCCGAGCGCCGCGTAGAACACGATCGACCTGTTCAGGTCGCGCACCGGAAGGTTGACGAAGATCTGCGTGGCCATGGTGTCCTCCTCGTTGCGGCCGGGTCCGTCCCGGCACCGCAACGCGTCGAACGGCCCGCGACCGGATCGACAAGATCATCAGGACTTCCTCGGCGCGCCGGCACTCGCGGGGTGGGTCAGCCGTGGCCGAGGGGCACTATCCCTTCCGGGAACCGGCCCAGTACGGCGTCGGTCACGTCCGGCCACGGCTCGGCCGGGCGAAGCCTCGCCAACCGGGTCACCCGCGCCGCCAGGTCCAGCCAGTTGCGGCACGACACGCATCCGTCGAGGTGCGCGTTCAGGTCCCGCGCCTCCTCGGCATCGGTCTCGCCGTCCAGGTAGGCGGAGAGCAACTCCGCGTAGTACTCGCACTCCACGTCAGAAAGGTCGGTTGACCGGGTCACGAGGTTCCCGTGAATTCCTCATACCCACTCGATCATTCGCATGACAGCGATCTGAAGTCTCGCTCGAATCGCGCTGGAGCGCATTTTCGAGGCGTTATTCATGGTTACAGTCCGAACCATGGTGGACGGAACCTCCGACGAGGCGACAACGGAAATGGCACTCGCCGCCGGGCGCGGCGATCGGGCCGCCGCCGGCGCATTCATTCGCGCGACCCAGCGCGACGTCTGGCGTTTTCTCACCCACCTGGCCGGGTCGGCGGACGCCGAGGACCTCACCCAGGAGACGTTCGTCCGCGCGCTGCGGAGCCTGCCCACCTTCTCCGCGCGCAGCCACGCCCGGGTGTGGCTGCTGGCCATCGCCCGGCGGGTCGCGGTCGACCACGTGCGGGCCGCGATGAGCCGGCCGCGGCTGTCCGCTGGCGAGGACTGGCAGGCCGCCGCGGAGCGACTTCCCGCAGCTCAGCTGCCTGGCGTCGACGTCACAGTGGCGCTCGGCCAGGCACTGCGCATGCTCTCGCCGGACCGGCGGGAGGCGTTCGTGCTGACCCAGGTGATCGGGCTCGCCTACGCCGAGGCCGCGCAGGCCTGCGGCTGCCCGGTGGGCACCATCCGGTCCAGGGTCGCCCGCGCTCGCCGGGACCTCGCGAACGCACTGGGCGAGGGTCGGCGACGCGTTCCGGCACCCCGCATCTCCCAATCAATGTGACAGCCCGAGGGTGAGGATGAAATGGCTGAGTCGTTGACCCGGGCGGCTGTTCGTGCCGATGTCGCCGAAATTCTGTGCACAAGTCCGGACAACTTGTCCGAAATGGCGAACATGTTCGAGTCCGGGATCGACTCGATAAGGTTGATGACGTTGCTGGAGCGATGGCGGGAGGCCGGCGCGCGGGTGAGCTTCGTCGAACTCGCCGAGCGGCCCTCACTCGCGGACTGGCTCACCCTGCTGGTGGGCACCCGTGGCTGAGGAGATCCCGCTCACCGCCGCCCAGGCGGGCATCTGGACCGGCCAGCAGCTCGAGCGCGACAACCCGGCGTTCAACATCGCCGAGTACGTCGAGATCCACGGCCCGGTCGACACCTATCTCTTCGTGGCCGCCGTGCGCCGTGCGGTCGGCGAGACCGATGCGCTCAACGTCCGGTTCGTCGAGACCGAGGACGGCGGCGCGGTCCAAGTCCTGGACCCGCGTCCGGACTGGCCGTTCCCGGTGCTGGACCTGCGCGCCGAGCCGGACCCGGTCGCGGCCGCGCTGGCCTGGATGCGGGCCGACCTCGCGCCCGCCACCGACCCGGCGACCGACCCGCTGTTCGCCCACGCGCTGCTCCGCCTGGGTGCGGACCGTTTCCTGTGGTACCAACGGGTGCACCACATCGCGCTGGACGGGTTCGGGTTGTCGCTCGTGGCCCGCCGGGTCGCCGAGGTCTACACCGCGCTCGACGCGGGTGTCGAGCCGCAGGCGGAGACGTTCGGCTCGCTGGCCTCGGTCGCCGAGGAGGATGCCGCCTACGCCGCGTCCGAGCAGCACCCGGCGGACCGCGAGTTCTGGCTGGCCAGGGCAGACGACGGGATCGACCCGCCGAGCCTCGCCACCCGCACCGGCCCGCTGCCCCGGTCGGTGCTGCGGTGCGGCGGCGACATCTCCGTGACGACGGTCGAGACGGTGAAGGCGGTCGCCCGCGTGGCCGGGGTGTTCTGGCCCGACGTGCTCGGCGCGTCGTTCGCCGCGTACCTGCACCGGATGACCGGCGCGACGGACATCCCGCTGACGCTGCCGCTGATGATGCGGCTCGGCTCGGCGGCGCTGCGGGTGCCGTGCATGGTCACGAACGCCGCGCGGCTGAAGCTCTCGGTCACCGGCGCGGACAGCCTCGCGACCCTGGCCCAGGAGCACGCGAGGGAGCTGCGGGAGATCCGGCCGCACTTCCGGTACCGCTACGAGCAGCTGCGCCGCGACCTGCGGCTGGTGGCGAGCGACCGGAAGCTGTTCGGCCCGTCGGTCAACCTGATGGCGTTCGACTACGGCCTTTCCTTCGCCGGCCACCCGGGCACCGTGCACAACGTGACGGCGGGCCTCGTCGAGGACATGGTGCTCAACATCTACGACCGCGCGGACGGCACGGGTCTGCGGGTCGCCCTCGACGCGAACCCGAACTACTACGACCAGGACGAGGTCGCGACCCACCTGCGCCGCTTCCTGACGCTGCTGGCGCGGGCCGCCGCGGAACCCGACCGGCCGGTCGGCGAGCTCGACCTGCTCCTGCCGGGGGAGCGGGAGACCCTGCTGCACGAGTGGAACGACACCTCGGCGCCGGTTCCCGCGGCGACCATTCCTTCCTTACTACGCGCGCAGGCCGTCGCGACGCCGTCGGCGACGGCGCTCGTGGCCGGGGACGCGACGCTGACCTTCGCCGAGCTGGACGCGCGGTCGAACCAGCTGGCCCGCCTGCTGGTCGCGCGCGGCGCCGGGCCCGGCCGGCGGGTGGCGTTGCTGCTGCCGCGGACCGCGGAGGTGATCGTCGCCCTGTTCGCGGTGCTCAAGGCGGGCGCGGCCTACGTGCCGGTGGACCCCGAGTACCCGGCCGAGCGGATCCGGTTCATGCTCGCCGACAGCGGCGCCGTGCTCGTGCTCACCACGGCCGAGCAGGCGGGCACGGTCCCGCTGCCCGCCATCGTGCTCGACGGACCGCTCGCGGCCTCGGCGTCCGATGTGGACCAGTCGGGTCCGGACTCCGCGCTGTGCCTGATCTACACCTCCGGGTCGACCGGCCGGCCCAAGGGCGTGGTGCTCGAGCACCGCGGCATGGTCAACCTGTTCGCCAACCACCGCGACCACCTGATCGAGCCCGAGGCGCGCGGTCGCGGGCTGGCGGTGGCGCTGACCGCGTCGCTGTCGTTCGACACCTCGTGGGAGGGCCTGCTGTGGCTGCTGGCCGGCCACGAGCTGCACTTCGTCGACGACGACGTCCGGCGCGAGCCCGCGGCGATGCTGGACTACATCGCTTCGCACCGGATCGACTTCCTCGACCTCACGCCGACCTACGCCGAGGAGCTCGTCGCCGGCGGGCTGCTGGAGGCCGCGCACCGGCCGGCGGTGGTCGCGCTGGGTGGCGAGGCGGCCGGGGCGGCGCTGTGGACGGCGCTGCGCGGGTCGGGCATCTCCGGCTACAACCTCTACGGACCGACCGAGTGCACCGTGGACACCCTCGCCTGCCGGCTGGCCGACAGCGAGACGCCGGTGATCGGCCGGCCCATCGCCAACACCCGGGCCTATGTGCTGGATGCCGCGCGCCGGCTGGTGCCCCCGGGGGTGGTCGGCGAGCTGTGGCTGGCCGGCGCGCCGGTCGCGCGTGGCTACCACGAGCGGCCGGAGCTGACCGCCGAGCGGTTCGCCGACGACCCGTTCCACGGCGGCCGGATGTACCGGACCGGGGACCTGGCCCGGTGGCGGCCGGACGGGGTCGTGGAGTACCTGGGCCGCGCCGACGACCAGGTGAAGATCCGCGGCTACCGGATCGAGCTCGGCGAGATCGAGGCGGTCCTCGCCGGCCATCCGGACGTCACCCAGGCGGCGGTGACCGTGTGGGACACCCGGCCCGGTGGCCGGCGGCTCGCCGCCTACGTCGTGGCGTCGGTGGATCCGGCCGACCTGCGCGGCTACGTGGCCGAGCGGCTGCCGGAGTACCTCGTGCCGCCCGTGATCGTCGCGGTCGAGCGGCTGCCGGTGACGCCCAACGGGAAGCTGGACCGGGCCGCGCTGCCCGCGCCGGTGGCGGTGGCGGAGACGACCGGCCGCGCGCCGCGGGAGCACCGCGAGCGGGTGCTGTGCGGGTTGTTCGCCGAGGTGCTCGGCGTGCCGGGGGTGGGCATCGACGACGACTTCTTCTTCCTCGGCGGGCACTCGCTGCTGGTGGCCCGGCTGATCAACCGGATCAAGGCGGAGTTCGGCGTCAAGATCGGCATCCGGGCGGTGTTCCAGGCACCGACCGTGGCCCGGCTGGCGCCGACGCTCGGCGACCCGGCGACGCCGGAGCTGAGCGCGTTCGACGTGCTCCTGCCGCTGCGCGCGGACGGGTCCGCGCCGCCGCTGTTCTGCATGCATCCGGCCGGCGGGATCAGCTGGTCCTACGCAGGCCTCATCACCACGCTGGACCCGGCGGTGCCGATCGTCGGCGTGCAGGCCCGCGGCCTCGACCGCGACGAGCCGATCGCGACGTCCGTCCCGGAGATGGTCGCCGACTACGTGGCCGAGATCCGGCGGGCGCGGCCGCACGGGCCCTACCACCTGCTGGGGTGGTCGCTGGGTGGGGTGCTGGCGCACGAGGCGGCGGTGCTTCTCCAGGCGCAGGGCGAGGAGGTGGCGCTGCTCGCGCTGCTGGACTCCTACCCGATCCCGTCGGCGTGGCAGCACCAGGAGGTGCCGAGGAAGCGCGACTTCCTGGTGGAGGTGCTCGGCCAGGCCGGCTTCGACCGCGCCGACGTGCCCGACGAGGACCTGACGTCGGACCAGGTGGCGGGCGCGCTGGCGGAACAGGGGGTCGGCCTGCTGGCGACCCTCGAGCCCAGGCATCTGGACGCGGTCTACCGGGCGTTCGTCGAGCACACCCGGGCCGGCCCCGGCCATACTCCGGGCCGCTTCGACGGCGACGCGGTGCTGTTCGTGGCGACCGAGGGCAAGGACGCGGACTCGCCGACGCCGCCCCTGTGGCGCTCGCACATCACCGGCCATGTCGCGATCCACGAGATCGCCTGCGAGCACAACCAGATGGCCACCCCGACGGCTCTCGCCGAGGTGGGCCGGGTCCTCACCGAGCACCTCGCCACCCGCGACGAGCGGAAGGCAGCGGCATGACAACCCCGGGGTTCGGCGCGGTTCGGGTGGTGGCGGCGTGAGTGCCACGCGGCGGGACTGGGTCGGGTTGCGGGTGCTGCTCGCCGCGACGTTCATGGGGCAGGTCGACGGGTTCGTCGTCAGCGTGGCCAGCCCGTCCATCCAGGAGGACCTGCACGCCGGGTTCGACCAGATCCAGCTCGTCGGCGCCGGTTACGTGCTCGCGTTCGCCGCCCTGCTGGTCACCGGGGCGCGGCTCGGTGACCGGTACGGGCGGCGGCGCGTCTTCCTCGTCGGCGTCGCCGGGTTCACCGCCACCTCGCTGCTGTGCGGGCTGGCGCCGACCGCGGAGCTGCTCATCGCCGGCCGGTTCGCGCAAGGAGCCGCCGCCGCGCTGATGGTGCCGCAGGTGCTCGCCATCGCCCGCGCGATGTTCACCGAGCCGGCCGACCAGGCCCGCGCGGTCGCCCGGTACGGCATGGTCATCGGGCTCGGCGTGGTGAGCGGCGTCGCCGGCGGCGGGCTGCTCGCCCAGGCCGACCTCGCGGGGCTCGGGTGGCGGTCCGTCCTTCTCGTCAACGTCCCGATCGGGCTGGGCATCCTCGTCGCGGGCAAGGCCGTCGGCGAGAGCCGCGGTGCCGCCGGCCGGCTCGACCTCGCCGGCGCGGCGCTCACGATCGTCGGCGTCCCGGCGCTGCTGATGCCGTTGATCTTCCTGCCCGGCGCGACGGCGACGGCGGTCGGCCTCGCGGTCGCGGCGACGGCGCTCGGCGCGCTCGCGCTGCGGCAGCGCCGGCTCGCCGCCGCCG
>NZ_WHTD01000086.1 GCF_009379765.1 Actinophytocola sp. | reverse complement strand
TCTTCGGCAACCGGGTCGTCAGCGTGATGGCGAGATCGAGCCGCTCCTGCGCGGCGCGGGGTGAGATCACCAGCAGCGCCGCGACCTCCAAAGCATCGAACTCGCTGCCGCTGGCGGCGGCGAACACGGCGAGTTGTTCAAGTGAGTGTCCCTCGTTCTGCCAGGCCGCTCGCGTGAACCCGCGCGCCGTAGCCAACGGCACCGCCTCGGGGGAAGCATCCTCGGGTAGATCGACAATCGGCTCGCACATATGGTCGATTCTACCCGACCTGCAGCACGGTTTCCGTTGTACGGCAACAGTTTCACCCCATCGGGTCGGCACACACCCGCCGTGACCGCAGGCAGACCTCGGACCGGCACACTCTCCTGGCCACTGACGTGACCAGCGAGCACGGGAACCGTCGCCGTGATCCCGCACCGGCGCAGATGACCAAGGACGGCCACGGACAACCCGGCTGGAGAAAGCCTTGTCACCCAACACGTGTCCGGCGGCAAGCTGATGGGCACATACCCGATCCATCCCGTCGCGGTCCTGTCAGGCCGGTGACAACCCGTACCTGACACGGTTGCTGGCCGCGCATCGCAGCGGGGACACTGCGGCGGGGACACTGCCGCGTTTCGGCTGCTGGCGGACAGGGCCACTCCCATCCCAACACCCGAGCGATGCTGCGGTCGAAGAAGACCGCGCACACCACCCGCTACGACACATACGCCACCACCTACCTCGGCGGCGTCCTGCTGGCCGCCATGATCATCCACGACCGCGCCCGCAACTAGTGTCCCCCGCCGGAAGTCCGGTGCGTAAGTCGGCGAGTCCAGGTTTCTGCTGGCAAGGCGCCGATTCGTCCTCGTACTGGAGCGTACTTGGGCGGATCGGCAACGCCGCCAGCAGGAAGCTGGGCCGGCGAATTATGTGGCGAACTTCCGGCGGGGGCACTAGCAGACACGACCTGATATGTCGCTGACCAGCTGGGCCCAGCGCTCCAGGGCTGGCGCGCGCCAGAGCTGGTGCTTCTCGTTGAACAGGGCCGTCGCCGTTGTGCCGCTCCACTTCGGGGGGAGCAGGTCGGCGGGGAGTTGTGGGTCCAGGAACGGAAAGCGGCGCCACTCGTGCACCAGCTGGGTCTGCGCGCGCAGCACGCCGTCCGGCGAGTCCGGCGCCAGCGCGGCGAACTCGGCGATGAACGCGTCGTAGCGCTCGGCCACCTCGGTGAGGTTCCACGCGCTCGCCACCATGCCGCGTTCCTGGCCGAGCGCGCCGTAGTTCGCCAGGAACGACATCGCCTGGCCGGACAGGTCCAGCTCGTCCAGGATCAGCTTCGCGTCGGCCTCGGCGCCCGGGTGCGGGGTCACCCACACGCCCGCCGTCGGCGAGCCGAAGCCCGCCCAGCTGAGCCGGGTGCGGAGCTTGTGCCGCAGGTCGCGCATGGTTTCGGGCACGGACACGAGCAGCACCAGCCACCGGCCGTCCCATCGCCGGTCGCCGCTGCCGAAGCCGTAGATCCGCTCCGCGCCCTCGGCGAGCAGCCGCCGGCCGGGACGGGTGAGGCTCCAGCGCACCCGGCGCCCGACGCGGTCGGAGCTGAGCCAGCCCTCGGCCGCGGTGCGGGCCAACGCCTGCCTGGCGGCCTTCTCCTCGACGCCGAAGAGCCCGAGCACGTCGACGAGCATCGCGGTCCACACGGGGGTGCTCGACGGCAGTACGAACTCGCCGAGGACCGTGGTCAGCAGCGAGCGAGCGCTGCCGCCCCCGACCTCCCGCCGCCGGCTGACAACCGGCCGCGGCCCTCCCGCCGCCATGGATACTCCCCACATTCGTGCCGCATCGTCACGAACAAGTATCGCATCATGGCCCGCGAAACGAACTGTTTACCACAGGCCGGGCGGCAGGTATCCCTCGAGCGTGAGCAGCCGCCGCTTGGACTCGACACCGGTGCCACCGCTGAACCCGCCGAGCCCGTCGCCGGCGACGACGCGGTGGCACGGCACGACGATGGGAATCGGGTTGCTGCCCATGATCGAGCCGATGCCGCGCGGCGGGATCCCGGACCCGCTGCGGTTGGCCAGCTCCCCGTAGGTCACGACCTTGCCGTAGGGCACCGTCTCGTACAGCGTGCCCAGCACCCGACGCTGCGCGGTGGACATCAGCCGCCAGTCCACGTCGAGGTCGAACGCCTGCCGCCGGCCGCCGAAGTACTCGCGCAGCTGCGCCAGGATGCCGGAGGCCGGTGACGGGTCCTCCGCATCCGACAGACCGAGCCGGGCCGCGATCGCCGCGCGGATGTGCGGCGAGTCGGTGAACGCGGTGGCCACCAACCCGTCGGGGGTGACCGCCGCGAGTACGTCGCCCAGCTCGGTCGGCACACTGCCGAAAGCCACGCTGCTGTCCGCCATGTCAGCCATTATGGGTACCTGACCGACAGAAAAGGCCAGCCTAAGGCCTAGGCCGATTGTTCGGAGTCACCGATTCGGGGGAACGGCGAGGTGGAGAAGACCACCTCGACCGCCACCTCGAAGTACTCGGCGATGCGGAGGGCGAGGTACAGCGACGGGCTGTACTCGCCCCGCTCCAGATAGCCGATCGTCTGGTAGTGCACCCCGAGCGCGTCCGCCAGCTGCCGGCGTGAGACCCCTCGCTCGACCCGCAGGACCGCGATCCGGTTGTAGATGACCTCGCTCATCGGGCACTCATGTCGTCCGCTGCATCGCCTTCTCGCGCCGCTCGGCCACGCTCGAGCCCGACTCCCGGCGGGCCATCCTGCGCAGCACGATGGGCGCCACGACCAGCCCGACGACCGCCCACGCGCCCAGCACGCCCACCGTCTCCAGGTGCCGCCAGGACTCCCCGATCTCCACCGCGGCGAGGTCGCCCGGCAGCATCGCCGAGCGCATGCCGAGGCCCAGCCAATAGATCGGGAACACCTGCGCGACGCCCTGCAGCCACTCCGGGAACGACGAGATCGGGTAGAAGATCCCGGAGATCGCGACCAGCCCCATCACCGGCATCATGATCACGCCGGCGTTGCGCGGGTTGGAGAACAGCGACCCGAAGATCGCCCCGAGCGGCAGCGTCGCGATCAGGCCGAGCACCACCACCCAGGCCAGCGTGAGCCACGCCGTGACGCTGGTCAGCGCGAGGCCCTCCAGCATGAACGAGCTCGGCAGCAGGATGATCGCCATGCTCGCGATCATCATCCCCGCGACGAGCACCAGCTTGCCGACCAGGTAGCCGAGCATCCCGTTGGGCACCGCCTTGGCGCGTAACAGCGTGCCGTCCTCGCGCTCCAGGGCCAACGCCATCATCAACGTGACCAGGCCGCTGAAGGCCACGCTCATCCCCAGCATGCTCGGCAGCGTCCGGGACCCGAGGTTGAAGTTCGTGCCGGGCACCGCGGCGCCCTTCATGAAGAACAGCACCACCAGGAAGATCACGGTGGGGAAGAAGTAGTTCCACAGGTCCTGGGCGTTGGTGAAACTCTGCCGGAGCTCGATCCGGCCACGGGTCACGCCGGCCCGCGCGGCGACCATCGTCGGGCTCACGGGTGCACCCCCTCGAACTCATGGATCGCCGCGTCGCGGCGGCCCGACTCGAACTCCTTGACCATCACCATGTAGACGTCCTCCAGGCTCGCCCGGCGGACCTCGAGGTCTGCGACCGCGGTGTCGTGCTTGACGAACAGCTCCCGCACGAAGCCGGTCGCGTCCAGCGTCGAGTGCACGAACCGCTGGCCGTCGACCGTCCACTTGACCTCGGCCTCGGTGGACATCCGCCGGGCCAGCTCGTCGGCCGAGCCGTCGGCGATGATCGTGCCGCCGGCCAGGATCAGGATCCGGTCGGCCAGCTTCTCCGCCTCGTCCAGGTCGTGCGTGGTCAGCAGGATCGTCGTGTTCTCGTCGGCCAGCCGGTGCACGACGTCGTGGAACTCCCGCCGCGCCTCCGGGTCGAAGCCGGCGGTCGGCTCGTCGAGGAACAGCAGCTCCGGCCGCCCCACGATGCCGATCGCCACGTCCAGCCTGCGGCGCTGGCCGCCGGAGAGCCTGCTGATCTTCTTGTGCGCGTGCTCGGTGAGGCCGACGACCTCGATCAGCTCGTCCGCGTTCCACGGCCGCAGGATCCGGTCCGTGGAGTACGGCCCGTAGTACAGGCCAAGGTGTTCGAGCAGCTCACGCACCCGCCAGCGCCCGTGGTCGCGCCACGACTGCAGCACCACCCCGAGCCGCGCCCGCCAGTTCTCGTCCCCGCGCGCCGGATCCACGCCCAGCACCGAGAGATCCCCGGCCGAGCGCATCCGGAACCCCTCGAGGATCTCGATCGTGGTCGTCTTGCCGGCACCGTTCGGGCCCAGCAGCGCGACCACCTCACCGGTACGCGCGATGAAGTTCACCCCGGTCAGGACATCTGTCGTCCCGTACCGCATCCGCAGATCACGGACATCGAGAACAACGTTCTCGGCCACCTGGCGCTCCTCCCGCACCGGCGCGTCCGCCTCGTCAACCACGGCCACGGTCCACCTCCTATCGAATGTGTCAGTCAAACGATAGCAGGTGTACTACATATCATCGCAAGGGTCTTATTCACGAGCGCGGATCGTGATCACCGTGACGATGGTCTGCGCGACCCGTTCGGAGGCCGCCGGGAGCAGCCAGGTCTGGTTCGTCGCCTCGATCCGCACCGCGGGCCCGGCCGGCACCTCGACCAGCCGGGTCCTGCCCTCGACCGGCGCCCAGGACACGTCCGTGCGCTGCTCCTCGACCCGCACGTCGGTGAGCGCGGACCATGGGATGACCACGCGGGGCGTGCTGGTGCGGCGGTGCCGCCGCCGGGTGCCGATCCGGTCGAGCACCAGCCGGTTGTCCTGGACCCGCAGCCGCGCGCGCTGGCGAGGCAGCCGGAACGCGATCTCCATGCCGGAGGCGACCACGTCGGTGGCGATCGGCCGGCTGAGCACGTGCTCGGCGAGCCCGCCCAGCGCGTGGCTCGACCAGATCACCGCCACGCCGAACGCGATGTCGGGCAGTGCCTCGGCCAGGCCGTCGGCGTCGAACGCGATCCGGGTGAGCAGCCCGAAGAAGATCATGACCATCGCCATCGCCAGGCATGCCGCGGGCCAGGACGCCATCCGGTGGCGGCGCACCAGGAACCCGGCCGTCACCAGGGCTGGCAGCAGCGCCTGCTGCCAGGACGTCGCGAGGTTCTCCCGGAACTCCGCGCCGAAGGAGGTGCGCGGCCGGTCGACGTACGACGAGAACAGGTCGTGGAACGCCAGGTCCGACCACGTGCCGAGCACCAGCGCGCCCATCCACGGCCCGAACGCGGCCAGCAGCATCAGCGGCACCGCGACCGCCCAGCGCAGGGGGAGCCCGGGGCCGTCGGGCAGCGGCATCGACGACGTGCCGGCGAACGAGGCCGGCACCGGGTGCGGCTCGCCGGCGGCCGCCCGCGCCCTGCGCCTGGTCCGCCGCACGCCGGCGAGAGCCACCAGCCCGGGCAGGCCGAAGAAGCACGCGGCGAACAGGTATCCGAACATCGCGCCGACGCCTGTGCTCTCCACGTTCACCGCGGCGCCGACCGCCGGTACGGCCGCGCCGACCGCGGCGGTGAGGCTCAGCAGACCCGCCGTCGCGCACAGGATGCCGACAACCAGCATCCCGACGATCCCCGTGTCGTCGGCGGCGTTCTTCCGCGCAGGTGTCATCGTGTTCCCCCCGAGAGGCCTGCGCGGGACCGTACCGCGCTACTCGGCGGCGGGCCCGGAGAACTCGGGACGGCGCTTGCCGCGGATCGCCGCCACGCCCTCGGTGACGTCCGGCCCGTCGAAGCCGAGGAACTCCAGCCCCAGCGACGCGTCGAAGATCGGCCCGGCCTGGCGCAGCCAGTTGTTGAGCGCGTACTTGGTGAACCGGATCGCCGACTGCGAGCCCGAGGCCAGCCTGCGGGCGACCTTCAGCGCGGTGTCGTGCAGCTCGTCCTGGTCGACGCACAGCGACACCAGCCCGATCCGCTCGGCCTCCTCGCCGGACAGCGGCTCGCAGGTCAGCAGGTGGTACTTGGCCTTCGCCATGCCGCACAGCAACGGCCAGACGATCGCCGCGTGGTCGCCCGCGGCCACGCCGAGCTTGGTGTGCCCGTCGATGATCCGGGCATCGCGGGCGGCGATCGACACGTCGGCGAGCAGTCCCGCGACCAGACCGGCGCCGACGGCCGGGCCCTCCATCGCGGACACGATCGGCTTGGAGCAGTTGATCACGTTGTAGACGAGGTCGCGGGCCTCACGCATGACCCGGATGCGGACCGCGAAGTCCTCGGACATGTCGGTGATCAGGTCGAGGTCGCCGCCGGAGGAGAACACGCCGTCCTCGCCGCGGATGACCGCGACCCGCACGTCGGGGTCCCGGTCGATCGACGGCCAGACGGTGGCGAGGTCGCGGTGGCCCTGGTGGCCGACGGCGTTGAGCCGGCCGGGCGCGGACATGGCTACCTCGAGGATCCCGTTGTCGAGATCGGCGAAGCGCAGGCTCGGGTACTGAGCGGAGTAGTCGTACACGCCCCCATGCTTACTCGATGGGGCTGCCCAGCAACCAGTAACCCGAGAAGTAGATGAGCTCCTTGTCGACGCCGCGCTCGTTCACGAGGTGCCGGCGCAGGTCGGTGATCGCACTCGACTCGCCGGCCAGCCACGCGTAGGGCTTACCGTCGGGGAAGGCGGTGCGGGCGATCGTCTCGCGCAACAGCCCAGCCTTGTCGGCGGAGCCGACCGCCGGCCTCCCGCCGCGGGACAGCCAGGTCAGCCGGACGTCGGCCGCGGAGTCCATCGGCGTCATCTCGGCGAGCGAGTCGACCTCGAGGAACACCAGCGCGCCTCGCCCGGCCGGCAGCGACTCGACGATCGCGGTGATCGCCGGCAACGCGGTGTCGTCGCCGGCGAGCAGCATCCAGTCGGTGTCGGCAGGCGGCTTGCACTCGTAGCCGACGATCGGGGTGTGCCGGGCGTCCGGGGCGAGGATCGCCACCCGGTCACCCGCGGTGGCGCGGCCGGCCCAGGTGGAGCCGGGACCGGTGTCGCCGTGCAGGACGATGTCGACGTCGAGCTCGCGCTCCGCCGGCCGGAAGTGTCGGATCGTGTAGGTGCGCATGAACGGTCGCTCGTGCTCGGCCATCGCGCGGTACTCGCCGTACCAGTTCTCACCGCGCGGCACGACCGGCTCGTCCTGGCCGGGCAGCGGGAAGAACAGCTTGATCCGCTGGTCCAGCCCGGCGCTGACCATGTCGGCGAGCTCCGGCCCGCCGAACGTGATCCGCCGCAGGTGCGGCGTGAGCTGCCTCGTCCGCACGACCTCGGCGCGGAACAAGGCGTACGGAGTGAGGCTCACGGTGCGCTCCACGCGCTCATCGCCAGAGCCGCGCGCGGTGCGGCCTGCCGGGCCGTGATCGACTCCAGGATCTGCCCGGCACGCACCGCGGTGGTCGACAGCAGCGAGGAGGAGATCCCGTGCGTGTGCTCGGTGCTGCCCTGCAGGTAGAGGCCGCAGCGCAGCTCGGCGTCGGTGCGCACCCGGTAGTCGCGGGCGACGACCGGCCGGTCGCGCTCGTCCCGCCGGCACAGCGCGCCGAGGTCGCCGAGCAGGCGCAGCGGGTCGACCGGGCGGTAGCCGGTGGCGTAGACGACGATGTCGCAGTCCAGCACGGTCTTCTCGTGCGTGGCCAGCGACTCGACGGTGGTGCGCACGCTGTCGCCGGCCTCGACCGCCTCGACCACCCGGGAGACGTTGAACAGGCGCAGCCGCGGCGTGCCGAGCACCTTCTCCTGGTACGTGCGCCGGTAGAGCTCCTCGATGAGGTCGGTGTCCACGACCGAGTAGTTCGTGTTGGAGTGGTAGTCGAGGATCATCTCCTTGACGTGCTCCGGCGCGGTGTAGAAGTGGTCCACCGCATCGGGGTCGAACACCCGGTTGGCGAACGGCGAGTCGTCCGACGGGCTGTAGCCGTAGCGGGAGAACACGCCGCAGACCTCGGTACGCGGGAAGCGGTCGTGCAGGAACTTGGTGACCTCGGCGGCACTCTGGCCCGCGCCGACCACGGCCACCCGCCGCGGATCCTCCCCGAGGCGCTCGACGCGGCCGAGCAGGTCGCGGTTGTGCCAGACCCGCCCGGACAGCGTCGCGCCGTCGGGCAGGTGCGGCTCGAGGCCCACGGCGAACACCAGGTTGCGGGCCCGGCAGGTCGTGGTCTCGTTGCCGTGCCTGGCGGTCACGTCGAAGCTCTCGACCGTGCCACCCTCGGTGACCGGCCGCACGGCGATGACCTCGTTGCCGTAGCGCACGGTGTGGTCGAGCCGGGTCGCCGCCCACTCCAGGTAGTCGTGGAACTCGACGCGCAGCGGGAACAGCGACTTCTGGTTGATGAAGTCGACCAGCCGGTCCGCACTGTGCAAATAGGACAGAAAGCTGAAGTCGCTGTTCGGGTTCCGCATGGTGACGAGGTCCTTGAGGAAGGACACCTGCATCGTCGCGTCCTCGATGAGCATGCCCCGGTGCCAGCCGAAGCGCGGCTGCCGCTCGAGGAAGAGGCCGGACACAGGTTGCCCGGTCTCGTTGTGTTCCGCGGTCTCGTTGTGCTCCGCCATGGCGATCGCCAGAGCCAGATTCGACGGTCCGAAGCCGATTCCGACCACGTCGTACACCGGGTTCTCTGGCATCGACCAACCTTCCCTAGTCCGTGTGGCGCGGAGGTAAGCCTAACCTAATCCGTTACGGTAAGGGTAGGCTTGCTTCACCTGAGTTACAGCTCACAAGGCACGGAGGAGTGGTCATGCGCGTGGTCCTGTTCGGGTACCAGACCTGGGGGTACCGCACGCTCGAGGCGTTGCTGACGTCCGAGCACGAGGTAGCCCTGGCGGTCACGCACCCGGCGAGCGAGCACGCCTACGAGTCGATCTGGAGCGACTCCGTGGCCGAGCTGGCCGAGGCCAACGGCGTTCCGGTCGTCGTGCGCAACCGGCCGGACGAGGACGTCGGGCAGGCGCTCAAGGACGCCGACCCGGACATCATCGTCGCGAACAACTGGCGCACCTGGATCCCGCCGCACATCTTCGAGCTTCCCCGGCACGGCACGCTGAACGTGCACGACTCCCTGCTGCCCGCCTACGCCGGGTTCGCGCCGGTGATCTGGGCGCTCATCAACGGAGAGGCCGAGGTCGGCGTCACCGCGCACATGATGAACGAGACCCTCGACGCCGGCGACATCGTGCTGCAGCGCGCGGTTCCGGTCGGCCCGACCGACACGGCGACCGACCTCTTCCACCGCACGGTCGACCTGATCGGCCCGATCGTCGTCGACGCGCTCGCGATGATCGCCGCCGGGCGGCGCGAGCTCGTGGCCCAGGATCGCGCCAAGGCGAGCTTCTTCCACAAGCGGTCCATCGAGGACAGTCGGATCGACCTCGGCCGGCCCGCCGCGGACCTCGAGCGGCTCGTGCGCGCGCAGTCCGACCCGTACCCGAACGCCTTCTGCTACCACGGTTCCACGCGGTTGCGGATCGTCTCGGCCGCGGTGTCGACGGGCCGGTACGGCGGCACCCCGGGCCGCATCTTCATCAAGGAGGGCGACGGCGTGGTGATCGTCGCCGGCGCGGACGCCCGGTTCGGCCGCAACCACGGCCTGCTCGTCCGCCGCGTCCGCCTCGACGACGGCACGGAGCGGCCGGCCCTGGCGTACTTCCGCGCGATGGGCGGATACCTCACCTCGCACCCGACAAGTTAGGCCATCCGCTCCCGGAGCGTCCTGGGCCGCAGGTCGGTCCAGGACGCCTCCACGTAGGCCACGCAGGCGTCCCTCGGTTCGGGGCCGAAGGCGGTGTGCCAGCCGGCCGGGATCTCGGCGAAGGACGGCCACAGCGAGTGCTGGTCCTCGTCGTTGACGAGCACGTAGTAGGTGCCGTTCGGGTCCTCGAACGGGTTCGTCATCTCATACCTCCGACTCCAGGATGGTTACGAGCTCGCGACCCAGCGACTCGACCGTGGCACGGTCGAACAGGCCTGTTCGGTAGTGCAGGTAGCACGCCACCGGCCCGCCGCCCGGCGGCTCGTAGTACGCCAGCGTCAGCTCGGCTTCCGTTCTGCCGACCGGGATCGCGGTCGCCGTGCCGGTCGCCGGGCCGGCCAGCCGGGCCTGCTCGTGGTGGACGAGCATGACCTGCGGCTTGTCCGCAGCCACGTCGGCGAGCGGGACGTCCTGGTGGGCCAGGGCGTCCAGAGTGGACTCCCGGATCCGGGCCAGCAGCTCGCGGAAGCCCGGCTCACCCGATGTGTCGGTGCGCAGGACGACCGTGTTGAACAAGCACCCGACCAGGCCCGCGAGCGGCTCCTCGGACCGGCCTGCCACCAGCGTGCCGATCGGCAGGTCCGTGCCCGCGCCCCGGGCCGTCAGCAGCCGGGCCAGCGCGGCCTGCAGGACCATGAACATGCTCGTTCCCGACGCTCGCGCCAGCTCGTCGATCCTGCGGTGCAGCCCGGCGTCGAGCACCAGGCCGACGAAGTCCGCGGCGTCGCTTGCCGGCCCCGGGCGATCGGCCGGCAGGCACAGCCGGGGCAGACCGCCGAGGCGGTCGTGCCAGTATGCGAGCTGGCGGCCGGCCACGGCGTCGAGGACCTCGGTCGCCCACGCCGCGTAGTCGGAGTACGTGACAGGCAGCGGTGTCCATTCGGGAGCGTGGCCGGCCCGGCGCGCCTCGTAGGCCTGGCTCAGGTCGCGGAACAGCGGGACCACCGACCACTCGTCGACGGCGAGGTAGCTCATCCTCAGCTCCAGCGACGCCGAGCGTGCGTCCCAGCGCGCGCTGAACAGCGCGGGGTCGCGCAGCGGCTCGTGCCGGGCCACCACGTCGTCCACCGCCGCCACCAGCGCGTCGACGTCCACATCGGACACGTCGGACCACCGGACGGCGAACGCCTGGTCCACGCCGGCCGAGTGGTTGCGCTGCACCGGCGCCGCCACGGGCCCCGCGTGCACGCGGCGGGTGAGCGCCGGGCGGCCCTCTGTCGCCGGGCCCAGGCGGTCGGCCAGCGACGCGACCGTCGGCGCGTCGAAGATGTCGCGGATCGTCAGGTCGACCGTGAACGCCGCGCGGACCCGCCCGCACAACCGCATCGCGGCCATCGAGTGCCCGCCGAGCGCGAAGAAGTTGTCGTGCACACCCACCGAGGGCAGGTCGAGCACCTCCGCGAACAGCCCGGCCAGGCGGTGCTGTGCCGCGGTCGCCGGGCGGTCGTCGCCGGCCAGCGTCGACCAGTCCACCGCCGGCAGCGCGCGCCGGTCCAGCTTTCCGTTGGGCGTCAACGGAAGCGGCCCGTCCAGCGGTACGACAGTCGCGGGAACCATGTGCTCCGGCAGGAACTCCGCCAGGTACGCGCGCAGCTCCACCGGATCCACCACGCCGGCCGTCGGGGCGACATAGCCGACCAGGCGCGTCACCGATCCGGACCGGTCGGCCACCACCGCGGCCTGCCGCACCGACGGATGCCGGGCCAGCGTCGCCTCGATCTCGCCCAGCTCGACCCGGAACCCGCGCACCTTCACCTGGTCGTCGACCCGGCCGAGGAAGTCCAGCAACCCGTCCCGCCGCCACCGCGCCCGGTCGCCCGTGCGGTACATCCGCGTGCCGGGCGGGCCGAACGGGCACGCCACGAACCGCTCGGCCGTGAGCGCCGCCCGCCCCAGATAGCCCCGAGCCAGCCCGCGGCCGGCGACGTACAGCTCGCCGGTCACCCCGGGCGGCACCGGTCGGAGCCGGTCGTCCAGCACGTACACCCGGGTGTTCGGGTCCGGCACGCCGATCGGCACCGTGCCCGCCCGGTCCGGCGCTGCCGGCCGCACCGCCTGCCACAGCGTCGAGTTGACCGTCGCCTCGGTGAGCCCGTACGCGGCCAGCACGTTCAGCCGCCCCGCCCACCGGCCGATCAGGTCCGGCGGCACGGTCTCGGTGCCGACCAGGATCGTCGCGTCGGACGGCAGCTCGCAGCCCTCGGGCAGCGCCGACACCAGCGACGGCGGAAGGATCATGTGCGTCACCCGCTCGCGGTGCAGGAACTCGGTCAGCTCCCGCCCGGCCGTGCGCACCTCCTCCGGCGCCAGCACCAGCGTCCCACCCACGCAGAGCGCCATGGTCAGCTCGAACACCGCGACGTCGAAGCCGACCGACGCGTACTGCAGCACCCGGCTGTCCTCGCGCAACCGCATCCGGTCGACGGCGGTCGCCGCGAGCGACGCGACGCCGTCGTGCGGCACCACAACGCCCTTCGGTCGGCCGGTCGAGCCGGACGTGTAGATGACGTACGCCGCGGTATCCATGCTCGACGACCCTGCAAGCAGGTCTTCGGTGTTGATGCTCGACCCTGCAAGCAGGTCTTCGGTATAGATGCTCGACCCTGCAAGCAGGTCTTCGGTGTCCAAACCGAACGGTCCGGTGTCCACTGAGGACCCGTCGAGACTCGCCAGCAGGTCCGGGGTGTCCAGCAGCAGCCGGGCCGCGCCGGTGTCGGGGATCTTGCCCGTCACCGTCTCGGTCGTGAGCACCAGCCGTGCCCGCGCGTCGGCGAGCATGTAGGCGATCCGGTCGGCCGGGTGGGACAGGTCCAGCGGCAGGTACGCCGCGCCGAGCTTCAGCACGGCCAGCACCGACGCGACCATGTCCGCCGACCGCGGCACGGCGAGGCCGACCACGTCCTCGGCGCCGACCCCGTGCCGCCGCAGCAGCCGGGCGATCCGGTTCGACCGCTCGTCCAGCCGCGCGTAGGTGAGCGTCGTCGACCCGTCGACCACCGCGTCGGCGTCCGGCTTCGCCGCCACGCACCGGGCGAACAGCTCCGGCATCGTCAGCGCGGGCACGTCCCGGTCGGTGGCGTTGAAGCCCTCGACCACCTCGTACCGCTCGGCGGCCGTCCGAAGGTCCACATCGGACAGCCGAGCGTGCGGGTCGGCAACCACCGCGGCCAGCAGCCGCTCCAGCCGTGCGCCCAGCCCGGTGATCGTCGCCGGGTCGAACAGGTCGGTGGCGTACTCCAGCCGGCACTCGATCCGCCCGCCGGCGGCGTGCTCGGCGAAGCTGAACACGAGGTCGAACTTGGCGCCACGGTTGGGGAATGGCACCGGCTCGACGGTCAGGCCGGGCAACCCAAGCCCCTCGTCGCCGACGTTGTGGTAGCCGACCATCACCTGGAACAGCGGGTTCCGCGCCAGCGAGCGGGTCGGGTTGAGCCGCTCCACGACCGCCTCGAACGGCACGTCGGCGTTGGCGAACGCGGCGAGGTCGGTCTCCCGCACCGACGCCACCAGGTCCGTGAACGACGACGTGCCGGCCACGGAGGTCCGCAGCACCAGGGTGTTCACGAAGAACCCGACCAGCTCGTCCAGCGCGCCGTCGACGCGACCGGCGATCGGGGCGCCGAGCGGGATGTCCGTACCGGCGCCCATCCGGTGCAGCAGCGCCGCGACCACCGCGTGCAGCAGCATGAACATGCTCGCGCCGGTCTCGGCGGCAACGGAGCGCAGGCCCGCGCAGACCTCGTCGGGCAGCGACAGCAACTCTTCCGCGCCGCGGAACGTCGGCCTGGCCGGGCGCGCTCGGTCGGCGGGCAGCTCCAGTTCCTGCGGCGCTCCGTCGAGCGTGCGGTGCCAGTAGGCCAGCTGGGTGCCGGCCACGCTGTCCGCGTCGGCCGGGTCGCCGAGCACCTCCTGCTGCCACAGTGAGTAGTCCGCGTACTGCACGGCGAGCGGTGCCCAGTCCGGTGCGGCGCCGCGGAGCCTCGCGGCGTAGGCGATCGCCAGGTCACGCAGGAACGGCCGGTCCGACCACTCGTCGGTGGTGATGTGGTGCAGCAGCACGACGACCACGTACTCGCCCTCGGACACCCGGGCGACCGTCACCCGCAGCGGCAGCTCGGTCGACAGGTCGAACGGTCGCTCGACCGCGTCCCGCACGGTGTGCTCCGCGAAGGCGACGACCTCCACCACGGGCCGGCCCTCGGGCAGGATCCGCTGGTACGGCACGCTGTCGCGCTCCACGAACACCGTGCGCAGCGCCTCGTGCCGGGCCACCACGTCGCCCAGCGCGGCCTCCCACGCGGCCAGGTCGAGCACGCCGCGCAGCCGGAACACCAACGGGAAGTTGTACGCGGCCGAAGACTTGCTTGCAGGGTCGAGCATGGATACCGAAGACCTGCTTGCAGGGTCGAGCATGGATACCGAAGACCTGCTTGCAGGGTCGAGCATCGATACCGAAGACCTGCTTGCAGGGTCGAGCATAGGCGCCGAAGAGCCCTCCATCTGCTGGATGAACCAGAGCCGCTGCTGCGCATGGGAGAGCGGTACCTCGGCCGGCCGCTCGCGCGCGACCAGTGGCGGCCGGTTCGGCCGCTCGGCGGCGGCCACCCGGGCGGCCAGCGCGGCCACGGTCGGCGCCTCGAACAGGTCCCGGATGGCCAGGTCCACCTCGAGTGCCGTGCGGGCCCGGCTGATCAGCCGGGTGGCGAGCAGCGAGTGGCCGCCCAGCTCGAAGAAGCCGTCATCGACCCCGACCGTGGCCACGCCGAGAACGTCCGTGAACAGTCCACACAGGACTGCCTCGATCGGCGTCGACGGTGCCCGGCCGGCGGTCACCGCGATCTCGGGCGCAGGGAGGCCCGCACGTCGAGCTTGCCGTTCACCGTGAGCGGCAGGTGGTCGACCGGCACGATCGCGGCCGGCACCATGTAGTCCGGCAGCCGCTGCTTGAGGTACTCCCGCAGGTCCTCGGAGGTCGAGACGACGTAGGCCACGAGCCGCTTCGTGGCGCCCGCGTCGACCGCGAGCACCGCGGCTTGCGCCACCTGAGGATGAGTGGTGAGCACGGCCTCGATCTCACCCAGCTCCACCCGGTAGCCCCGGATCTTCACCTGGTCGTCGGTGCGGCCGAGGAAGTCGAGGTTGCCATCCTGGCGCCGGCGCACCAGGTCACCGGTGCGGTACATGCGCTCGCCCGACGCGCCGAAGGGGTCGGCCACGAACCGCTCGGCGGTGAGTCCGGGCCGGTCGTGGTAGCCGCGGGCCAGCCCGATGCCGGCGATGTACAGCTCGCCCGGTGCACCCGGCGGCACCGGCCGCAGCCGCGCGTCGAGGACGTAGCCACGGGTGTTCCGGATCGGGCGGCCCACCGTCGGCGTCTCGGAGTCCACAGTGGACGCGCCGAGGGTGTTGATCGTGTACTCGGTCGGGCCGTAGAGGTTGTAGCCGTAGGTGCCGTCGGTGTCGCGGAGCCGCCGCCACACCGGGTCGGGCACCGCCTCGCCGCCGAGCAGCACCAGCGGCGGGACATGGCCTTCGAGCAGGCCTTCCTCGAACAGCAGCTGGGCGTAGGTCGGCGTGACGTTGACGACGTCGATCCGGTGCCGTTCGCAGTAGGCGACCAGCGCCTCGGCGTCGCGGCGGAGCGCCTCGTCGCAGACGTGCACCTCGTGGCCCTCGACGAGCCAGAGCAGCTCCTCCCACGACATGTCGAACGCGAACGACACGGTGTGCGCGATCCGCAGCCTGCGGTTCGTCGCGGCGATGGTCGGGCCGAAGATCTCCGCGCGGTGGTTGAGCTGCATGTTGGTCAGCCCGCGGTACGGGGTGACCACGCCCTTCGGCTTGCCGGTCGAGCCCGAGGTGTAGATCACGTAGGCCGGGTGCTCGAGCCGGCCGGGCGTCCCGTGCGCGAACGCCGGCCGCTCGTCGTCGGTGATCTCGTTGTCCGGCGGTGCGGCCAGCTCGGCCAGTACCGCCGGGTCGTCGAGCCGCACGGCGCTCGCGGACAGCCCTGCGTCCACTGTGGACATCGAGAGCAGGCACACCGGCCCGGTGTCCTCGACCATCAGCCGCAGCCGGCCCACCGGGTGGTCGAGGTCCAACGGCAGGTAGGCGGCGCCGGTACGCAGCACGGCGAACAGCGCGACGACCATCTCGATCGAGCGCGGCAGCGCGAGCGCCACCACGGTCTCCGGTGCCGCGCCCCGCGCGAGCAGCAGCCGGGCCAGCCGGTTGATCCGCGCGTCCAGCTCGGCATAGCTGAGTGTGCGGTCGCCGAACACCAGCGCGGTGTCCTCGGGCGTGCGAGCGGCCCGCGCGGCGAGCAGATCGGCCACCGTGTCGTCCGGCACCGGGTGCCGGTTGGCGTCCCACTCGGCCGCCAGGAGCGCCTTCTCGTTCGGCAGCAACAGGTCCAGCCGGCCGATGGGCGCGTCGGGGTCGGCGCAGAGCCGTTCCAGCACCGTGCTGAACCGGGTCAGATAGGACTCCGCGGTGGCGTCGTCGAACACGTCCGGCCGGTACTCGAGCTTCACCCGCACCGCCGGGCCGGGCGTGACGACCAGGGTGAGCGGGTAGTGGGTGGCGTCCACCCCGCTCGCGTCGGTGATGCCGTAGCGGGCGCCGAGCGCGGCGAAGCCGTCGGCGTCCACGAAGTTCTGCAGCACGTACAGCGTGTCGAACAGCACCGGGTGGCCGGCGGCCTGCTGCACCTCGCCGAGCCCGAGGTACTCGTGCGGCATCAATGCGGTGCGCCGGTCCTGGATCCGCCGCAGCAGCTCCGCGACCGTCTCGTGTGGATCGAGCGCGACCCGGACCGGCACGGTGTTGAGGAACAGGCCGATCGCGCTCTCGACGTTCCGCACCTCGGTGGGCCGGCCGGCGACGGTCGTGCCGAACACGACGTCACCTCGGCCGGTCGCGCCGGCGAGGACCAGCGCCCACGCGGCGTTGAGCAGCGCGTTCAACGTGACCCCGGCGTGCCGCGCGACCGCCTGGAGCCGGTCGGCGTCGAGCTCGACGAGGTGGCGGCGCGGGATCACCGGCCGCATCGCGACCTCGGCCCGGCCGACCAGCGTCGGCTCGGCGAGCCCGGCAAGAGCGTTCCGCCACGCGGCCCGCGCGGCCTCGGTGTCCTGTGTGGACAGCCAGGTCAGGAAGTCGCGGTAGGCGCCCGGGGTGGGCAGGTCGCGGTCGTCCCCGCCCCGCTCGTACAGCGCGAGCAGCTGGTCGAGGAACCGGCCCTGCGACCAGCCGTCCCACAGGATCAGGTGGTGGCTGGTGACGAGCCGGTCCCGGCCGTCACCGAGGCGGATCAGCAGCATCCGGCACAGCGGCGGGTGCGCGAGGTCGAACCGGCGGGCGCGGTCGGCGTCCATCAGCTCGAGTGCGTGGCCGTGCGGATCCACGACGTCGCTGAGGTCGATCTCCTCGATCGGCAGCTCGGGTGCGCCCGCGACGAACTGCACCGGGCCGGGTACGCCGTCGCTGGTGAACCCGGCGCGCAGGCCGGCGTTGCGTGCGAGCAGCGTCGCGCACGCCTTGCGGAGCCGGTCGAGGTCGAGGCGGTGGTCGAAGTCCATCGCGCTCTGCGCGGTGTAGACGTCGAGCTCGGTCGCGTCGTAGGTGGCGTGGAAGAACAGGCCTTCCTGCAGCGGCGACAGCGGCCAGATCTCCTCGACCGGCTGCCCGGCGAGCGTCTGGACGTGATCGAGCAGGCGGGAGTCGGCGCCCGCCAGCTCGTGCAGCGCCGCCCGCCACTCGCCGGCGAGCGTGCGCACGTCCTCCGCCGTGAGCCCGCCCGCCCAGGTCCAGGTGGCCCGCAACCGGGGCCCGTCGGGGGTCTCCGCGCACATGGCGTCGAGCGCGAGCACGTGCGACATGCCCATCTCGGGGTGGGGCAGCAGGTCGAGCGCGTCGGCTTCGGGCGCGGGCGCCCAGTCCTGGT
Organism: Actinophytocola sp.; assembly: GCF_009379765.1. Classification (GTDB taxonomy): domain Bacteria; phylum Actinomycetota; class Actinomycetes; order Mycobacteriales; family Pseudonocardiaceae; genus Actinophytocola. Next base: position 16,845 of record NZ_WHTD01000086.1, on the reverse strand, counting down.
GCTGCGCGGCGGGGAAGCGGCCGAAGTAGTTGAACAGCACCTGGGCCGGCGGCAGCTGCGCGAGCAACGGGGCTGCCTGCGCGTTGAGGTGGCGCAGCATGCCGTGGCCGATCCCGTGGTCCGGTGCGCTCCGCAGACATTCGCGGACCAGCTCGACCGTGTTCGCGGCGGCCGGCAGCCGGACCGGTTGGACGCTGGTGAGCCAGCCGACCGTGCGGGACAGGTCGAGGTCGCCCTCGCGGCCGTGCCGTTCCACGTCGACGAGCAGGTCGGCGTTCCCGCGCCACCGGGTGACCGCGACGCGCAACGCGGTGAGCAGCACCTCGTGCAGGTCGGCGCCCCGCAGGAGCGGCGCGGTGTCCTCCGTGGACAGTTCGACGACGTGGCCGTGCAGGTCGCGTACCAGCCCGGGGCGGGCGCCGGGGACGAGGTCCGCGCCGGGGGCGAGGGTCTCGGTCCAGTGGGTCAGCTCGGCGAGCCGGTGCGGGGCCCGCGCCTGCTCGGCGACGGTGCGGGCGAAGCGGCGCAGTGAGGTGGGGACGGGATCGAGCTCGCCGCCCCGCCATGCGGTCGCGAGGTCCTCGAACAGGATCCGCCAGGACACGCCGTCGACCACCAGGTGGTGCGCGACGATCAGCAGCCGGCCGGGCTCGGGGCCCGCGTCGAACCAGACGAACCGCAGCATCGTGCCGGCTTCGGGGGCGAGCTGGACCGCTGCCGCGGCGGACTCGGTGGCGATCACCGGCCGCAGGTCGTCGAGCCCGGTCACGTCGACGCGGTGCACCTCGACCGTCGCGGTGGGGAGTGCTTCGAGCGACCAGAGGACCGGGGCGATCCTGGTGAGCCGCTGGCGGAGGCCGTCGTGCCGGTCGAGGATCGGGTGCAGGGTGGCGGTGAGCCGGTCCCCCGTCGCGCCCGCCGGGGTCTGGACGAGCATGGACAGGGTGAAGCGGTCGATCGGGCCGCCGCGTTCGCGAAGCTGGTGCACCACCGGCAGGAGCGGGATGTCGCCGATGCCGTCCCGGTCGGCCGGTGTCGCAGGGGGCGGCGCGGCGAGGGCGGCGAGCGCGGCCGGGGTGCGGTGCTCGAACACCTCTTTCGGGCTCACGTCGATGCCGGCCTTGCGGGCCTGGCCGGCGACGGTGATCGAGAGGATGCTGTCGCCGCCGAGGGTGAAGAAGTCCTCGTCCGCGCCGACCCGGTCGAGCTTGAGCACCGCGGCGAAGATGTCGCACAGCGCTCGTTCGCGGTCGTCGCGCGGGTCGTTGGCCCGCGCGCGCTCGATCGCGGGGGCGGGCAGGGCGTTGCGGTCGAGCTTGCCGCTCGGGGTGAGCGGCATCGCGTCGAGGGCCACCAGGACGTCCGGCACCAGCGGCGCGGGCAGTGCCGCCGCGAGCGCGGCCCGGACCGCCTCTATGTCCACAGTGGATGGTGTGAGGTAGCCGACCAGCCGGGTGCCGTGGACGGCCGCGGCGGCCTGGGTGACCCCGGGCCGGGTGGCGAGCCTGGCCTCGACCTCGCCGAGCTCGACCCGGTTGCCGCGGATCTTCACCTGGCGGTCCGCGCGGCCGAGGTAGCCGAGCGCGCCGTTGTCCAGCCGGCGCACGAGGTCGCCGGTGCGGTACATGCGCTCGCCCGGCGCACCGTTCGGGTCGGCGACGAACCGCTCCGCGGTCGTCCCCGGCCGGTCGTGGTACCCGATGGCCAGCTGCGCGCCCGCGACGTACAGCTCGCCCTCGTGTGCCGGGCGCAGGTAGCGGTCGAGCACGTAGAGCCGGGTGTTGGCGACCGGGAGTCCGATGGGGACGGTGCCGCCGGACTGCTGGCCGTCGTGGCGCCACCAGGCCACCTGGACGGCGGTCTCGGTAGGCCCGTAGACGTTGTACAGCGGGCCCCGCCACCGGTCGGCCACCTCGGCGGGAAGGGCGTCGCCGCCGGCGAACACCCGCGGCGACGACCCGTCCGCACCGGCCGCGAGCAACGCCGGGAGCATGGACGAGACAGTCATCAGCGTGGTCACCCGGTGCTCGCGGATCGTGGCGGCCAGCTGGCCGGGGTCGCGGTGCCCGTCCCGCCCGGCGAGTACGACGGCGGCGCCGGTGGTGAGCGGCCACAAGATCTCGAGGAGTGAGGGATCGAAGCCGGCGGAGATCTGGTGCAGCACCCGATCGCTCGCGTCGAGCCCGAACTCGTGCCGCAGCCAGCAGAGCTGGTTGACGATCGCCCGGTGCGGCACCGAGACGCCCTTGGGTCGCCCGGTGGAGCCGGAGGTGTAGATCAGGTAGGCGGGATCGTCCGGCGTGGCCGGCGAAGGTCTCGGCTCGGCATGCGCGGTGCGGGCGGCCTCGACCTCGCTGGGGGTCAGAACCGTCGCCGCGCCCGCGTCGGTGCGCATGAACGTGCGGCGGTCGGCCGGGTGGTCGACGTCGATCGGGAGGTAGGCGGCACCGTCCGCAGCACGCCCAGCAACGCCACGATCAGCTCGGTCGACCGCGGGATCTCCACCGCGACCACATCGCCAGGGCCCGCCGGCAACCGGTCGGCCACCGCCTGGGACCAGGCGACCAGCTCGCGGTAGGTGAGGGGCTCGGGGCCAGGATCACGGGACACCAGTATCGCCACCGCGTCCGGGGTCCGGGCGGCCTGCGCGTCGACCAGATCGGCCAGCGTTGCCGGGGGGAGCGGCAGGTCCGGGCCGGTGAGCACGGCGGCGTCGGGGTGTGTGTCCAGGTGGGACACCGGGCGGGTCGGGTCCTCGGCCAGCGCCGTCAGGAGGTGGCGCAGGCTCGTGCCGATGCGGTCGGCCCCCTCCGGGGCGAGGCGCGCGCTGTCGTACTCGAGGTGGATCGCCAGCCGTTCGCCGGGCAGGACGATCAACGCCAGGGGGTAGTGGCCCTCGCCGTGCGCGGTGACGTCGGTGACCTCGATCGTGCCGGCCGGGTCGGTCAGCGTCGCCTCGACCGGGTAGTTCTCGAACACCAGCAGCGTGTCGAACAGCTCCGGCAGACCGGCGAGGCGCTGGAGCTCCGCCAGGCCGACGTGGTGATGGTCGGTCAGGTCCGACTGCTCCGCCTGCAACGCGGCCAGCGCCTCGACGGCCGGTTGGTCGGGACGCCAGCGCAGCCGCACCGGCAGCGTGTTGGCGAACAGGCCGATCATCGCGCCTACACCGTCCACTTCGGACGACCGGCCGGACACGGTGGTGCCGAACACCACGTCCTCCCGGCCGGTGAGCCGGCCCAGCAGCAGCCCCCACGCGCCCTGCACCAGCGTGTTCAGCGTCAGGTCGTGCGCGCGGGCCAGGGCGGCCAGCGGCTCGGCCGCGACGTCGATCGTCAGCGACGCCGGGCGCGCCCGCGCTGCCGGGACGGTGCCGGGCAGCAGGGTCGGTCCGTCCAGACCGGACAGTGCGGAGCGCCACGCGGCGCGGGACTCCTCGTGGTCCCGTTCGGCGAGCCACTCGTGGTAGCGGCGGTACGGCGGCACCTCGGGCAGCCGCGGCAGGTCACCGGTCGCGTAGAGCGCGAGCAGCTCGTGGACCAGCAGCGGCGCGGACCATCCGTCGGTCGCGATGTGGTGCAGGGTCAGCACGACCCGGCTCCGGTCCTCGCCGCGGACCAGCGTCACGCGCAGCAGCGGCGGCACGCTCAGGTCGAACCGGACGGCCCGCTCGGCGGCGGCGACCTCGGCCGGGTCGCCGGTGGTCTCGCGCCACGGCACCGCGACGCCCTCCGCGATGAGCTGCAGGAGCCGGCCGTCCGGCAGCTGGCGGAACGACGCCCGCAGCGGCGCGTGCCGGTCAGCACCGCCTGCGCGGCCCGGCGCAACGCGGCCGCGTCGACCGACCCGGTCAGCTCGACAGTCTGCTGCACGAGGTAGACGTCGTCGGCGTCGACCTCGGCGTGGAAGAAGAAGCCCTCCTGCAGCGGTGACGCCGGCAGCACGTCGGCCACCGGGCCGAGCGCGTCCACCTCGGCCTGGTCCAATGGCACCAGCGGGAAGTCCGACGGCGTGTGCCCCCCACCGTCCAGAGTGGACAACTCCACCAGCACCGAGCGCCACAGCGCCGCGAACCGCTCGACCTCGGACTCGTCGACTGCACCCGACGGCCATGTCACGTTCGCCGTGAACGTGCCGTCCCGCACCAGTGCGTTGATCTCCAGCAGGTGGCCCAGCGGCATCGCCGGGTCGGCGCCACCGCCGAACCCGTCGCCGCCGCTGAACCGGCCCAGGTAGTTGAACAGCAGCTCCGGCACCGGCCCGCCGAGCCGGTCGCGGACCAGCCCGTAGCCGATCCCGTTGTCCGGCACCGCACGCAGCTGCTCCTTGACCCGCTTCACCGCCGTGTCGAGGTCCCCTGCGCCGGGGCTCAGCCGGACCGGGAACGTGCTGGTGAACCAGCCGACCGTCCGCGACAGGTCCGCGCCCGGCACCAGCTGCTCCTCGCGCCCGTGCCCCTCCAGCTCGACCAGCGCCTCGTCGCCGCCGCGCCACCGGGTGACCGCGATCGCCAGCGCGGCAAGGAGAACGTCGTTGACCGAGCCGTGGTACGCGGCCGGCAGCGTGGCCAGCAGCGGCGTCGTCACCTCGGGCGGCAGCGACACGGTGAGCGTGCGGGCCGTGGCCGCGGTGTCGGCCGCCCGGTCCAGCGGGCGGGTCCCGAGTGGACGGACCGCGCCGGCGAGCTGTGCGCGCCACACCGGCAGCTCGGCGGTCCGGTCGACGTCGGCCAGCGCCGTCGCCCAGGAGCGGAACGACGTCGGCACCGGCCGCGGCGCACGGCCGGCGGCGAGCGCGGCCAGGTCCTCGGCCAGGATCCGCCACGACACCCCGTCCACCACGAGGTGGTGCGCGACGAGCAGCAGCCGCTGCTCGGCCGGGAACCACACCGCCCGCAGCATCCGGCCCTCGCTCGGCGCCAGCCGCGCGACGGCGAGCTTCTCCTGCCGCCGCACGTCCGCGCCCGGACCGACCTCGTCGATCAGGTCCGCTGCCCGCACCGAGCCAGCGGGCGGGACGTCGAGGGTCCACTCCGGAGTGAGCGTGGCGCGCAGCAGGTCGTGATGGTCCACCAGCCGTTGCAGGACGGACGTGAGCTGGTCGCCGTCGAGGTCGGGGACGTGCAGCGGCATCGACTGGTGCAAGCCGTCGACGCGGCCGCCCGGCGCGGCGAGGTCACGCAGCCAGCCGATGATCGGCGTCGCGGGGACCACACCGGTACCGGAGTCGTGTCGCGCGGGCGCGGTGTCGCGGACGACGGCGGTCGCGGCCAGCGCGGCCACCGTGCGGTGCCGGAACACCTCCCGCGGGGTGAGCAGGATCCCGGCCGCGCGGGCCTTGCCGACCAGCTGGATCGCGACGATGCTGTCGCCGCCGAGCTCGAAGAAGCTGTCCCGCACGCCCACCGACGGCAGCCCGAGCACCTCGGCGAACACCTCGGCCAGCACCCGCTCGGCATCCGTGCTCGGCGCCGACGAGCCGACCAGTGTCGCCCAGCCCAGCTCCGGCAGCGCTTGCGTGTCGAGCTTTCCGTTGGGGGTCAACGGAAGCCGATCGGCCACGGTGATCACCGCGGCCGGCACCAGGTACTCGGGCAGGTGCTCGCCCGCGTACTCGCGCACGGCGCGCGGGTCCACATCGCCGACGACGTAAGCCACCAGCCGCAGCCCGCCCCGCTGGTCCGGACGCGCGAGCACGACCGCCTGCCCGACCGAGGGGTGGCGCAGCAGCACGCTCTCGATCTCGCCCGGCTCCACCCGGTGCCCGCGGATCTTCACCTGGCCGTCCGACCGGCCGAGGAACTCCAGGTTCCCGTCCTCCCGCCAGCGCACCCGGTCACCCGTGCGGTACATGCGCGCACCCGGCTCGGCGAAGGGATCGGCGACGAACCGCTCGGCCGTGAGCCCTGGCCGGCCGCGATAGCCCCTGGCGAGGCCCCGGCCGCCGACGTACAGCTCACCGACCACCCCGACGCCGACCGGCCGCAGCGCGCCGTCCAGCGCGTACAGCCGGGTGTTCGGGTCCGGCCCACCGATCGGCACCGGACCGTCCCAGCCCGGTTCGGCGAGCCACAGCGTCGAGTTCACCGTCGCCTCGGTGAGCCCGTACGCGACCACCACCCGCTGCGTCGACGACCAGCGCGCCACCAGCTCGGCCGGCACCGCCTCGGTCCCGACCACCAACACCGCGCCGGCCGGCAGCCGGCAGCCCGGCGGCAGCGCGGCCACCAGCGACGGCGGCAGGATCATGTGTGTCACGCCGTGGTCGGCGATGTAGCCGGTCAGCTCCGGCCCGGCGACCCGGCGCTCCTGCGGCACCAGCACGACCCGCGCGCCGGTGCCCAGTGCCATGCAGAGGTCCCACACGGCGACGTCGAACCCGACCGAGGCGAACTGCAGCACCCGGCTCCCGGCGGACACGCCGAGCCGGTCCACCGCGGTCGCGACCAGACTGCCGACGCCGTCGTGCGGGACCGCCACCCCCTTCGGTCGCCCGGTCGAGCCGGATGTGTAGATCACGTAGGCCGCTCCCTGCAACGGCACCGTGACGTCCACATCGGAGGAGTCATATGTGGACAGGTCGACAGTGGTCAGATCCAGGCTGTCGTGCGGCAGCCGCTCACCCGGTACGTCGTTGTCGGACGTGGTCAGCACCAGCCGGGCGCCCGCGTCGGCGACCATGTACGCCAGCCGGTCCACCGGGTGGTCGGTGTCCAGCGGCAGGTAGGCCGCCGCTGCCTTCATCACCGCGAGCAGCGCCACGACCAGCGTCGGCGTGCGCGGCATGGCCACCGCGACGACGTCCTCGGCCACCACGCCGCGGGCGATCAGCAGGCGGGCCAACCGGTTCGCCGCCGCGTTCAGCTCCGCATACGTCAGGGTCGTGGACTCGCACACCAGCGCGACCGCGTCCGGGGTGCGCCGCACCTGGGCCTCGAACGCCGCGGGCCAGGTCACCTCGTCGGTCTCGCGCGGGGAGGTGCCGAGCTCGATCAGCCGGGACCGCTCGGCCGGCGGCACCAGCTCGACCTCGCGCAGCGGCAGCGAGGGCGACCCGGTCATCGCGTCCAGCACGGCGAGCAGGCCGTGCTCGTGGGCGGTGAGCTCCGTGGGCCCGCACACCGAGGCGTCGGCGTCCAGGTCCAGCGCGATCGTGCCGTCCGGGTGCTCGAAGATGTTGACCGCGAGGTCGGACACCGGCCCCGGCCACACCTCGTGCACCGTGCCGGTGGCCGCGCCGAACGGCAGGACCGGGGCGTAGCCGACGATGTTCACGGTCGGCCCGACGAGCCCCGCGACCCCGTCGGCAGTGCCCAGCTCCCGCGCCAGCTCCTCGGCCCGGAACCGCCCGTGCGCCACGACGGAGCCCACCTCCGCGGCCGCGGTGTCGACGAGCTCGCCGACCGGTACGGCGGAGTCGACCCGCAGCCGCAGCGGCAGCACGTTGGACACCATGCCCGGCACGGCGCGCTGGACTGCCCCGGCCCGCCCGGTGACCGGCAGCCCGAGCACCACGTCGGCGGCGCCGGTGACCCGGTGCACGTAGCCGGCCACCGCCGCGATCAGCACCCGCGACGGCCGCACCCCGGCCCGCCCGGCGAACACACGCAGCCGCGCGGTCCGCTCGGAGTCCACTGTGGACCGGCGGCGCTCGATCCGGCGGATCGGGTTCGTCGCCAGGTCCAGCACCCGGGCCGGCTCCGGCGCGTCGGCGAACCGGGCCAGCCAGTGCGCCCGGTCGACGGCGAACCGCTCGCTCGCCCGGTAGGCCGCGTCCGCGTCGGTGAGCCGCGCGAGCGACCAGTCCACTTCGGACAGCGAGCCGCCCGCGTAGTGCTCGGTGGCCCGGTGGGTGAGCAGCGCGAGGCCGACCCCGTCGATGACGATGTGGTGGTAGCGCTGGTACCACAGCACCCGGTCGTCGGTGAGCCGCAGCAGCGCGTGCCGGAACAGCGGTCCCCGCGCCAGATCCATCGGGTGGGCCCGGTCCTCGAGCATCCACGCCTGCGCCGCGGCGTCCGGGTCGGCGCCGGCGCGGAAGTCCACCAGCGGCACGCCGGCCTCGCCCCGCGGCGCGGCGACCTGCCACGGCGTGCCGTCGCGCACCTCGAACCGCCTGTGCAGGCTCTCGGCCTCACCGACGGTCGCCGCCACGGCCGCCGCCAACCGGTCGAGCTCGACCGGCCCCCGGATGTCCACGTACAGCGCGATGTTGAACGCGGTCCCGGCCGGCTCGACCTGCTGGGCGTACCAGACCCCGGCCTGCCCACCAGTCAGCGGCAGCATCCCCATCCCAACCCCCGACGATCTCGACCGGCTCAGGACTTGTCGAGCAGTGGCACGAACTCGTCGAGGGCGTACGGGATGCTCAGTACGGTGTTGAACGACAGCGCCGCGCCGATCGGCGGCTGCGCGTAGGGCACGAACATCGCCCGGTTCTCCCGGGCCGCCGCGAGGCCCTGGTACACCGGGTCGGCCTTCACCCGCGCCTCGGCGGCCGGGTCGGCGGTGAGGAACAGCACCAGGTCCTGGTCGATCATGTCCGCGCGCTCGGTGGAGATCTCGGCCGCGTTGTTGTCGCCCGCCGCCTCGTTGATCTCGTCCGGGACGGTGAAGCCCATCTCGGTCATGAAGACGGCCTTCGGGTCGGTCTTCTGGAACACCGCGTACTGGCCCGGCTGGTACGGGTCGACCACGGCGACCGTCTTGCCCTTCCAGTCCGGGTGGTCCGCGCGCACCTTCGCGAACCGGTCGTCGACGTCGGTGATGAGCTTCTCGACCTCGTCGGGCTTGCCGAGCGCCTCCCCGGCGAGCCGGGTCATGTCCTGCCACGGCGCGCCGTAGTCGGCGAAGTCCTTGGGCTGCCCGACCGTCGGCGCGATCTTGGTCAGCTCGTCGTACTGGTCCTTGGTCATCCCCGAGTACAGCGCGAGGATCAGGTCCGGGTGCAGGTTGAGGATCTTCTCGAAGCTGAAGTCGTCCCGCTCGCCGACGATCTCCGGGGTGTCGGCGCCCCACAGGTCCTTGGTCCACGGCCACAGTCCGTACGGGCGCTCCTTGAACCAGTCGACCGCGCCGACCGGCTTGACGCCCAGCGCCAGCACCGCGTCCTGGTCGGACAGGCCCAGCGTGACGACCCGCTTCGGCTCCTTCGGGATCTCGGTGGTGCCGTACTTGTGCTCGACCGAGAGGGGGAACGTCGCGGCCTCGGAGGTGTCGCCGCCGCTCGCCGGCCGCTCGCTCGAGGGTTGCGCCGAGACGCCGCAACCGGCCAGAACCAGTGCCGCGAGTAGGGAGATGACCGTGGCCATGGGCCGCCGCACGGAAGACATGAGCTCCTCTTCGAGGGGGTGCGAGGTTAAGTTAGCCGAACCTAACACGCCACCTGCCGGTGAGGTATACCTACCCTAAGTTCAGTTGGGTATCGTGACTCACATGATCGTGGCTCAGGCGGTAGTCGGCGTGCGCCCGTCGGCGTCGCGCCGGCGGACGCTGCTGCTGGTCTCGTTCGGCGTGCTGCTGGTGCTGTGCGTGCTGTCGCTCGCCATCGGGACCCGCACCGTGCCACCGGGTGACGTGCTGTCCGCACTGGTCGGCCAGGGCAAGCCGGACATCGAGGCGCTCGTGTGGGGCGGGCGGATGCCGCGGACGCTGCTGGGCCTGCTCGTCGGTGTCGCGCTCGGGCTCGCCGGTGCGGTCATGCAGGCGCTGACCAGGAACCCGTTGGGCGACCCCGGTTTGCTCGGGATCAGCGCGGGTGCCGCGTTCGGCATCGTGGTCGCCGTCGCCGCGACCGGGTTGACCTCGCTCTACGGCTACATCTGGTTCGCGTTCGCCGGTGCGCTGCTCGCGAGCGCGGTCGTGTACCTGCTCGGCAGCGCCGGTCGCGGCGGCGCCACCCCGGTGAAGCTCGCGCTGGCCGGCGTCGCGATCACGGCACTGCTGACGTCGTTGACCTCAGGGATCTCCTTGGTCGACCCGGAGGCGTTGAACCGCTACCGGTTCTGGGCCGCCGGCTCACTCGCGGGCCAGGACGCCGGCGTGGTGCTGCGGGTGCTGCCGTTCGTGCTGGCCGGCGTGCTGCTGGCGCTGGCGTCGGCGACCGCGTTGAACAGCATGGCCCTGGGCGACGACCTGGCGGTCGCGCTCGGCAGGCGGGTCGGGTTGACCAGGCTGCAAGGGGCGCTCGCGATCACGCTGCTCACCGGTTCGGCCGTGGCGGTCGTCGGGCCGATCGTGTTCGTGGGACTGGTGGTGCCGCACGTGGCGCGGGCGATCACCGGGCCGGACCACCGGTGGCTGCTGCTGTTCACGATGGTGCTCGCGCCGATCCTGGTGCTGGCCGCGGACATCATCGGGCGGGTCATCGCGCGGCCGGGGGAGACCGAGGTGGGCATCATCGTCGCGTTCATTGGGGCGCCCTTCTTCATCGCGCTGGTGCGTAGGCGCCGGCTGGCGGAGCTCTGATGGCCGTCACCGCGGTGCGTTTCCGCCTCTCCGCCCCACCGGTCTCCGGGGTGCTGCGGCCGCGGCTGCTCGGGACGTGTCTCGCGCTCGCGGCGGTCGCGTTCTTCCTGTTCTGCCTGGGGATGACGCTCGGCGACTACCCGCTCAGCGTCGGGAAGGTCGTCGCGGCGCTGTTCAGCCGGGGCGACTACTACGACCAGGTCGTGGTCTACGACTGGCGGATGCCCCGGGCGCTGGTGGGGCTGCTCGTCGGGGTGGCCTTCGGGATGTCCGGCGCGCTGTTCCAGACGATCACCCGCAACCCGCTCGCCTCGCCCGACGTCATCGGGATCTCGGCCGGCGCGACCACCGCGGTCGTCGGCGGGGTGGTGCTCGGCATCGGCGCGGGCCTCGGCACGCAGACGCTGGGTCTGGTCGGCGGCGTGCTCGCGGCGCTGGTGATCTACCTGCTGGCGTGGCAGCGCGGGACGACCGGGTACCGGATCATCCTGGTGGGCATCGGGGTCTCCTGGATGTGCACCAGCGCGACCGGGTACCTGCTGGCCAGGGCGAAGCTGCACGAGGCGCAGGCGGTGGTCGGCTGGATGGTCGGCAACCTCAACAACGTGACGTGGAGCCACGCGACGCCGTTGATGGTGTCGATGGCCGTGCTGGTCCCGATCGCGGTGGTGCTGAGCGGTTGGCTGCGGACCCTGTCGCTTGGTGACGACGTGGCCGTCGGCCTCGGCACACCCGTGCAGACGGCCCGGCTGGTGCTGATGCTCACCGGCGTCGGCCTGGTGGCCTTCGGTACCGCCGCGGCGGGTCCGGTGGCGTTCGTGGCACTGGCGTCGCCGCAGATCGCCCGCAGGCTGGCCGGCCGGCCCGCGCCCCCGCTCGTCGCGTCGGCGTGCACCGGCGCGGTGGTGGTGCTGGGCAGCGACCTGCTGGCGCGGGTGCTGCTGCCGGACACCCAACTGCCGGTGGGCGTCGTCACCGGGGTGCTGGGCGCCCCGTTCCTGCTCTGGCTGCTGGCCAGGGCGAACCGAGCCGGCTCGGGAGGCTGATCGTGTCCGACCTGCGTGCCGAGGGCCTACGCCTCGCCTACGACGACCGGGTCGTGGTCGAGGACCTGTCGCTGCTGGTTCCACCGGGCCGGATCAGCGTGATCGTCGGCGCGAACGCCTGCGGGAAGTCGACCCTGCTGCGTGCGCTGGCCCGGTTGCTGACCCCGCGCGCCGGGACGGTGTACCTGGACGGCCGCTCGGTGCACTCGCTGCCCACCCGGTCGGTCGCGCGCCAGCTGGGCATCCTGCCGCAGGCGCCGGTCGCCCCGGACGGCCTGACCGTGATCGACCTGGTCACCCGGGGCCGCTCGCCGCACCAGAGCTGGTGGCGTCAATGGTCTTCCGCCGACGAGTCCGCCGTGCTCTCGGCGTTGCGCGCGACGTCGCTCGTCGAGCTGGCCGACCGCCCGGTGGACGAGCTGTCCGGAGGTCAGCGCCAGCGGGCCTGGATCGCGATGGCCATCGCCCAGGAGACGCCGATCCTGTTGCTGGACGAGCCGACGACGTTCCTGGACCTGGCCCACCAGATCGACGTGCTGGACCTGATCGTGGACCTCAACCGCCGCGAGGGCCGCACCATCGTGATGGTGCTGCACGATCTCAACCAGGCGTGCCGGTACGCGGACCACGTGGTCGCGATGAAGGAGGGCCGGATCGTCACCCAGGGCCCGCCGGCCGAGGTGATCACCCCGCCGGTGGTGGCAGAGGTCTTCGACCTGCGCTGCCAGGTGACGACCGACCCGGTGAGCGGCACCCCGCTGGTCATCCCGATCGGCCGCCACCACCCGGCGGTCACCTCGCCGGCCGCGCCCTGAGGTCGCCTATGCGCGCAGCCGCGCGTACCAGGTGGCGATCGACCGCTTTGACCGAGACGCCGAACGTGCGTGGGCTCATTTGATGTCCTCGAGACGCTCGAGAATCCGCGTCCAGGCGAAGATCGCGAGCCCGTTCTCGTCGCGTTCGGTGATGGCGTCCGGATCGAGCACCGTGACACCGGCATCGCGAAGCGTCGTGACACTCACGGCATAGGCAGGATGGCGTCGTAGCAATGGGTTTGAGCACCGGTGGCGCGGAGGCGGCCACGACGTATGCACTCGGGGCTGCTGCGCTCGCCACTTGGGTCTCAGTCCCGCGTGGCGCCTTCTGGCCATATGACGGTCACAGGTAAGCCACGGTCGCGGGCCGCGTCGACCACGTCGGCGGTACCGCCATAGCCGCGAGCGGGTTCTCCGGAGTAGGTGAAGTTCTGCTCGTTGCCGTTGCGGTCCCGTACGGCGGACAGCCAGATTCTGTTCCTCCTATTTAGACAGGTAGCAGCGGAATCCAGGATGGCCACCATGGAGGCTGCCCACTCGAGCAATGTTCGTACATCGGAGAAGGTTCGTTTCTGACCGTAATCGCAAGCGATATGTACGACCACGATATCAACAACACTACCAGCAGCAGCAATCCAGTTCCGCCAAATAACTTCCATGTCGCAGCCCGCCTGATACGCGATATCAGCCAGCAAATACCGAAGCCCGCGGTCAGGAAAACGATCCATCCGGTTAAGGCGACTACAATTGCCCCAGGGAGTTTGCCGATGCCAACGCCCCCTATCGCATCGCAGTAGACGTTGAAGGCTTGGACGAACCGATGTGCGCCAGCGAACCAAGCCGAACTCAACACAATTACTGCAACTATCTTCCAGATAACCCTCTTAGACTTGATCTCGTTCACAATATATACCAATCAAGTATTCGGGAGCCACACACAGGTGATCGTAGCTATTCAGCTGTGATGTAGCTGATCCTGCTGGCGTGTCGCGGGTGGACTTCATGGCGGAATCTGGGATGATCTTGATGTGTCGGTTCCGGGGTCACTTGAAGCGTTGGTTGAGCAGTTGCTCGCGCCAGCGAGGGTGAGAAAGTTGCGAACGCCTCAATATCCGCACTACGAGCACCGGTCGAACGAGTCGTGTCACACGTCAAGAACTGGCGCATCCTCCACACCGACTACCGCCGCCCATATACCACCTACCGTCAAACATACAACGCAGCCCGCGCATTGTTCTTCTTCTCAATCAAATGGGGGTTTTGAATAACCCTCATGATCTGGCCGGCGGGGAGGTGACGGTGTCCAGTCGGCCGAAAGGGTCGTAGTTGTAGCTGGCGGTCGCACCACTGGCGATGGTGGTTACGAAGCGGATAGGTCCGCTTGGACAATCACATCTCGTTCTCTTTCGAATTGCGCGATCGCCACTGCGTCGTCGTTAAAGTAATCGTCCCAAAATCCTATCCGACCCCAACTTGAAGGGCAAAAATCTAGCTGTCTATGGCGAATTATGGCAGTCCAATTAGATGGCAACGAGCCAGATGTTACTTCAAAGATTTCAATCGGCCACAGAGAATGAGTATCAAGATCGCTCGTGATGCGGACGCGAACCTGATGTCCGATGGTCGCGCTAACCGCCAATACAACGTACTCTTTTCCCACGGTGAGCGCCCTACTCCATTCGAGGGGCTCGTTCCGCGCATTGATCAACCGGATGCAACGTACACGCATTATGTTATCCGACCCGCTTAGTCTTGTAGTCGAAATTGTAGTTAACTCTATCCGTGACTGGGTTATAGTAGTAATGAACTTCAATTGACCCATAGCCTGGCATGCGCCGTGCTATGGAGTACTTCCCCCAGTCACCTAGGCGACTACCATCCGAGGTTAGCGCGCTCTTCAAAGCATCGTTCCCCAAGTCGGTAGCCTCCATAATCCTTTCACCCTGGCTTAGTGCATCATGAGTGAGGGTGCCGTCGCGATTGAACAGCGAAGCGTACTCCTCTCTGTGCAGCTGATCGCGCAGGCGGACCATGTCGAGCGGGCTAGTGGGCCTGCCGACTCGGCCGCTCATAACCGACATGCTTCCGTCTTTGCCGCCGGACATCATGCCGCCGGCGGCGGCCATGGCCATGATGCGGGCGAAGGTGTTTTGGTCGCCGCAGGTCATGCCGGTTTGGCGGCACATGGCTTGGCCGAACTCGGTGGCGTGGGTGAGTAGGCCGTAGCCGCAGGAGTTCGTGTCGGGGCTGGTGCAGTGGATGCCGGTGAGGGCGTCGTCGCCGAATCTGTCTTTGAACTCGCGGCTGGCGGCTTGGTAGGCGTTGGCGTAGGTGGCGGTGTCCGGGGCGATGACTCGGGTGACGCCAACGTCATGCAGGTAGCCGTCCATCGGCTTCGCGGGCGCGACGTAGGTGCCGTTCTGGTAGTAGCCCGCATCGGAGTTGCCGGGGTCGGCCGGGCCGGTGGTGGACACGCGCCCGTCGCCGAGCGGCGTACCGACCCCGCAGGCATCCAACGGACAGTGACCGTCGATTTCGATGCCGGTGATGGGGTTGCCGCCGGCCATGGTGTAGCGGTTGCCGGTCCACGGGTTGGTGCCGAGGTTCATATCGGCGAGGGCGCCGTTGTAGGTGTCGCGGACGGTGAAGCGGTTGATCGCCGGGTTGTAGTCGCGGAAGCCCATGTCGTAGCTGCCGCTGGCGGGGTCGAACCGTTTGCCGGTGTAGCGGTAGTAGTTGAACGGTTCCTTGTCGGGGTTTTGGGTGTCGGGTTTGTCGATGCCGGTGAAGGCTTCGGTGTCATCCGTGCCGTAGGCGGTGTAGCCGTAGGTGGCTGTGGTGTCCCCGGATGCGGTGGTGAGGGTTTCGACGTCGGTGTGCGGGTTGTAGCCGTAGTAGGTGTCCTCGGCGACCTGCGGACCACCACCGTCGGTGTCCTTCCTCTGCTGGGTCAGCCGGCGGCCGTACGCGTCGTACTGGTAGGTGCGCTGCAACTGCCCGGCGATCTGTTCGGCGACAACCTTGTCGGACAGGCCGAGGTAGGCGAAGTCGGTGGTCTCCGCGTCGGGGGTGCCGGCCTTGTCGGTCTTCGCCGCGGTCCGGTCCAGCGGGTCATACCGGTAGGTGGTGGACAGCAGTGTGCCGCTGGTGTCGCGTTTGCGGTGGGTGGTGGTGCGGTCGAACCCGTCGTAGACGAACTGCTCGATGATCTGCCCGGCGGAGATGACGGTGTCGAGCCGGCCGAAGGGGTCGTAGTTGTAGCCGGCGGTCGCCCCACCAGCGCTGGTCGTGGTGGTGAGGCGGTTGCGGTCGTAGGCGAAGGTGGTGTGGGTGCCGTCGACGGTTTGGTCGATGACGTTGTTGTTCGCGTCGTGGCGGTAGGTCTCGGTCTCCACCACGGTGCCGCCGGTGGTCTTCTTCTGGACTTGGGTGAGGCGTTCGCGGGGGTCGTAGCTGTAGTGGTAGATGTGGTCGAGGTAGGCGGTGTGGTTGTCGGCGTTCTGGATCTTCGTCGCGTCGGTGGCCCGGTTCCCGTTCGCGGTGTACTCGATCAGGTGCTGGGAGACCAGGGTGCCGTCGGTTTTCTTCTCGACCTGGGAGGCGAGGGCGCCGTCGAGGTGGTAGCCGTGGTCGACGGTGTTCCCGTTCGCCTTGGTCTCCCCGTCGATCTGCCCGCGCGGGGTGTAGCTGAACACGGTGACTTGGGGGGTGCCGCCGGTTTCGGTGTTGGTGACCGTGGCGAGCAGGTCGCGGGTGGTGTAGTCGAACACCGAGTCCTGCCGGTCGTGGTCGCGGGTGGTGATGGCGCCGTTCTCGTTGTAGCTGTAGCTGGTGGTGTTCTTCACCACCGTCGCGAGTTTCTCTTCGACCGTGGTGAGCTGGTTGAGCCCGTTGTAGGTCAACTGGTACGTGTCGACCGCGGCACCCGGGCTCGAGTCGGACAGCGTGGTGAGGTTCGCGTTCGGGTCGTAGCTGTGGCTGAACGTCTTCGCCTCGGTGTCAGGCTCGCCGGTGTTATCGCGGACCAGTTTCACCGCATCGGCCAGCACCGTGCCGTCGGCGTTGTCGGTGAGGGTGATGTGGGTGGCGGTGCCGGCGGTGAGCTGGTGGCGGCCGAGGCTGACCCAGGTCCCGCCGCCTTGGGTCTGGTCGACCGTCACGGGGGTTTGGGTGGTGCCGGTGTCGACGGTGTAGGTCGCGTCGCTGGCGGCGCCGGTCACATCGGACGGGTAGCGGGCGAACACCTCGTAGGTGCCGTCGGCGGGCACGACCGGCGTCCACGTGAAATGACTGGTGCCGGTGCCGGCGGGCGCGGTGTGGTAGTCGAAACCCTGGTAGCCGCTTCCGGTGTCGTCGCGGGTCCAGGCGCCGGTGGCCGCCACGTTGGCGGTGTCCGAG
Organism: Actinophytocola sp.; assembly: GCF_009379765.1. GTDB lineage: Bacteria > Actinomycetota > Actinomycetes > Mycobacteriales > Pseudonocardiaceae > Actinophytocola. Next base: position 120 of record NZ_WHTD01000086.1, on the reverse strand, counting down.
TTGTCCACCAGCGCGACGTGTAGACCAGCGGGGACGCCATCGTCGCTGCGGGATTTGAGTTTTCCCGTCGGGGTAGTAGTCCCAGGCCATGGTGCGGTCCGACGAGCCGCCGGCGCTGGT
>NZ_WHTD01000237.1 GCF_009379765.1 Actinophytocola sp. | reverse complement strand
TTCGGCGTCGAGCACGTCGTCGCGCGGATCTACGACGCCAAGCGCGCCGAGGTCTACGAGCGCCTCGGCATCCCCACTGTCGCGACCGTCCCGTGGACCACCGACCGGCTCATGCGGACCCTCCTGCCCGACGGCGTCGCCTCGGCGTGGCGGGACCCGTCCGGCAAGGTCGCCGTCGTCCAGCTGCCCCTGCACGAGGGCTGGGTCGGCCACACGGTCGCCTCGCTCGAGCAGGCCACGAGCTCCCGGGTCGCGTTCATCATGCGGTTCGGCACAGGCGTCCTGCCCACCGCGAAGACCGTCGTGCAGGCCGACGACCTGGTCTACGTGTCCGTGCTGTCCGGAACGATCAGCGACGTCAGCAACGCCGCAGGCCAACCGCCCGAGGAGGCGTCCTAGATGCGCGTCGCGATCGCCGGGGCCGGGGCCGTCGGCCGGTCCATCGCCGCCGAGCTGCTCGCCGGGGAGCACCAGGTGATGCTCATCGAGCGGCTGGAGGCGCAGTTCGACCCGCACACGGTCGAGCAGGCCGAGTGGGTGCTCGCGGACGCCTGCGAGCTGTCGTCGCTGGAGGACGCCGGCATGCAGCTCTGCGACGTGGTCATCGCCGCCACCGGCGACGACAAGGTCAACCTCGTGGTGTCGCTGCTCGCCAAGACCGTGTTCGCCGTGCGGCGGGTGGTCGCCCGGGTGAACGACCCGGCCAACGAGTGGCTCTTCAACGAGGCGTGGGGGGTCGACGTCGCGGTGTCGACGCCCCGGATGCTCGCCGCCATGGTCGAGGAGGCCGTGTCGGTCGGCGACCTCGTGCGGTTGCTGACGCTGCGGCAGGGGCAGGCCAACCTCGTGGAGCTGACGCTGCCCGAGGACACCCCGCTCGCCGGCCGCCCGGTACGCGAGGTGCACCTGCCGCGCGACGCGGCGCTCGTCACCATCCTGCGGGGCGGGCGCGTGATCGTGCCGCAGTCCGACGACCCGCTCGAAGCCGGCGACGAGCTGCTGTTCGTCGCATCGGCCAACGTCGAGGACGAGATCCGCTCGGCGCTGGGCTACTGAGCCTTCGCGGCGGTCACCAGCGCGGCCAGGCCCGGGCGGGAGAACAGCAAGGTGGGGCCGTCCGCGTTCTTCGAGTCGCGGACCGCCCCACCCTCAGCCGGCCAGGCCAGCTCGACGCACTCGTTGGGGTCGCTGTGGCTACTCTTCCTCCAGCTCAAAGATTGCGGCTGGGCGCTTCGCATCGTGATCCTTTCGCGGCACCCCCATCTCACTTGCCACGGTGGCAAGCCAAGCGCGGGAGTGTCCCTCGTCCAGGGCAATCCTAGAGAGTTCCGCCGCCACGTTCCGGTAGCCGGTGATGGTGTCCTCGCGCTCCAGGAAGAGGATCGAGGTCTCGTTCTCGATGTGGACGACCGGGTTGATCTCGGAGAACTCCATCAGCTGAAAGGATTTGCGGCCCGCGTGAAAGCCGACCGCATCGGGAACCACGCGGATCTCGATGTTGGGTCGCACGGACATGCTCAACAGGTGGTGTACCTGGCCGGACATGGTCTCCCGACCAGCACCCGTTCGGCAGATCGCGTACTGGTCGATGAAGAACACGAAGTGCGCCGGGTACTTCAGGTCGAAGACATCGCGCCGGCGCCGGCGGGCCTCCGTCCGGGCATCGATCTCTTCGGCGGGAATCGCCGGAGTGGCCTTCAGCAGGGCGGTCACATACTCGTCGGTCTGCAACAAGCCCGGGATGACCGCCGTCTGGAAGTTGGTGATCGCGATTGCCGAGTCCTCTTGGGCACTGAGCGTCTTGAGCTCCGGCGGTAGTCGGTTGCCGTACTCCTGCCACCAGCCGAGTTCCGTTGCGCGCCTTGCCATCTCCATGAGCTCGTGGCGTTTGGGCCCGGTTATCCGCAGCACCCCCAGCACACCCGACATGAGCTCCGGACTCACCGGCCGTTTGCCGGAGATCATCCGGCTCACCATGCTGGGCGACCATTTGAGCTCGCGGGCGAGCTCGATCTGGCTCATGCCGATGGCGGCCATCTTGCGGGACAGCGCCAAACCTAGTTCCCTGGACCGAATCGTCGGTTCCTGATCGTTCATGCCCTCGAACATAAGACGCCGAACGGCCCGCTCGGGACAACGCCGCGACTGTTTCACCTGGACGGAGTTCTCGTTGCGCCGCCGCATCGTCGGGCTGGAGCGAGCGCTGACTAGCTGATCTCCCGCAGGCTGTCCCGTAGGGCCGTGGTGGTCGGGTGCTCGCTCCCCAAGGCGCTCTCCGCGAGGGCCACGGTCCGCTCGTATATCGCGACGGCCTCGTCCGTCCGGCCGGCGGAGGCCATGGCGTGCGCGAGGTTGTTGGCCGCCGCGAGCGTGTCGTGATGGCTCTCGCCCACAGCCTGGCGAAGGCCGTCGAGCGCCTCCGCGAGGAGCGGGAGCGACTCGTCGAGCCGATCCGCTGTCCAGTAGGCGAGGCCGAGGTTGTTGGCGGAGACGAGCGTGTGCGGATGGCCCTCGCCGAGCACCCGCCGACGGTCGCCGAGATTCCGCTCGAAGAGCACGACGGACTCCGACACCCGCCCGGCCTCGAGGTAGGCACGAGCGAGGTTGTCCACCGACGTGAGCGTGTCGGGATGGTCGTCGCCCTGGTCCCGGCGGATGTCGCCGAGATGCCCCTCGAAGTACGGGACCACGTCCTCGGGCCGACTCGACCCGAAGGCATCGAGGACGCTGCTGATCTCGAGGACCTCACCGGGAAACATACGGCCGACTGCCTCGAGCGTCCGTTCCAGCAGCGGGAGGATCTCCTCCGCGCGTCCGGCCCTGGTGTACGCCTGGGCGACGCCGACCGCGGCGTGGAAGGTGCCGACGTGGTCGGGACCGTTGATGCGCTGGTGATCGGCATGCAGCGCGGTGGCGAGGTCGATCGCCCGGTCGGTGGCCGCCGACTCGATCAGTTGCCGCACGGCCCACAGCCGCAGGGTGAGGACGGGTGCGGCACCGCCCGTGTTCGTCCAGAGGGCGTCGATGTGGCGGATCAGCTCGTCGCCGAGGTCGCGTCGGTCCCAGGCCTCTACTGCCGGGAAGGCCGTCGTGGCAACGAGCTCAGCCGCCCGGACCAAGGCCTCGGCGAGGTCGTGGCCCGCGCGCTCGCGGAGCACGCGTTGGGTGAGCCGGTGCATCACCACCGTCGAGCCCTCCGGGCCCGCCTCCTCCACCAGCGACGCCTCCACGAGGTCGGCCACCGCGTCGGCGTCGGGGAGCAACCGCCGGGACACGCCGTCCGGGGAGAGAACGCTCAACAGGTCCAGCAGCCCACGGGTGGGCTCGGCCGCCAGGAACGGCTCGACCGCGAGGAGGATCGCCTCGGCCGCGCCGTGCGGGTACTGGTCGCCGGGGCGGGCGTCGAGCAGCTCGGCGACCGCCACCTCGCGGAGGCGGCGCAGGTAGGTCGGGTAGTCCCAGTGGTGGCGGGTGATGCTCGCGGCCGCCTGAGCCAGCGCCAACGGCAGGCAGCCCAGCCCGGCCGCCAGCTCCGCCGCGCCGGCCGGGTCGTCGCGGCCGGTCGACTCGGTGAGGTAGCGCACGGCCGTCTCGGGTGCGAACAGGTCCACCGGCACGCGCACGCCGACCCGGTCCATGGCGTGGCTCGCGCTCGTCAGCACGATCTGGGCACTGCCCGCGGCCGGGAGGTAGTCGATGACGTGCGCGGGGTCGGTGACGTTGTCGAACACCAGCAGCGCGGGAGCCGTCCGGGTCTGGAGGTGGTCGCGGACCTTGGCGGCGGCCGTGTCGTCCTGGGTGCGCAGGCCCAGCGCGTCGGCGAGGGTGACCAGGCCGGCCACCACCAGGTCCTTGGTCTGCGCGGGGATCCAGGCGACCAGCCAGCCGTCGGCGACGCGTTGGCGGGCGTAGGCACCCGCGGCCTGGGTCTTGCCGACGCCGCGCCCGTCGGTGACCGAGCACACGACCGCCGTCGAGCCGGTCGCTTCGGCCAGGGCGTGCAGCACGTCGGCCGGTGGCTGGAAGTGGTGCGGGGCCCTCGGCACCGGGCCCACGACGACCTGGCCCGCTCGACCGGCGCCGCCAGGTGGACGGCGTCGATGTGGCCGGCTTGCACCACGTAGGTCGCGTCACCGTCGAACTGGTTACCCACCGCGGCGGGTCAGCCGGTCTCGCCGCTGTACTTGGCGCGCAGCCGGGCCTCGATGGCCTGGTCGCTCTCCTCGACGGTCCGCACCAGCTTCTTCTCCCGGTGTCCCGCGGTGCGCACGGCCCAGACCGTGACCAGCAGCGCGATCGCGGTGAGTGGGTAGCCCATGGCGAGTCTGGCGAAGGCCAGCCAGCCCGTCTGGTCCTCGTCGTAGAGCCAGCGCTGGACGATGAACCGGGCGCCGAAGACGGCGACCCACGTGAGCGTGGCGATCGCGTAGGCGCGCATGGCCTTGCGGTCGGCGCGCCAGGTCATGCCGTGGCCGTTGAGGAAGCCCCAGATGACGCCCACCAGCGGCCAGCGGACCACGACCGACAGCAGGAAGACGCTGCCGTAGATGAGGCTGGCCCAGATGCCGAACAGGAAGAAGCCCTTGGCCGAGCCCGTGCGGTAGGCGATGAACGCCGCGACGGCCACGCCGAAGAAGCCCGAGATGGCCGGCTGGATCGGCTCCTTGCGGACGACGCGCAGCACCGTGACGGCCACGGCGACGCCGACCGCGCTCCAGATCGCCGGCATCAGGCCGAAGATCGAGTTGATCAGGATGAAGACCAGCACCGGGACCGACGAGTAGACGAGCCCGCTGATACCCCCCATCTGTTCGAGCAGGGTGGGCTCTTGCGCTTCTTCTGGTTTGTCGGTCTCGCTGTTCTTGACAGGTTCGGTCATGTAGCCGTCTGCAGCTCGTAGTAGGGGTTGTAGAGCACCTTCCGGCCGTCCCGCATCGCGATCCGGCCCTGGGCCTTGATCGTCCGGCCCGGCTCGATTCCCGGGATCCTGCGACGACCGAGCCAGACTAGTGTGACTCCCTCGGTCCCGTCGAACAGCTCGGCCTCCAGCGTCGCCACCGCGTCACGTGGGCTCAGCTCGACGCTGCGCACCCGGCCGAGCACGGTGACCTCGTCGCCCGACCGGCAGTCGCATGCCTTGCGGGCGCCGACCGCCTCGACGTTCTCCGACAGGTCGTCGGCGTCGAGCTGGTCGATGTCGCTGGTGAGCCTCTTGACGAGGCGGCGTAGCGGGCCTTCCCCATGCTGGCTCTGCCTAGGGGCTTCGGTGCCCATGCTGTCGCTCCAGTGGCTGGGGGCCGGCCCCGACTTCCGGCCCGTACAAATCCAGCGTAACCACGCGAAGTGTCGCTGGGGTGGAGGATCTGGCACGTGACAGTTGCCGCGAGCCGATTTGCCGAGGTCGGCGCTCCCCGGACCGCGATTATGCTTCCCGGGACCGGGTCTGACGAGACATTCGTCAGATCTGTGTTCGACATCCCGTTGGCGGCGGTCGGTATCCGGACGGTCGCGCCCGCTCCGGTGCCCGGGCCCGCGCTGGCGTCGTCCGCGCTGGCGGCCGTCTCCTCCTCCGCCACGGAGCCGGTGCTGGTCGGGGGCATCTCGTTCGGGGCGCACCTGGCGGCCGAGTGGGCGGTGCGCAACCCGGCCCGGTGCGCGGGGCTGGTGCTGGCGCTACCGGCGTGGCACGGTTCTCCCGGGTCGGCACCGGCGTCGCTGTCGGCCCGCCTGTCCGCGTCGCAGGTCCGGTCGCTGGGGGTGGCCGGGGCGCTGGCGGCGGCGGAGATGCCGCCGTGGCTGGCCGACGAGCTGGGCCGCGCGTGGCGGGGCTACGGCGGCGGGCTCGCCGACTCACTCGAGGTGGCCGCCTCCCGGGCGGCGCCGACCTTCGCCGAGCTCGAAACGTTGGATGTTCCGGTGGGTATCGCCGCGTGCGCGGACGACCCGATCCACCCCGCGGGCGAGGCGCGCGAGTGGGCCGCCGCGCTGCCGAGGGCGGCGGTGTGCTCGACCCGGCTGGCGGTGGTGGGGACGGACCCGGAGGCGCTGGGGCGGGCCGCGGTGCTGGCGTGGCTGCGGGCCGGCGGCCGGCCGGGCGGGGTCGAGTAGGTCATCTGGGCGCGAGCTGGGCGGAATCTGAGAGACCCGATGCCCTGAACGACGCGCTCGAGACGTTCAACGCCCCGAGCGCGTCGTTCAGGGCGTTCCGGGCGACTCAGGGCCGCCTTCCTGGGCCTGCTGGATGTGTTCGGCGATGGCCGCCGGCAGCTCGATGGGGAGCGGGGTGCGGACCGGCATCGCCTGGGTGCCGCGGACCACGACCGTGCCGCGGACGAGCTCGTAGAGCGCCGCCGCGCTGTTGTCCAGGCGGTCCGGGGGGCCCGCGACCACGCCGCGCAGCATCCAGCGGGGGCCGTCCACGCCGACGAACCGCAGGGACACCTCGCCGACCGCGGCCATCAGCTCCAGCCCCCACTCACCCGTGGTGGTGCGGACCGTCGCGCCGTCGCCGCGGAGCTGCTCGGCCAGCTCGGTGGAGACGTCGCGCCACAGACCACCCGAGCCGGGTGCGGCGTAGGCCGTGACGGTCAGCTGGCCGACCGGGGTGACCACGTGCACGGCCCGCACCCCACCGGCCGGGTCCATCTCGACCTGCAGCTGCGCGCCCTCCGGCACGGGCAGCCGAACGGACCCGAGATCGAGCCGGTTCAGGCCGTCCTCCGGCGCCTCGTCCTCGTCCCACGGGCCCGCGCCGTCGAACAGGTCGCCGCCGATCTCCTCGTAGCCGTCGTCGACGCCGTCATCACGGTCGTCGTACTCGTCGTGGCCCTCGTAGTCCGGCGCCTCGTCGGCCTCCTGCCGGCGACGCCGCCCAAACAGTCCCACCTCGACCTATTCCTCCGCCCCGGTCACGGACCGGGTCAGCACCGAATGCCCACCGGTGGACCCATAGCCACCGGCGCCGCGCTGCGAGTCGGCCAACTCCTCCACCTCTCGGAATACCGCGTGCTCGACGCGTTGAACCACCAGCTGCGCGATCCGGTCGCCCCGGCGCAGCCGGATCGGGTCCCGGAGATCGTGGTTGATCAGGCAGATCCTGATCTCGCCGCGGTATCCGGAGTCGATCGTGCCCGGCGTGTTCACCACGCTCAGCCCGACCCGCGCGGCCAGGCCGGACCGCGGGTGGACGAACGCGGCGTAGCCGTCGGGCAGCGCGATCGCGACACCGGTGCCGACGGTCTCCCGCGCCCCCGGCGAGATGGTGACGTCGGCGGTGGTGACGAGATCGGCGCCGGCGTCTCCCGGCCGCGCGTAGGACGGCACGGGAACACCCGGATCGAGCCGGGTAAGCAGGACCTCCACGCTGGGCACGACCGGCGAGACTACTCTGGGTCCGTGACCGACAGCGAGGCAACCACCGCGGCCACCACCGGCGCGACATACCGCGAACGGCTGTATGTCACCTGGTACTGGTGGCTGCTTCCGCTGCTGGCCGCGGTGCTGCTCGCGGCCGAGGTCCATCTCGGCTACCCGGGCGTCCGGGCATGGCTGCCCTACGTGGTCCTGGTGCCGCTCACCGCGCTGCTGATCTGGCGCGTGGGACGGCTGAGCGTGCGGGTCCAGGACGGGGAGCTGTGGGTCGGCAACGCCCACCTGCCACTGCGCTATGTCGGCGAGGTCCAGGTGGTGCCGGCCAAGGACAAGCGCAGGGTGCTCGGTCCGCACCTGGACCCGGCGGCCCACGTGCTGCATCGGGGATGGGTCGGCCCGGTGGTTCGGGTGCGCCAGACCGACCCCGAGGACCCGACCCCCTACTGGGTGTTCAGCACGCGGCACCCCGACCGGTTGGTCGAGGCGCTGCGCGCGAGCGACTGAGCCGACCGGTCCGGTCAGGCGCAGTCGCGGCAGATGTACTGGCCCTTGCTCTCTTCGGCCAGCCGGCTGCGGTGGTGCACGAGGAAGCACTTCGAGCAGGTGAACTCGTCGGCCTGCTTGGGCACCACCCGGACGGTGAGGTCCTCGCCGGACAGGCTGGACAGGTCCGCACCGGGCAGCTCGAAACTCTCGGCGGTCTCCGACTCATCGACGTCGACGACCCCGGACTGGTTCTCGTTGCGACGTGCCTTCAGCTCTTCGAGCGAGTCCTCCGCGAGATCGTCGGCCTCGCTGCGGCGTGGCGCATCGTAATCGGTGGCCATGGTCTAGCACCCCCACTTCAGAATGTGTTCGTGCCGCTGGTCAACGTTCGGGCGCTCCAGTTTGTGCCCGCCAGCAGAAGTGACGGAGGTCTCGCGGTCTGACCTACATCGGAATCGATTCGCGCGGATCGCTCGATGACTGGAGCGCGCAGAGGGTAGCCCATGAAGCGGCGCTCATCCACTACGTCACCCGATCGGGGGTGTCCGGTGACCTGAGAAGTTCACTCTTGCCGGTCCGGGCAACCCGTGGTGCGATGTTGACCGTCCGGATATCACTGAGCGCATCTGGCCGGTTGCGAACCGCGATCGGGATCGGGACATGACTCGATCGCGACACGATGCACCTACAGGAAACGCCCCGTCCCGCCGAAGAACAGTGAAACGCCTAGGCTGATCAGCGACGAAAACAGAGTGTCCGAGGGGTCTGGGACTGGAGGGAGGCGGGCCAGGTGGCGTCCGGGAACGTGTGGCGGGACAACAGGCCACAGCGCTATCGGAAGCGTCGTCCGCTGCCCGCGCTGATCTTGATCCTCATCCTCTGCGTGGCCGCGACCATCGTGTGGCTGCAGGTCATGGACACCGACGAGACCACCAACGCGGTCTACTGCGACCCGCCCAACGTCAAGGCGTCCGGCACGGCGAAGCCCTCCACGCCGCCCACGCCCTCCACGCCGCCCGCCACACTCGGTCAGGCGCTCGAGCCCGACTCGCTGGACCGGACCGTGCCGTCACCGCCCGGGCAGGTGCTGGTGAAGGTGGTCAACGCCAGCGGGTCGCGGGGTGCGGCGCGGATCGTCACAGAGAACCTGCGGCAGCTGGGGTTCGCGAAGGTGGCCGAGCCCGCCAACGACCCGCTGTACAGCGACTCGATGACCTGCCGGGCACAGATCCGGTTCGGCCCGCAGGGCACGTCGGCGGCGCGGACGCTGTCGCTGATCGAGCCGTGCGCCCAGCTCGTCCGCGACGATCGCAAGGACGCCACGGTCGACATCGCGATCGGTGGGGACTTCGACAGCCTGCACCCCAACGCGCAGAGCCGCTCGGTGCTCGAGCGGCTCACCGCGTGGGCCGCGGAACACCCGGAGACCAAGGGCGGGCTGCAGGCCAACGGGCCGCAGCCCGACGTGGACGCCAAGCTGCTCACCGCCGCGCGCAACGTCCACTGCTGAGGCTCAGCCGGTCCTGACCGCCGGGTCGCTCGTCCAGCTCGCCAACAACCGCAGGGCATCCTCGGCCGGGGAGCCCGGCTCCGCCGTGTGCAGGCCGAGGACCTGGTCCGGGTCGCCGGTCGGGGCGAGCGACTCGTAGTCCAGGGTCAGGTCGC
>NZ_WHTD01000172.1 GCF_009379765.1 Actinophytocola sp. | reverse complement strand
CCGGGCTGCTGCTGGTAACCGGGCTGCTGCTGGTAACCGGGCTGCTGCTGGTAACCGGGCTGCTGGTAACCACCCTGTTGCGGGTACCCCTGCTGGGGGTAGCCGCCCTGCTGCGGGTACCCAGGTTGCTGTGCGGGGAACGGTCCACTCCCCGGCTGGTTCGGATCGTTTGGCTGCCATGGGCCGCCAGAACCTGGATAGGTCACGGTTCCCCTCCTGCGTCTCCGGTCGCGCCTCTGCGCTGGCCGGCGAAGATACCTACGACACCGATCACGGTGAGCACTGCCCCGATCAACATGACGATGGGGCCCGTACCGGCTATGCCGAGGCTGATGTCCTCGCCACCACCTACGACGGTCGCAGTCCCCGCGATGGTTCCGCAGATTATCGCCAGAATGGTCGAAATCGTTGCGGCGGTCCGGCGAAATCCGAGTGCGTAGCCGACGGCACACACGGTGATCATCGGGATGATCATGGTCCAGGCATCGAGGACGAGCTCGAGAGGATTGCCCTCCACCGCCTTGATCGCGCGGATCACGCTGATCGACTGGTAGCTGTCCCGGAGCACCGTTCCGGACACGACCCAGGGCAGGAACGTGCTGACCGCGACCAGCGCGAGGCCGGCCGCCGCCAGGCACACGGCGCCGATCCCGAGCCGGGTCGGCGCGCGGGTCTGGGTCATGGACAGCACTCGGCCATGGTTACAGGTCGTGATTCTCCCCAGCTCGGCGGCCCTGTCTCGGCAACTCTGCGTGGTTCTCTCGTGTTCACAGGGATGAATGTTGTCCACGGGATCCAAGTTTCTGGTGTTACGACTGGTGCTAAACGAGTCCAAAGTGGCACAGTGGTTGCGCCGATCGTGCAGCTCAGCGGGGCTGTGACAGGGGAGGTCGGCAGAGCCTGGAGGTGGGAGGTAGGCCCGGTGGGAGCAATGCCGAGACGGCTGGGCGCGAGCCTGCGGGTGGTCGCCGCCACCGTCGTGCTGGTCGTGAGCCTCGGGGCGGGCACTGCGGTCGCCGTGCCGCCGCCCCCGCCCAACCCCAGCGACGACCAGCTCGACAGCACCCGCGCGAAGGCGAACGCGCAGGCCACCCAGGTCGGCAGGCTGACCAACCAGGTGGCGCAGGCGGAGGCGCGGCTCATGGAGCTGCAGGCCGATGTCGAGCTGAAGATGGAGGACGCCAACAAGGCGCTCGTCGACCTGCAGACCGCCCAGGGCGAGGCGGCGCAGGCCAAGGCGGACGCGGAGGCGGCGAAGGCCGCGGCGGACAGCGCTTCCCAGGCGATCGACGACGCGCGCGAGGATCTCGACGAGTTCGCCGCCGGCAGCTACCGGCAGGGCAGCACGATCGGGTCGATGTCGGCCTACCTCGGCGCGAAGTCGCCGGAGGACCTGCTGGCCAGGGCCGAGCTGCTGAACGCGGTGGCCGGCAGCGAGCTCGACGTGCTCGACGACTTGGAGGTCGCGCGCACCGACAAGGCCAACAAGGACTCGGCCGCTCGCGCCGCGCTGGACCTCGCCAACGAGAAGGAGGCGCAGGCCCAGTCGGCGAAGGAGGCGGCGGACGCGGCCACCGCGGCGGCCCGGCAGGCACAGCAGGACGGCGCCGCGCAGGCGCAGCGGATCGAGGCGCAGAAGGCGAGCGCGGAGTCGCAGCTGATCGCGGCGCAGTCGGCGGTCAGCGGGCTGGAGAGCCAGCGCAAGCGGTACCAGGACTGGCTCGCGGCCAAGCAGCGCGAGGACGCGCTGAAGGCCCAGCAGGCCGCCGAGAGTGCCGGCGGCGGGGGTGGCGGCCGGCCGGTCGCGGCCCCGTCCAGCGGCTCGGCGCGCTCGGTGATCAACCGCGCGCTGTCCCAGCTCGGCGTGCCGTACGCGTGGGGCGGCGGCAACGCCTACGGCCCGACCCGCGGCATCCGCGACGGCGGCGTGGCCGACATGTACGGCGACTACAACAAGATCGGCTTCGACTGCTCGGGCCTGATGATCTACGCGTTCGCCGCGGCCGGGTACCGGCTGCCGCACTACAGCGGCTACCAGGCACATGCCGGCCGCCGGGTGCCGCTGAGCCAGAAGGCGCCCGGCGACATGCTGTTCTGGGCGAGCGGCGGCCGGATCCACCACGTGGCGCTCTACATCGGCAACGGGCAGATGGTCGAGGCGCCGCACTCCGGGGCGCGGGTGCGGATCGCCTCGGTGCGCTACGGCGGCATCGTCCCGTACGCGACCCGCATGCTCTGAAGCGAGCGGTGGGCCCACCCTTCTTCCCGACCTCCACGTAGCCGAGTCGACCTCTCACGTCGGTGAGTCGACCTCTCACGTCGGTGAGCCGGCCGCGGACGACACCCACCGAACCCGGACCGGACCAACCGCTGCCCCGCGCCATCGCCACCTGACAACACGACGAGCCACAGGACGACACGACGACGCCACGGGACGACACAACGACGCCACAGGACGACACGCCGGGCCTTGTCCGGGGCGCGGGTGCGGATCGCCTCGGTGCGCTACGGCGGCATCGTCCCGTACGCGACCCGCATGCTCTGAAGCGAGCGGTGGGCACAACCTTCACAGCGGTCATACCGGGGTTCCGGTTACCTGAGAGTCGGGGAACCTGACGCTGCACCTAGGAGGTTGGTAGTGACCGAGCCGGCTGAGTCGGTGAACGGATCCGGGTCCGAGCCAAACACGCCCGCCCGCGACGCACAGCTGCTCGAGCGCACCGTGTTCGAGGTCAAACGGGTCATCGTGGGACAGGACCGGCTCGTCGAGCGCATGCTCGTCGGCCTGCTGTCCAAGGGGCATCTGCTCCTCGAAGGTGTCCCGGGCGTCGCCAAGACGCTGGCGGTCGAGACGTTCGCCAAGGTCGTCGGCGGGTCGTTCACCCGGGTGCAGTTCACCCCCGACCTCGTGCCGGCCGACATCCTCGGCACCCGGATCTACCGGCAGGGCAGCGAGAAGTTCGACGTGGAGCTGGGCCCCGTCGTCGCCAACTTCGTGCTCGCCGACGAGATCAACCGGGCGCCCGCGAAGGTGCAGTCCGCGATGCTCGAGGTCATGGCCGAGCGGCACGTCACCATCGGCGGCCAGACCTTCCCGATGCCCGACCCGTTCCTGGTCCTGGCCACCCAGAACCCCATCGAGAACGAGGGCGTCTACCCGCTGCCCGAGGCCCAGCGCGACCGCTTCCTCTTCAAGATCATCGTCGACTACCCGACGGCCGAGGAGGAGCGCGAGATCGTCTACCGGATGGGCGTCACGGCGCCGGAGCCGCAGCAGGTGCTCAGCCCCGCCGAGCTGGTCCGCCTCCAGGGCGTCGCCTCGCAGGTCTTCGTGCACCACGCGCTCGTCGACTACACGGTCCGCGTCGTCCTGGCCACCCGCACACCGCTCGAGCACGGGCTCAACGACGTCGCGGGCTGGGTCGCCTACGGTGCCTCGCCCCGCGCGAGCCTCGGCATCGTCGCCGCGTCGCGGGCGCTCGCGCTGATCCGCGGGCGGGACTACGTGCTCCCACAGGACGTGGTGGACGTCGTGCCGGACGTGCTGCGCCACCGGCTCGTCCTGTCCTACGACGCGCTGGCCGACGGGGTCCCGCTCGACCACATCATCTCCCGGGTGCTGCAGACCGTGCCGCTCCCGCAGGTGTCCGCCCGGCCCCAGTCGGGCGGTGTGCAGCCGCCGCCGGTCGGGGTGGCCGGCAGGTCGTGAAGGACAAGCACAAAACCCGTGACCGGCCGCCCTGGGCGCCGCCGATCATGCAGGGCGAGCGGATGGAGCACGGCCTGCGGCTGCTGGAGCTCGACGTCCGGCGCCGGCTCGACGGGTTGCTCCAGGGAAACCACCTCGGCCTCGTTCCCGGGCCCGGCTCCGAGCCCGGCGAGGCCCGCACCTACCAACCCGGCGACGACGTGCGCCGGATGGACTGGGCGGTAACCGCGCGCACGACCGTCCCGCACATCCGCGAGACCGTCGCCGACCGCGAGCTCGAGACCTGGCTCGTCGTGGACCTGTCCGGGAGCCTCTTCTTCGGCACCGCTGCGTGCGAGAAGCGGGACCTCGTCATCGCCGCCACCGCCGCGATGGCCAACCTCACCGGCGGCGGCGGCAACCGGATCGGCGCGATCGTCGCCACCGGCGAGCGGACCGTCCGCATCCCCGCCCGCGGCGGGCTCGCGCACGCCAGGGGGCTCGTCCGCAAGATCGCCGAGACGCCGCGCGCTCCCGAGGGTGTCCGCGGCGACCTCGCCGACGCCATCGAGCAGCTGCGCCGCCCGCCGCGCCGGCGTGGGCTCGCCGTCGTGATCTCCGACTTCCTGGGTGACCTCGACTGGCAGCGGCCGTTGCGCGCGCTGTCCACCCGGCACGACCTGATCGCGGTCGAGGTGCTCGACCCGCGGGACGTGGACCTGCCGGAGGTCGGCACGGTCGTGCTCGCCGACCCGGAGTCCGGGCGCCAGCGCGAGGTGAACGCGTCGGCGTTGCTGCGCAAGGAGTTCGGCGCCGCGGCGGCCGAGCACCGGGCCGAGGTCGCGGCCGCGGTGCGCAGGGCCGGCGGGGGGCACCTCGTGCTGCGCACCGACTCGGACTGGATCGCCGACACTGTCCGGTTCGTCGTCGCCCGCAAGCGACGGTGGTCCGGGGGAGGGGTGGCCTGATGAACCTGAGCTTCCGCAACTTCTCCGCGCCCTGGTGGTTCCTGCTGCTGGTCGTGGTCGCGCTGATCGTGGTCGGCTACGTCGCCGTGCAGCGGATGCGGCGCAAGCGCACCATGCGGTTCACCAACCTGGCGCTGCTGGAGAAGGTCGTGCCCAAGCGGCAGGGCTGGATCCGGCATGTGCCGGCGATCGTGCTGGTCGTCGCGCTCATGCTGCTGACCACCGCGATGGCCGGGCCGACCGCCGAGCAGCGGGTGCCGCGCAACCGGGCCACCGTGATGCTCGTGATCGACGTGTCACTGTCGATGGAGGCCACCGACGTCGAGCCGACCCGGTTGCGGGCCGCGCAGGACGCGGCGAAGGACTTCGTCACCGGCCTGACCCCGGGCATCAACCTGGGCCTCATCGCGTTCGCGGGCACCGCGACCGTGCTGGTGTCGCCCACCACCGACCGGAACGGTGTATCCAACGCGATCGACAACCTGCGGCTCGCCGAGTCGACCGCCACCGGTGAGGCGATCTTCGCCGCGTTGCAGGCGATCGAGGGCTTCGCGCAGGTCATCAGCGGCGTCGAGGGCGCCCCGCCGGCGCGCGTCGTGCTGATGACCGACGGCAAGCAGACCATCCCGACCGACGACGGCAACGACCCGCGCGGCGCGTTCACCGCGGCACGGGCCGCCGCCGACCAGAAGGTCCCGGTCTCCACGATCTCGTTCGGCACGCAGAGCGGCGAGGTCACGATCGACGGCAAGAACCAGCCGGTGCCGGTGGACGACGAGTCGATGCGGGAGATCGCCCGGCTCTCCGACGGCGAGTTCTACCGCGCGGCGACCGCCGACCAGCTGCACCGGGTGTACGACACGCTTGGTGAACAGATCGGCTACGAGACCAAGGACGCCGACGCCAGCCGGCCGTGGCTCGTGCTCGGCACGCTGGCCGCGTTGATGGCGGCCGGAAGTGCGTTGGTGATCGGTCAACGGCTGCCGTAACACCTTCGGACACCCGAATGAGCGGTATGTCCGAAATGTGCCAACAGATGGTTGACCGAGCCTCGACGTCGCCGTGGCCGCCCAACCGATAATCTTGCGGACGCAATCATCAGTCCTACCGAGGAGCAGGTGTGGGACGTTCTGTGCTGGTTACTGGGGGTAACCGCGGGATCGGGCTGTCCATCGCCCAGGCGTTCGCCGCGCAGGGTGACGACGTGGCGGTCACCTACCGCGGCAAGCCGCCGCCCGAGACCCTGTTCGGGGTCCGCTGCGACGTCACCGACATGGCCCAGGTGGACGCGGCCTTCACGGAGGTCGAGGAGGCGCAGGGGCCGGTCGAGGTCCTCGTGTCCAACGCCGGCATCACCGATGACACGCTGCTCATGCGGATGTCCGAGGACCAGTTCACCCGCGTGCTGGACGCCAACCTCACCGGCGCGTACCGGGTGGCCAAGCGGGCCACCCGGGCCATGCTCAAGGCCCGCTGGGGCCGGATGATCTTCATCTCGTCGGTGGTCGGCCTCACCGGCGGCCCGGGCCAGGTCAACTACGCGGCCAGCAAGGCAGGCCTCATCGGCGTCGCGCGCTCGATCGTGCGGGAGATGGGCAACCGCAACATCACCGCGAACCTGGTCACCCCCGGGTTCATCAGCACGGAGATGACCGACGCCGTGTCCGACGACCGCAAGGCGGTGATCCTCGGCCAGGTGCCGGCCGGCCGGTACGGGCGCACCGACGAGGTCGCCGCGGCGGTCACGTTCCTCGCCTCGGACGCGGCCGGCTACATCACCGGCGCGGTCGTGCCGGTCGATGGTGGGCTCGGGATGGGGCACTGAGTCCCTACTGACAGACTGGGCCCTCCACCGACCAACCAGGAGGGTCGCTCGTGACCGGTCTGCTCGAGGGCAAGCGCCTGCTCATCACCGGTGTGATCACCGATGCGTCGATCGCGTTCCACGCGGCGAAGGTCGCCCAGGAAGAGGGTGCGACCGTCGTGCTGACCGGCTTCGGCCGGATGAGCCTGGTCGAGCGGATCGCCAAGCGCCTGCCGCAGCCGCCGCCGGTGATCGAGCTCGACGTGCAGAACCAGGAGCACCTGGACACGCTGGCCGACCGGGTCCGCGAGCACGTCGACGGCCTCGACGGCGTGCTGCACGCCATCGCGTTCGCCCCGCAGACCTGCCTCGGCTCGCCGTTCCTCGACGCCCCCAAGGAGGACGTGTCGGTCGCGGTCGAGGTGTCCGCGTACTCGTTCAAGTCGCTGACCACGGCGCTGCTGCCGCTGCTGTCCCGCGGCGCGTCCGTGGTGGGCATGGACTTCGACGCGCGGGTCGCGTGGCCGGCCTACAACTGGATGGGCGTGGCGAAGGCCGCGCTGGAGTCGGTCAACCGGTACCTGGCGCGGGAGATGGGCCAGCACGGCGTGCGGGTCAACCTCGTGTCGGCCGGTCCGCTGAAGACGATGGCCGCGAAGTCGATCCCCGGCTTCGGCGAGCTCGAGGGCGGCTGGGACGACCGGGCGCCGCTGGGCTGGGACGCCGAGGACGCCGCGCCGGTGGCGAAGTCGATCTGCGCGGTGCTGTCCGACTGGCTGCCCGCCACCACCGGCTCGATGATCATGGTGGACGGCGGCGTGCACGCGCTGGGACTGTAGATGGACGCGTTGCTCTGGCTGTCGTTCGGCGGTCCGGACAAGCCCGAGGACGTCCGGCCGTTCCTGGAGAACGTCACGCGCGGCCGGGGCGTTCCGCCGGAGCGGCTGGACGAGGTCGAGCACCACTACCAGTCGTTCGGCGGCGTCTCGCCGATCAACGAGCTGAACCGGTCGGCGATCGCGGCGGTCACGGATGTGCTGGCGCGGCAAGGGATCGAGCTGCCGGTGTACTTCGGCAACCGCAACTGGCACCCGATGGTCGAGGACACCGTCGCCCGGATGGCCGCCGACGGCGTGCGGCGCGCGCTCGTGTTCCCGACCAGCGCGTACGGCGGGTACTCGGCGTGCCGGCAGTACGACGAGGACATCGTGCGGGCGCGCGCGGCGGTCGGGCCCGGCGCGCCGGAGCTGGTGAAGCTGCGGCAGTTCTTCGACCACCCGCTGTTCGTGGGCGCGTTCGCGGACGCGGTCCGCTCGGCCGCCGAGGGCCTTTCGGAGTACCGCCTGGTGTTCACCGCGCACTCGGTGCCGACGGCGGCCGACGCCGCGTCCGGCCCGCCCGCCGAGGGGGGTGGCCGGTACTCGCGCCAGGTCGCGGAGGCCGCCCGCCTGGTGGCCGCCGAGGTGGGCGTGGCCGGCTACGACGTGGTGTGGCAGTCGAGGTCCGGGCCGCCGCGGATCCCGTGGCTGGAGCCGGACATCCTCGACCACCTCGACACGCTGGCGGGCCGGGGGGTGCCCGCGGTGGTGGTGTGCCCGGTGGGGTTCGTGAGCGACCACCTGGAGGTCGGGTGGGACCTCGACACCGAGGCCGCGGAGAAGGCGGCGGGGCTGGGCATGGGCTTCGCCCGAGCCGCGTCCCCGAGCGGTGACCCGCGGTTCGCCGAGCTGGTGGTCGAGCTGGTGCGGGAACACGTGGCCGGCGCACCGGTCCGGAAGCTGTCCGACTTCCCCGCGGCGGGCTGCACGGTCGACGGCGCGCCGTGCGCCGAGCTGTGCTGCGAGCCTCAGCGCAAGCGTAGGTAGGCCTCGCCGCGGGGGGAGAGGCGGTAGCCGGTCTCCAGGCTATGGGTCAGGCCCAGGTTCTTGAGCTTGCGAACGTCCACTTTGAACGGCAGCATCTCCCGGCCCAGCTCCTCGGCCAGGTCGCCCGCCCGCACTGCCGGGCGTCGGCGGATGATCGCGAACGTGTCCTCGGTCCACGGGCCGTGGGTGGATGCCTTGTCCAGCCGGGAAAGGCGGCGGGTGATCTCCTCGACGTCCGAAGTGGACAGGTCCGCGGTGGACGCGAGCAGCTCGCGCGGGTCGGGCTCGTCGGCGTGGTGCAGGCGCAGCAGGTAGACCGGGTCGTGCGGAGAGCCGCGCAGGTCGGCGACCGCCTCGGCCACGGTCCGGTACCCGGCCGCGACCGCGTCCGCGCGACGGATCCGGGACGGCGCCACCGTGGCGACCGAGTCGACGACGACCCGACCGGCCGGTGTCCGGTACACGTTGCCGGCGATGACCTGCGGCCGTCGCCACCGCCGGAACATCACCGTGATCGACCCGTCGCGGATCCCCGCGTGCAGCCGCTTCTCGATCAGCACGGCGAGAAGGCTGGTGTCGCGTGATCCTGTTCCTTTGCGTCCGCTGTGGATCCACGTGGTTCCTGGCAAGGCGGAGGAAAGTCGCTCGTACTGGATGTACTTGGGCTTTTCTCCAACGCCGTAACACAGACAGGGGCCGCTGTTGGCCGCAGCGGCGTAAAGGTTTCAGGGTCACGCGACACTTGGGTCAGACCTTGCCGGCGTGGTCCGACAGCACGCGGACGGCCTCGGCGACCGCGGCGCAACGCGCCGTGCGCACGGCGTGGAACAGCGGGCGCAACGCCTCGGCCCGCTTCAGCGCGGCGGACGCGGACAGCGCTCCACCAGGCTCGTCCTCCATCGCCAGCTCCAGGATCGCGGCGACCTCGGCGGCCCGCTGCAGCACGCGCAGCGCCCGCGGCGGCATGCCGGCCGGCCAGCTCGCCTTGGTCCGCTCGGCCACCCTGGCCTGCAGCTCCTCGCGCACCCCGGCCCGCTGCTTGGCCACGCCGAGCTCGATCAGCATGCCAGCGGCGACCCGCATCGCGCCGGTGAGCTCGTGCTCGGCCTCACCCAGCGGCACGTTCGCCGCCGGAGGCAACTGCCCCACGTCGAACACGATCCAGCGGACGATGCCGTCGTCGACGGGCCTGCCCACCCGCTCGGGCACCACGCCGAGGTTGTCCAGCACGACCGCCTCGCCCGCGCGTAACGCCTCGGTGGCGAAGGCACTGGGCCCGCCGAGACCGCGGACGTCGCCGGGCACTGGCATGACCAGCCGCCCACCGTCCACGCCACTCCGGCGCAGTGCCGCGAGCAACGCGGCCGGCGCGCCGCCGGGCTCGCCACGCACCGGGATCTCCAGGGTGGCCGCCAAGGACTCGTCCGCGGCGACCACCTCGTGCAGCTCGGCCCAGTCCTGCAGGGCATCGAGCACGTCGTCGGCGGCAGCGGTACCGCTCAGCCAGGCTGACGACCACACCGCCATTGTCGCGCTGGGGGATGACACGAGAGCAGAGATTACGCGATGAGAACCGCTACCCGTTCGGGGTGGGGTGCTTACGGATCAAGGCTTCGCCGGGCCGACGGTGCGCTCCAGCAGCTCGCGGAACCGGCGCCGCTCCTCCTGCGCGCCGAACGCGCGGTTGGGCACCGGGAACAGCGCGGTGGCCTCGCCGGTGCGCAGCACGAAGCCGCGGTTGGTCTCCAGCCACCCGGACAGCGTCGACCAGCGCAGGTCGCTGTACGCGGTGCCGTCGACGGTCATCATCCGCATCGAGGAGTCGTCCACGGTCGCCGTCACGGTCGCCGCGGCCACCGGGTTGCGCCGGAACGACGAGTTCACCGCGAGCATCGGCAACACCGCGATGACCGCCGCGCACCCCAGCCCGAACACACCGGGCAGCGGCTCGCCGAGCGCCACCAGCACCGCGCCGAACACCGCGAGCGCCGCGGCGAACCAGGGCGACCACCGGTACATCGGCGTCACCGCGCGAAGCGCGTCGCCCCAGTCGCCCGGCCGCGGGTCCCAGCGCAGTTCCAGCTGCTCGTCCGCCATCCCCGTGTCGCCCTCCCCAAACCACCGCTCACCTGAGCAAACTAGGCGCATGACACATCCCGCACGGGTCCGGGTCGAGCGGGTACGCGAAGCCAGCACCGCCACGACCCTAGAGCTTTTCTTCGATCTGGTGTTCGTGTTCGCGCTGACCCAGGTCACCGCGCTGATGGCGGACGACGTCAGCGGGCGCGGGCTGCTGCGCGGCGTGCTGCTGATCGCCGTGGTGTGGTGGTGCTGGGTCGGCTACTCCTGGCTGTCCAACGTGGTCAAGGCGGACGAGGGCTGGGCCCGGGTCGCCTTGCTGGTCGCGATGGCCGCGATGTTCCTGGTGGCGCTGGCCATCCCCGAGTCCTTCGAGGACCTGCCGGGCGGGCTGTCCGGCCCGACCGTGTTCGCGCTCGCCTACCTCGTGCTGCGGCTGACCCACCTCGTGCTGTTCTGGATGATCAGCGGCAACGACGCCGGGCTGCACCGCCAGGTCGCGCTGTTCGCGCCCACGATGGTCGGCGGCACCGCGCTGCTGTTGCTCGCCGCGACCACCTCCGGGAACGCGCAGATACTGCTGTGGCTCGCCGCGGTCGTGGCCGACTACGGTGGCACGCTCGTCATCGGCGCCCGGGGCTGGCGGCTGGGCTCGGCCCGGCACTTCGCCGAGCGGCACGGGCTCATCGTGATGATCGGGCTCGGCGAGTCGATCGTGGCCATCGGCGTCGGCGTGACCGCGCTGCCCATCTCCTGGCCGATCATCGTCGCGGCCACGCTCGGGCTCTCGGTGTCGGCGAGCCTGTGGTGGGTGTACTTCGACACCTCGGCGCTGCTCGGCGAGCACGCGCTGGCCGAGGCCCGCGGCGAGCACCGGGTGTCGATGGCCCGCACCGCGTTCACCTACCTGCACCTGCCGATGATGGGCGGCATCGTGCTGCTCGCGCTGGGGCTCAAGAAGGTGCTCGAGTACGTCGGCGACACCGGGCACCACACGCTGTCGGACAAGCTCTACGGCGTGCCGCTGTGGGCGATGTACGGCGGCGTGGCCGTGTATCTGCTGGCGCACGTCGGGTTCTCCTACCGGTGCTACCGCAACCTCAAGGCCTTCCGGCTGGCCGCCGCGGCGGTGTGCGTGGCGCTTGTTCCGCTCGTGGCGAACCTGCCGGCGCTCACGAGCCTCGGCATCCTGGCGGCGTTGCTGATCGTGCTGAACGCGGTGGAGATGATCAGGTTCGCCGAGGCCCGCAGCACGCTGCGGCACGGCGACCCCGGCGAGGTCCACGGCGAGCCGCGGCAGGAGTAGCTGGAGCTGCTCCACGTCGACCGCGGGCCGGATGTTGCGTAGCGTCGATAAGGTGACAGGACCGGAGAACCAACCGCCGACGGGCGACGCGCTGCGTAGCGTCGGCGCGGTGACACCACCCGAGAACCTCCCGAGGACCGCGGGAGAGCTGCGCGCGGCCGAACACCACCTGCGCGGCGTGAAGGCCGAGATTCGCGAGAACCTGCTCGCCGCGCTGCGCGAGGGGCGCAACCCGTGGCCTGGCATCGTCGGCTTCGACCGGACCGTGCTGCCCCAGCTGGAGCGGGCGCTGCTGGCCGGGCACGACGTGGTGCTGCTCGGCGAGCGGGGGCAGGGCAAGACCAGGCTGCTGCGCACGATCGTCGGCCTGCTCGACGAGTGGACGCCGGTCATCGCGGGCGCCGAGCTCGGTGAGCACCCGCTCGCCCCGATCACCCCGGAGTCCCGCAGGCGCGCCGACGAGCTGGATGACGACCTGCCGGTGGCGTGGCGGCACCGCTCCGAGCGCTACAGCGAGAAGCTCGCCACCCCGGACACCTCGGTCGGCGACCTCATCGGCGACGTCGACCCGGTGAAGGTGGCCGCCGGTCGCACCCTGGGCGACCCCGAGACCATCCACTTCGGACTCGTGCCGCGGGCGCACCGCGGCATCGTCGCGATCAACGAGCTGCCCGACCTGGCCGAGCGGATCCAGGTGGCGCTGCTGAACGTGATGGAGGAGCGGGACATCCAGGTCCGCGGCTACACGCTGCGGCTGCCGCTCGACGTGCTGCTCGTGGCCACGTCCAACCCGGAGGACTACACCAACCGCGGGCGGATCATCACCCCGCTCAAGGACCGGTTCGGCGCCGAGGTGGTCACCCACTACCCGCTGACCGTGGCCGCCGAGGTCGACGTGATCAAGCAGGAGGCCGACCTGCTGGCCGAGGTCGGTGACCCGCTGCTGGAGGTGCTGGCCCGGTTCGTGCGCAACCTGCGCGAGTCGTCGGCGATCGACCAGCGCTCCGGGGTGTCCGCCCGGTTCGCGGTGGCCGCTGCCGAGACCCTGTCGGCGGCGGCGCTGCGCCGCTCGGCGCTCGTCGGCGAGGACCCGCCGATCGCCAGGCCGATCGACCTCGACGCGGTGCCCGCGGTGCTGCGCGGCAAGCTCGAGTTCGAGTCCGGTGAGGAGGGCCGGGAGACCGAGCACCTCACCCACCTGCTGCGCCGCGCGATCGCCGAGACCGCCAAGGAGAAGTTCGCGGGCCTGGACCTGCGCCCGATCGTGGACGTCGTGGTCGACGGCCACCTGGTGGCCACGGGGGAGCGGGTGACCGGTGCCGAGGTGCTGGGCGCGCTGCCGGAGCTGCCCGTGCTGCACGAGGTCGCCGCGCGGCTCGACGTCATGCCGAACGACCCGCCAGGCCGGATCGCCGCCGCGGTCGAGCTGGCGCTGGAGGCGCTGTACCTCAACCGGCGGCTGGCCAAGGACTCCGAGGACAACGGCGGCATGACGGTGTACGGCCCGTGACCACCGCCGACGTACTCTTCTCTGCGGAGGCGGCATTATGACCGCCGACGTACTCTTCTCTGCGGAGGCGGCATTATGACCGCCGACGTACTCTTCTCTGCGGAGGCGGCATTATGACCGCCGACGTACTCTTCTCCGCGGAGGCGGCATTATGACCGCCGACGTACTCTTCTCCGCGGAGGCGGCATCATGACCGCGGACCGGTTCTCCTACGGCCCGTGGCACGACGGGCCGGACCCACTGGCGCCGCCGGTCGACCTGCGCGACGCGCTCGACGCCATCGGCCGGGACGTGATGGACGGCCGCTCGCCGCGCTCGGCGCTGGAGGAGCTGCTGCGCCGGGGCACCCGCACCACCTCGGGCCTGGACGAGCTCACCCGCCGGCTGTGGCAGCGGCGCTCGCAGATCCAGCGCCGGCACAACCTCGACGGCACGCTCCAGCAGGTGCGCGAGCTGCTCGACCAGGCGCTGCGGGCCGAGAAGGCCGAGCTGTTCCCCGACCCGGACGACGACGCCCGGTTCCGGGAGGCGCAGCTGGACGCGCTGCCGTCGGGCACCGCGGCCGCGGTACGTGAGCTCGCCGAGTACGACTGGCGCTCGGACGAGGCGCGCGAGTCCTACCGCAAGATCCAGGACCTGCTCGGCCAGGAGCTGATGGAGTCCCGGTTCCAGGGCATGAAGCAGGCGCTGCGGGACGTGCGGCCGGAGGACACCGAGCGGATCCGCGCGATGATGGCGGACCTCAACGACCTGCTGCTGTCCCACCTGCGCGGCGAGGACACCACCGAGCGGTTCCAGGAGTTCATGCGCCGGCACGGCGAGTTCTTCCCCGAGAACCCGCGCAACACCGAGGAGCTCGTCGACGCGCTGGCGCGGCGGGCGGCCGCGGCGCAGCGGATGATGAACTCGATGTCCGAGCAGCAGCGCTCGGAGCTCGCCGAGCTGATGGCGGGCGCGTTCGGCGATCCCCGGCTGGTCGAGCAGGTCGCGTCGCTGGATGCCAACCTGCGCGCGCTGCGGCCGGGGGAGAACTGGACCGGGTCGGCGCGCTTCCGCGGCAACCAGCCGCTCGGGATGGGCGAGGGCGCGCAGGCGATGGCCGACCTCGCGGAGATCGACGCGCTGGCCGAGCAGCTGGCCCAGTCCTACCCGGGCGCGCGGCTGGAGGACATCGACATCGAGGCGTTGGAGCGCCAGCTCGACGAGGACGCCGGGGTCGACGCGCGGCGCCTGGCCGAGCTGGAGCGGCAGCTGCGTGAGCAGGGCCTGCTGGAGCGGGCCCCGGACGGCTCGCTCCGGTTGTCGCCCAAGGCGTTGCGCCGGCTGGGCCAGACCGCGTTGAAGGACGTGGTCAACGCGGCCAGGCGGCAGGGGCAGCGCGACGCGCGCAACGCCGGCGCCGCGGGCGAACCCATCGGGTCGACCCGGTCGTGGCAGTTCGGCGACACCGAGCCGTGGGACACCTCGCGCACCGTGCGCAACGCGGTGCTGCGAACGGCGTCCACGAGTGGCCGGGTCTCGCTGGACGTGGTCGACGTCGAGGTCACCGAGACCGAGCAGCGGGCGCGGGCCGCGGTGGCGCTGTGCGTCGACACGTCGTGGTCGATGGTGCAGGACGGCCGCTGGGTCCCGATGAAGCGCACGGCGCTGGCACTGCACCAGCTGATCTCCACCCGGTTCCGCACCGACGCACTGCAGCTGGTCACGTTCGGCCGGCACGCGCGGTCGGTGGAGCTGGCGGAGCTCGTCGGGCTGGAGGGCGTGTGGGAGCAGGGCACCAACCTGCACCACGCGCTGCTGCTGGCCGGGCGGCACCTGCGCAGGCACTCCGACGCGCACCCCGTGGTCCTCGTCGTCACCGACGGCGAGCCGACCGCGCACCTGGATCCGGACGGCGAAGCGGTGTTCGACTACCCACCGTTGGACAGCACGCTGCGCAAGACGGTCGCGGAGGTCGACGCGCTGGCGAAGCTGGGCGCGTCGGTGACCGTGTTCATGCTGGGCGAGGATCCCTCGCTCGCGCGGTTCGTCGACCTGATCGCGCGGCGCAGCGGTGGGCGGGTGGTGAACCCGGACCTCGACGGCCTGGGCGCGGCCGTGGTGGGCGACTACCTGCGCAGCCGCAGACCCCGCTCGTGACGGGGCTGTAGGCCGCGCCGGTCGCTCTGCATGGTGCCGAACGGGTCGCCGTCCGGGTCGCGGAAGTAGGCGAGTCAGCCGACGCCCGGTACCGCGTGCTTCGCCAGGGCGATGGTGCCCTCGGCCTTGGTGACGGCCACGCCGACGGCGTCGAGGTCGGCGACGTCGATGGTGTTGACGAAGCTCGACACCGGCGCGTCGGCGGCGGGTGCCGGGCCTTCCCGGGGCACGAGCCCGCCGTCGATGCCGGGTGTGGCGTCGTCGCCGGTGCTGACGAGCCAGTAGGGGATGTCGCCCCAGCGCTCGAACTTCCAGCCGAACACGGACTCGTAGAAGGCGATCGCTCGGTCCGGGTCGGCGGTGTGGATCTCGAAGTGGACGGGACGGGACGGGACGGGACATGACCGTCTCCTGCTTGGTCGGTGTTGTCGTAGCGTCCCCGACCATGCCAGTCAACATCCAGGTCACCCTCGACGCAATCGCCCGCACCGGTGGCGACGCGGGTCCTCAGTAGCGGTCGAGCAGCCAGCGGCCGAGCGCGCGCAGCTGGTCGGCGAGCGAGGTCGGTTCGATGACGTCGAGGTCGAGGTTGAGGTAGGCGAGCCACCGGGCCGCCCAGTCGAGGTCGTCGGTGCCGAAGTGGAGCTCGCACCCGTCGCCGTCCTCGATCACGGTGGCGACGCTCGGGTCGACGAGCTCGCGGAGGAGGTCGGCTGACGTGTGCACCCGCACGCGGACGCGGTGCCGCCATGCCCGTGGGCCAGGGTGTCGGAGACGAACGCGGCGGCGTCGGATGGCGGCTCGGGCACCGGGAAGTGGGTACCGAGTGGTTGGACGTGATCGATGCGGTCGAGGGCGTAGACCGCCCATCTCGTGGCCCGGCGAGGGCATGCGACGAGGAACCAGCGGCGGTGCAGCGTGACCAGCCGGTGCGGCTGCACGTCGGTCGGCGTCGCGTCCGCGGTGTCGTGGCGGCGGTGCCGGATGCGGATGGCCTCGTTCGCGCGGCAGGCGAGCGCGGCGGGGATGAGCACGTCGCGCCCGGCGCGGCGGCGGGACTGTCCCGGCAGTGCCTCCACGTCGGCGAGCGCGGTGAGCCGGGTGCGCCAGCGTGACGGCACTACCTGGGTCAGCTGGCGGGAGCCGCGCCGCCGGTCGTGGTCGCGCAGGTGGCCGGCTTGGCCGTGCTCGGTGCGCTCGTCGAGGTCAGCGCGGTCGCCGTGGTGACGTCGTGACCGCGGGGTGGCGGCGGTCGGAGGTCGGGCACACCCGCGACGCCGGTTGGCAGATCGGGGTGTCGAAGGCGGTGGACCGTCCGGTCGAGGCGGTGTGGAGCTCCATCACTTACCTGTTGGCGGCAAGGACATCCGCCGCCTTCCGGAGCTGTTCGGCCACCGCAGACTCATGCTGCCGCAACGCCTCGGCGTTCGCCTCGATGAGCCGGTTCTGATAGGCCGTCCGCACGGCCACCCAGATTCCGTTGACATCGTGCTTGCTGCGGCACTTCACATCGGCCGTGGCGGTCGCGACCTCCCGTGCGGATGCCTTCTCCTCGGCAAATGCCGGGTCACCGTTCGCCTGCCACGGGTCGCGGTAGTTGAACCCGGCCTCGGCCATGCAGTCGCTCCATTTGGCAAATGCTTTCTTGAGTCGGCTGTCCGCTTCCGTCGCCTCTCCCGACATCTTCTCCAAGCGAATAACGAAATTCTCATCTCCCGGCTTTCCGTCCGTGTTCCTGGCCAAGTGCTGACGCGCCTCGGCATCACACCCACCCTCTGGGACCTCTACACCGTTCACCTTGGACGGGCCTTCGCCGTTCAGGACGCCCATCATTTCGGGCGACCATTTGGTCTGCTCGCTCTTTGCCTCGCGGACACGACTAGAATGTTCGGCAAACCCGGCCGGCTTGTAACCGAAGCTGGCCGCAGAATCCTTGTCGATCAGGCCTATGACCCTGTTCTCCAGCTCCGGCTCCACGGCCCGGTCAGGCAAGTCGAAGTCGAACCCGTAACGCCGCATACAGTCCCGAACCTGGATATCATCAGCGCGTGCCAAGGTGACTTTCTGTTCCGGTGACAGGTGATATGAATCGAGAGGAAAGACGACGTCGTCGTAGGAGCCGATACGTGGCAACGCGCCGAGTTCCGGCTCGCTCTGGCCTACACCAGTGCTCGCCTCCACCCCGGTGCTCGCGTCAGTCACCCCGCAAGCCGCGACGGTCACCGCCATGGAGGCGACGGCCACACTCGAAGCCAACAGCGCCATCCTTCTCATCCCAACCTCCACCAGCCAAGAACAGATCCGACGCTAAACGGCCGGTGCGGAAACAGGCGAGGCGCGACAGGTCACAGTTGACGCAATAGATCGAACGGTTGATTGATACGCCCACACGTTCGTGCTAGCCTCGGCCTTTCATGCAATAGCCATTTGATCTTGTCTTGATTTTGTCGATCTTGGTTTGGGTGTTTCGGGGGATGGGCGTGAGTGTGCCGCCGACCTGCTGTGGTGTCGGCTGCTTCGGGGTCCTTTCGGGGTTG
>NZ_WHTD01000031.1 GCF_009379765.1 Actinophytocola sp. | reverse complement strand
GCTCCGCTCGGCGTGGACGGCATTCGCGCGAAGCATGGTGGTTGGGTTGGTTGGTTTGCTCATGCTGTGGCACCTGCTTCGCTCCGCTCGGCGTGGACGGCATTCGCGCGAAGCATGGTGGTTGGGTTGGTTGGTTTGCTCATGCTGTGGCACCTGCTTCGCTCCGCTCGGCGTGGACGGCATTCGCGCGAAGCATGGTGGTTGGGTTGGTTGGTCTGCTCACGCTTTCGCTCCTTCGCCGAACCGGTACTCGGTCACGTCGATCAGCTTGGTGAAGCCGACCTTCTCGACCACCGAGCGCATCGGCACGTAGGTGAGGTCGAGCGTGCACACGCACGCGTCGGCGCCGTCCTCCAGCGCCCGGGCGACGACCTCGCCGAGCACCAGCCGGGCGTAGCCGCCGTCGCGGTGCGCGGGCGAGACGAACACGCCGGACGGGCGGACCACACCGGCCAGCGGCGGGTTCCAGCCGGCGGCCGCGGCCCGGGAACCGTCCGGCGCCTCCCACACGATGAGCCGCTGGTTGGCGATCTGGCCGCCGACCATGTGGTTGCTGCGCTGCTGGATCTCCTCGGGCGGCAGGCCGATGTCCCGCATGGTGGTGGTGAACCATTCGGCGACCGTCTCGAGGTCGTCCTCGGTCGCCAGGCGCGGCCGCCCGTTCGGCGCCTCCGGACGCGTGGTCGACCGGCACTCCATGATCCACTGCTCGCGCTCGACGTGCGTGGACAGGCCGGTGAGCTCGGCCCAGCGGTGCGCGAACGCGGCCGCCGCGTCGGTCGGGCCGTTCACGCCGGGCAGCGACTCACCCGCCTTCACCAGGTGTTCGGCCAGCGTGTGCGCGGCCTCCTCGGGCATCCCGGACAGCGTCATCCGGTACGGCGCCTTGGCCCACGCCGCACCGACGACATCGGCCACGTCACCGCCGCCGTCGGTGACCGTCGCGAACACCGGCTCCTTCTGGCCCGGCGGGTTGCCGGCCGGGTCGAGCGCGTGCACCAGGAACAGGTTGTTCTCCACGGGCTTTCTGGCCAGCCACTCGCCGGCCCGCTCCGCGAACACCGCCGGATCCGGGGTGGTCGAAACCTCCATCGCGGGCCTCACAGGATGGTCGTGGGGGTGAGTTCCTTGACGTGGACGAGCGCGTCGTACCACCCGGCGAGCGAGCCGCCGGTCATCCAGTAGCCGTCCGGGTCCTGGCCGGGGTCGCAGATGGACCCGATGACCCGGGCCTTCTCGATCGGCCGCGCCAGCCACTCGCGCACGGCGTCCGGCACGTTGTGCCGCATGCTCAGCAGGTAGCGCGGGGTGCCGTTGTTGGTGAGGTGCCGCTCGACGAACTCCGGCGCCTGCCTGGGCACCGGCATCGCGCGGCTGGAGAACGGCGGCAGGCCCCAGCCGGAGTTCACGTCGCCGGTCTCGAACGTGATACCGAGCGAGAAGTACCTGTCGCCGAACCACTCGCGCAGGTGGTCCCCGGTCGGCCGGAACCTCAGCACGCCGCGCGGCGGCACCGAGATCGTCAGCTCGGCCGACCGCACGCTGTGCGCGTTGGTGGACCAGTAGGCGATCTTGTCGCCGGTGTGCTCGTGCCACCAGCGCAGGTTCTCCGCCATCTTCAGGTCCCGGTAGCCGTCGTCCACCAGGTGGTAGGCGTAGTGCTCGTAGAACGCGACGATCTGCCGGACGTGCTGGACGACCAGCGCGTGCTCCTTGTCGCCCTCGGCGTGCGGCAGCGCCTCGACCAGCGCGAGGGCCGAGCGGGCGTGCCCGACCCAGGCGTCCTTGTCGGGGACCTGCATCAGGAAGTACGGCACCGGCTGCTCGGTCCGCGGCTCGATCACGTCGAAGTGGGAGCGCAACGCGGCACGCCGCTCGGGGGCCACCCGCTCGACGTACCGCGTCACCTCCTCGTACACCGCCGCGCGAGTGTCGATCACCCCGGCGCCGACGAGCCGCACCTGCTCGTCGTGCGTCGTGTTGTACTCCCGGACCCACTCGACGGCGTCGGTGAGCTCCCGCACCCGCCACGGCACCCCGGCGCCCTTCATCAGCGCCTCGAGGTCGCCCTCCCCGGTCCGCGCGTAGCGGTCGAGGTCGAGCACGACGTCCCAGTCGTCCTCGGTGGCGACCGCGCGGAACCCGTGCTCCTCGACGAGCAGCCGGATGATCCGGTGGGTCATGGTGAACTGCTCGTGCCCGCCGTAGGTCGACGGGCCGATGCCCACCACGGTCGCGTCGCCGACCCATTCGCCGAGCCGCTCCAGTCGGTCCATGGGGGCAGCGGGGTCCGCCGTGGACAATGGAATGCCACGCTGCCGAACCCATTCCGCTACATCAGAATCCAGCTCCGAGCTCACGTCACCACTCCAGTTACTTGGCGGGAACCGCTTCGATGATCGAGAACGCCGTGCCGGTCGGGACCACGCGCGTCAGCTCGTAGCCGGCCTGGCCGAACAGCTCGGCGTACTCCTCGGCGGTGCGCAGGAAGCCCGCCATCGTCACGTACATCATCACGTCGAAGTGCCGGACGAACCGGGGCGCGTCCTTGGTCTGCACCAGCTCCGCGGCCGCGATGCGCGCCGTCGGCGAGGCGTCCCGGCAGCGCTTGAGCAGCGACACGAGCTTCTCGTCGCTCCACGAGTGGGTGATCTGCTTGGTGACGTAGAGGTCGATGCCGGTGGGCACGTCCGCGAAGAAGTCACCGGGGAAGAAGCCCAACCGTCCACTCCGGACCAGCGGGTCGATGTCGGTGCGGGACTTGGCCTGCTCGATCACCGACGGCTGGTCGACGAGCACGCCGCGCTCGACCGACGGGTACGCATCGAGGATGTTGGTCAGGTACGTGCCGATGCCGCCGCCGAGGTCGGCGACGACGCCCGCCTTCGCGAACTCCGTGTAGGAGCTGACGATCCGCGGGCCGAGCGTGGTGGAGAACTCGTTCATGGCGTCGTTGAACTGCCGCGCCTGCTCCGGATGCTGGCCCAGCCACGCCCACAGGTGCGTGTCGTACACCTTCGGGAAGGCAGGCGCGCCGGTGCGCACGCTGTGCCCGAGCGCGCCGTAGCTGGCCCACAGCCAGTCCGCCGCGCCGAGGCCGGACATGACGTACTGCGAGTCCGGCACGCCCCGGCGCAGCAGGTGCGAGCGGGTGGTGTTGGCGAACACGCCGGGCGACGGCTCGGCGAACACGCCCTCCACGGTGAGCACCCGCAGCGCGCCGGACAGCGGGCGCGCGGCGGCCCCGGCCTTGGCGGCCAGCTCGCCGACGGGCAGCGGACCGTCGACGAGCAGGTCGGCGATGCCGAGCTCGGCGACGACCCGGACGGCCTGCGCCGCGGAGGGGAACATCAGCTCCTGGACCGCGGTGATGTCCTCGATGGACGGTTGGTCGGTCACGACTGCTCCCCTCAGGCCCGCGCGTGGATGGCCGTGGCGCTGCCGCCACCCGGGTTCTCCCGGACGAACGGCACGTCGCCGCCGACCGTCACGTGGCGGACGCCGGTGAGGCCGGGGACCTGCACGGGCACGATCCGGCCCTCGTTGCCGCCAAGGCCCAGCTCGCCGCTGTTGTTGCAGCCCCACGCCCACAGGGTGCCGTCATCGAGCACGGCGACGCTGTGCCCGAAGCCGCCGGGGTTGGTGTCGCCACCGCCACCGGTCGCGGCGACCTGCGTGACGTTCCGCAGGCCCTTGACGTCGACCGGCGCGGTCGTGGACGTGGTCTCGCCGTTGCCCAGCTGGCCGCAGTCGTTGAGCCCGAATGCCCGCACCGTGCCGTCCTCCAGCAGGACCAGCGTGTGGTGGTAGGCGCCGGCGACCTCGCGGACGCCCTCGGCGGCGAGCTTGGCCGGCGTGTTCGTGTTGTCGGTGGTGCCGTTGCCGAGCTGGCCGCAGTCGTTGAAGCCCCAGCCGGACAGCGTGCCGTCGGTGTGCACGGTGAGGCTGTGCCCGCCGCCGACCGCGACGTACCTGACATCGGTGAGGCCCTTGACCCGCGCGGGGACGTTGCGCACGACGAACTCGACACCGGCGTGCGCCTGCACGACGTGGCCGGGCCGGGTGCCCGCCTCGGCGCCGTCACCGAGCTGCCCGCGGTCGTCGCGGCCCCAGCTCCACACGGTGCCGTCCTCGAGCAGGGCGAGCGCGTGGCTGCCGCCGGAGACCAGCGCCACGATGCCCTCGGGCGCCTCGACCGGCACGGGCACCGGGTGCACGCGCATGTTGTTCGGGCCGAGCATGCCGAAGAAGCCCGCGCCGCAGCCCCACACCGTGCCGTCCTCGCGGAGGAACAGGGTGTGCCCGCCGCCGGGGGCGACCTGCTTGATGCCGTCCAGCTTCACCCGCCGCGGGGCGGTGGCGTTGTCCGTGGAGGCGTTGCCGACCTGGCCGAAGGCGTTGCGGCCCCAGCCGTAGGCGGTGCCGTCCTCGAGCACCGCGATGACGTGCCCGCTGCCCGACTCGACCGTGCGAATGCCCTCCAGGCCGGCGATCGGGGTGGGGGTGTTCCTGGCGTCCTCGCTGCCGATGCCGAGGTTGCCGTTGGAGTTGTCACCCCACGCGCTGACGATCTCGCTCATGGTTTCCCTCTCGTTTCGCGGTGTCTCAAGACTCGCCGGGACAGGTCCCGTCGTCGTGGGTCCGCAATCACGCCGACTCCGGGAACCTCCTCATGGTGCGAGAAATGTCGGGTTCCGTGCCGGATCCTCAGGCCGGCCTTGAACCGGGTTCAAGGCCGCGGTCAGCGCCGATGGGCATGGTTGACCTTAGGGATGAGGCTTGTCTGAAATGAGCCGGCGCCTTTGACCGACAGTTGAGCGGGCTCAGACGGATCAGGGGCAATGTTTCAGACAAGCCTCACCGTGTCTGGAGGTCCCATGTCCTTGCCTCAGCTGCCGCGGGCGCGCACCAACCCGTTCGACCCGCCGCCGGAGTACACCTTGCTGCGCAAGGAGTCCCCGATCTCCCGGTTCGTCTGGCCGAACGGCGTCGAGGGTTGGCTGGTGACCCGGTACAACGACGTGCGCGCGCTGCTGTCCGACTCCCGGCTGTCGATCAACCGGTTCAACGCGCCGCCGCCGAACCTGTCCGCGGGCCGCAAGCCGTCGGTGATGCTGCCGAAGTCGCTGGTGGCCATGGATCCGCCGGAGCACACGCCGTGGCGCCGGCTGGTCATCCGGGAGATGACCCCGCGCTGGGCCCGGTCGATGGAGCCGCGGGTCACCGAGATCACCCGCGGCTACCTCGACCGGATCCGGGACGCTGGGCCGCCGGTCGACCTGGTGCCGGCGCTGAACTTCCCGGTGCCCTCCAAGGTGATCTGCGACCTGCTGGGCGTGCCGGACTCCGACCACGCGTTCTTCCAGGAGCAGGCCGGCATCCGCAGCGAGGTCGGCGCCGCACCCGAGCGGGTCGACGCCGCGACCGGCGGGCTGTACTCCTATTTGGACAGCCTGGTCACGGAGAAGCGCAAGGCCGGCGCGGACGATCTCCTCGGCCGGCTCGCCCGGTCGGAGATCGACGGTGCGCCCGCGCCGCACGACATCGTGGTGGGCCAGGCGATGCTGCTGCTGATCGCCGGGCACGACACGACCGCGAACATGATCGGCCTGGGCACGGCGACGCTCCTGCACAACCGGGCGCTGGTCGACGAGCTGCCGGACACCGACCGGGCCTCCGCGCTGGTCGAGGAGATCCTGCGGATGCAGGCGATCATCCAGTACGGCATCGTCCGCCGCGCGGTGGCCGACATCGAGATCGACGGCGTGCACATCGCCGAGGGCGACTGGGTGGTCTCGTCGCTGGCCTCGGCCAACCGGGACGAGTCCCGTTACGGCTGCCCGCACGCGGTGGACCCGTCGGCCGCGAACCCGCCGCACCTCACCTTCGGCTACGGCGTGCACCAGTGCGCCGGGCAGAGCCTGGCCAGGGTCGAGGTGCGCGTGGTGCTGCGCGAGCTGTTCCGGGCGTTCCCCACGCTGGCGCCGGTGACGCCGGTGGAGGAGCTGCGCTACCGCGAGGACATGTTCGTCTACGGCCTGTTCGAGCTGCCGGTGCAGTGGTGATGGCCGGCTACCGGATCGAGGTCGACCGCGAGCTCTGCTGCGGCGCCGGCCTGTGCGCCGACGCGCTCCCGACGGTGTTCGACCAGGACGGCGACGGCGTGGTGGTCCTGCGCGACCCCACCCCGGCCCCGAACCTCCTGCCGGACGTGGAGGACGCCGAGTTCGCCTGCCCCGCCACCGCCATCAAGCTCCACAAGCCAGAAGACCCCGCCGCCTGAACCCCCAGGACCCGCGAGTCCAACCCCCAGGACCCGCGAGTCCAACGCTCAGGACCCGCGAGTCCAACAAACGGGACGGCCCGGCAACCGTGGGGTTGCCGGGCCGGTCCCTTTGTCGATCTGTCTACTTGAGACCGAACGCGAGCATCACGGTGCCCTTGTCGGTCGGGTAGAACGGGTAGTAGCCGGCCATCACGTAGACCATGCCGTCGGCCACGATCGCGCCGCCGTTGCCGGACAACGCGCTGCCGCGGCCGGGAACACCGTTGACGCCCTGGAAGTCCCGGATCGCGTCGAAGGTGTAGAGCACCTCACCGGTCCGCGAGGAGAAGATGCGGAACTTGCCGTCCGCGCTGCCCTCGTAGATCAGACCAGGCGACCCGGTCGGCGCCGGGGTGAAGATCGGCATGCACATGTCCTGGAAGGCCGCCGCGCCACCGGTGGTGCAGCCGTCCTCCGGGTGCGCGCTCGTCCACACGATCTCGCCGTCGGCCGCGTCGATCTTGTACAGCGTGCTCGGCTCCTCGTACCACGTCGCCGCGTAGAGGTACCTGCCGTCGAACACGCTGCCCCACTGGACGCCGACACCGCCGTGCGGGCCGGGGGCCAGCTCGTTGCGCCACACGACCCGGCCGCTGCGCGCGTCGAACGCGTAGTACATCCCGTTCTTCTGGCCGATCGTCACCAGCGTCCGGCCGCGCACGGTGATCACGTTGGCGGACGCGCCGAAGTCGGCGTCCAGCGCCGTGGTGCCGAGGCCGGGGCAGTAGTCGCCGGGGTTCTCCTGCTCGCACGCGGTGGTGTAGGTGTCCGGGAAGGTCATCCGGTTCTTCCAGCGCACCTTGCCGGTGTCCATGGACAGCGCGATCACGCTGTTGATGTCGCCCTCGGACCCGGTGGTGTTCTGCCCGGTGCCCACGAAGACGGTGCGGCTCTTCAGGTCAGCGACCGGGCTCGACCACACGCTGCCGCCGGCCGGCGCGTACTTCTTCGCCCCGCTCGGCCACGTGCCGACCTCCTCGGCCGGCCGCATCGTGTAGTACTCCCAGATCTGGTCCCCGGTGTCGGTGTCCAGCGCGACGACCTGGCCGCGGTGCTTGCAGCAGGCGTAGTTCGGGTCCCGTGCGAGTCCGGCCTCCAAGGTGGACACCCCGACGAACAGCCGGTTGCCGACGATCAGCGGCGAGCTGGTCATCGCCGACAGGTCCTGGGTGCTGACCTTCTTCGCCCACCGCAGCTTGCCGGAGCGCTTGTCCAGTGCGAAGATCCGGCCGGTCGAGTCGCCGAAGTACACCTTGTCGCCCGACACCGCCGCACCGTCGCGGATGCCGTTCGGCGCACCGTCGGGCAGCGGACCGGTGAGCTCGTTCGCGTCGTAGCTCCACCTCGTCTCGCCGGTCTTGGCGTCCAACGCCACGAACTCGCCGTCCGGTCCGCCGACGTACAGCACGCCGTCGGCCACCGCGGGCTGGCTGCCGACCCGGGCATAAGGCACGTTGCCGAACGTGTAGGCGTACTTCAGCTCCAACTGCCCCGCGTTGCGCGGGGTGATCTCCCGCTCGTTCGCGTTGTAGCGCGAGCCGACGGTGTCGAGCTGCCAGGTCGGCCAGTCGCTCGAGCGGTGACCGCGGTCGGCGGCGGCCTCCGGCTCGGACGAGGCGACCCCGCACGAGGCTGTCGTGAGCGCGGCGAGGCCGGCGGCTAACGCCAGTGCCTTCCGCCGCACGGTCGGAGAGAACTGCACGGCACCTCCCGGTGCTAGTCCAAAGTGGTCCAGTGAGATAGTCCCCGCCCGGAAGGCCCGGGCGGGGATTGCTCGACTGCCCCCAGGGGACGCCTGTCAGCGATCCTCGAGTCTCGTTCAGACAGTCAGGATCGCGGCGAGGTAGCCGGCCACCGCGAGGATGCCGCCGTAGGTGCGCACCACGTGGGCGAGGTGCCAGGTATGCCGCTTCTGGGCCCACCGCTCGTCGTCGACGGTGTCGGTGCTCCACTTCTCGATCTGGCGCCAGATCGGGCGGTTGACGCCCTCGGACGTCAGACCGACGACGAGCATGCCCACCGAGCCGACGATGAACAGCACGGCGGAGCCGACACCAGGAGCGGCGACCGCGGCGACCACCCCGATGCCGGCCGCGATCACGCCGTTCCACACCGCGATCGGGTGGAACACGTGCATCTTGATCCGCTGGCACGTGCTCACGTACCGGTCGTAGGGCAGGCCGTTGAGCAGCGGCAGGATCGACAGCTTCATGATCCACAAGGTGCCGAGCTGGATGCCGGAGGCGGCCAGCACCCAGACGCTCATGATGGTGAGGGTCTTGTCCATTTCTTCTCCTGTGTCAGCCGGCCAGCCGGGTGGTGGACTTGCTGGTCTCTTCGCGGATCTCGAACTTGATCGACCTCGCCTCGGTCATGCAGGCCCGCATCGGCCCGGCCAGGTCGCGGTGCCCGGGGCTCTGCTCCCAGGCGGTGAAGTGCCCGAGCGACTCCCACTCGCTGGTGATGAGCCACTGCTCCGGGTCCGTCGCGGACTGGCACACCTGGTCCAGGACGTGCCCCGGCACGCCGCCGGCCACCTCGTACCGGATTCGCTCGTACGCGGTGAGGAAGCGCTCGACGTTCTCCTCGGGCACCCGGACCAGGAACACGACCCGGGCCCGCGCCGCTGTGTTGCTCATGCCGCCTCCTCGTAGCGGCCGACGACGAGCGCGGTGTTGTACCCGTCGTAGCCCCGTGCGTTGACCAGTGCGGTCGACGTCCGCTGCGTGGTCGGCTCGGTGACGAAGTTGAGCTCGCACCCCGGCGCCGGCTCGGTGAGCCCCGGCGTGGCCGGCAGCGTGTCGTAGCGCATCGACTGCAGCGCGGTGGCCACGTCGACCGCCGCCCCGCCCTGGTACATCCGGCCGATGCGACCCTTCTGCGTGGTCACCGGCACCTCGTCGCCGAACACGTCGCGGATGGCCCGCGCCTCGACCCGGTCGGCCTCGGGCACCCCGACCGCGTCCGGGAACACGACGTCCACATCGGACGGTTCGCGCCCGGCGCGCTCCAGCGCCATCCGCATGGCCCTGGCGACCTGTTCGCCGTCGCCGCCGTCGCCGGGGCGGCTCGCCCGGCCGTCGTGCGTGGCGGCCCAGCCGAGCACCTCGCCGTGGATCTCCGCGCCCCGCTCGCGGGCGTGGTCGAGGTCCTCGACGAGCAGCACCGCACCGCCCTCGGCCGCCACGTACCCGGCCGCGCCGCCTTCGAACGGCCGGTACGCGGTCTCCGGGTCCGTGCCGGTCGCGAGGCGTCCGGTGGACAGCTGGCAGGTGAGTGCGTACGGCGAGAGGGGGCCCTCGGTGCCGCCGGCGAGCACGACCTTGGTGCCGCGCCGGATGGTCCGCGTGGCCTGCGCGAAGCTGTCCAGCCCGCCCGCGCTCTCCGCGACCAGCACGCTGCACTGGCCCTTCATCTGGTGCAGGATCGAGATCTGCCCGACGCTCGCCGCGTAGAACCAGGCGATCGACTGGTAGACGCTCACCTGGCCGCCAGGCTCGCTCCACAGCGCCTGCAGCTCGCCCTGGCCGAACTCGTTGCCACCGGAGGAGGACGCGAGCGCCACCGCGGTGTCGTAAGGGTCCATCGTGGACAGATCGATGCCCGAGTCGTCCAGCGCCTCCTGGGTGGCCGCGAAGCCGTGCCAGGTCCACCGGTCGGTGGCCACCTTCAACCGCGCCGCGATGTAGTCGTCGACATCGAACTCGGGCACCTCGCCGGCGAGCGTGACCGGGTAGGACGACGGGTCGAACCGGGTGATCCGGCCGAGCCGCGTCGTGCCGTCGAGCACGGTCTTCCAGTGCGCGTCGGCACCGATCCCGGACGGCGCGACCACCCCGATGCCGGTGACCACCGCGCGTGTCATGCCGCCTCCTTCAACCGACTGAACACCATGGCCGACTGGAACCCGCCGAACCCGCTGCCGACCGAGAGCGCCACGTCGACCTTCGCCTCGCGGGCGGTGTTCGGCGTGTAGTCCAGGTCGCACTCGGGGTCCCGCTGCGCCCAGTTGGCCGTCGGCGCGATCGTGTCGGTGTCGATCGTCAGCGCGCACGCGGCCATCTCGATGGCGCCGATCGCGCCCAGCGAGTGGCCGATCATCGACTTGATCGAGCTGACCGGCGTCCGGTACGCGTGCTCGCCGAGCACCCGCTTGAACGCCGCGGTCTCGTGCCGGTCGTTCTGCTTGGTGCCCGATCCGTGCGCGCAGATGTAGTCGACGTCGGTCGGGTCGGTCCGGCCCTGGTCCAGCGACACCCGGATGGCCTCGGACATCTCCAGCCCGTCCGGCCGCAGCCCCGTCATGTGGAACCCGTTGGAGCGGCTGGCATATCCGGTGACCTCGCAGTAGACCTTCGCGCCCCGGCGCAGCGCGTGGCCGAGCTCCTCGAGGACCAGCACCGCGCCGCCCTCGCCCATGACGAAGCCCTTGCGGGTCGCGTCGAACGGGCGGGAGGCGTGCTCCGGGTCGTCGTTCTCCGGCGTGGTCGCCTTGATCGCGTCGAACGAGGAGACGGTCACCGGCGAGATCGGGCTGTCCGACGCGCCCGCGATGATCACGTCGGCCTCGCCGTCCTGCACGAGGTGCCACGCGTAGCCGATGGCGTCGATGCCGGACGTGCAGCCGGTGGAGATCACCTGGGTCGGGCCGTGCGTGCCGTACCGGTGCGCGATGTCCGCCGCCAGCGACGAGGGCACCAGCGCCTGGTAGAGGAACGGACCGCCGTAGGTGTGGTCGACCAGCCAGTCCTTACCGGTGTTGCTGACCGCCACGTAGTCGTCCTCGAGCGCCATCGTGCCGCCGACCGCCGAGCCCATGACGACGCCGGTGTTGTCCAGCGTCTCCTCGGTCAGCTCCAGGCCGGAGTCCGCGAGCGCCTCGGCGGCGCACGCGAGCCCGAACTGGACGTAGCGGTCCGCGCGGCGGATCTCCCGCGCGGACAGGCCGGCGGCGACCGGGTCGAAGTCGGCCTCGGCGGCCACCCTCGAGCGGAACTTGGTGGCGTCGAAGAACGAGATCCTCCTGGTCGCCGTGCGGCCGGCGGTCAGGGTGGACCAGAACTGGTCCCGGGTGACGCCACCGGGGGCGACCACGCCGACCCCGGTGACGACGACCCGCCGTAACCCATTGCCTGGGCTCATGACTGCTTCTCCCGGGCGGCCAGGATCTTCGCGGCCACCGCGGCGGCCTCCTCGCGCGTCTCGGTGTCCACGTGCCCGAGCTCGGGGCGCGGTGCCAGCGGGCCGAGGTGGAAGACCGCGAAGACGTCCTCGGTGCCGACGTTGCGCAACCGGTGGCGGGTCTCCTTCGGCACCAGGATCGCGGTGCCGGCGGGGACCGGGACGACCTCGTCGTCGACGTCGGCCTCGAGCTCGCCGCGGATGCAGAAGACGAACTCCTCGCTGTACGGGTGGTAGTGCTCGGCGATGGCCTCGCCGGGCCGCAGCGTCGCGCCGCCCATGAAGCCCGAGGTGCTGCCGACCGTGCGCGGGGAGAGCAGGGTCTGGATGGTGCCGCCGCGCCGGTGGTCGGCCGGGCAGTCGTGAATGGACACCGTCCTGTGGTCCGAGGCCCGGCGCGAGTGGTACGCCTTCTCGATCTTGTCCTTGATGACCCGCAGCTGGACCGCGGAGTTCTTGTTGATGTTGTCGACCATCCACCCGTCGTCCACCGGCGCGGTGTCCTTCATGTGGAAGTCCTGCACCCAGCGCAGGATGACGCCGCCCTCGACCTCCTCGTAGTGCCAGTCGAGGTTCATGTACTCGAACGGACCGGTCTCGACCCGGTGGCTGTGGGTGCGCTTCTCGTCGAGGTAGCGGGTGCGCTCGCTGACCCAGCTCCAGGAGACGCCGTTGTCGTCGGGGAACATGGTGAGCCGGAACGTGATCGTGTCCCCGCCCTCGCTCACCACCTCGGTCGCGGCGTACTCGGTGAACAGGTTCGGCCAGTTCGGCACGTCGTTGGTGATGTCCCAGACGAGCTGGAACGGCGCCTCGATGCGGATCTGGTTGTCGGTGTGACCGGCCATGGCTCGACTCCCCTTACGCTGCTTGCTCGGCGTTCTTGTTGATGAGCTCCACGATGTCGCCGACGTTCAGCTCACCGGACTCGTCGGGGATCTCCACGCCGTACTGCTTGGTGATCACGATCTGCAGCTCGAGGACGGCCAGCGAGTCGAGGCCCAGATCCTCCAGCGAGTTGTCCGGGGCGTCGGCCAGCGTCTGCGGGGCCAGGCCGACCTTCTTCACCAGGATCGACTCGATGTCGTCGAACGACACGTTCGCCATGTTCGCGGGCTCCTTATTTCTCGTAGGTGTAGAAGCACTGAGCCTGGGCATCCTTCGGCGAACGCCAGGTCGACAGGTAGGGCGAGATGAAGGCGCTGAGCCGGTCGGAGATGTTCACGAACTCGGGGTGGCCCTTGATGCGGCTGATGGTCTCCTGACCGGGCTCGGCCGTCTCGAGGAGCTGGATGTAGACGTCACCGAGGGTCCACAGGGACCGGTGCTCCACCCCGGCGATGCGGGGCAGCTCCGTCGCGTCGGACTCCGCCCAGACCTGGGCGACCTTCTCCTGTGAGTCGGGCATCATTCGAGCGACAATCAATGATCGGTGCACGCTTGTCTCCAGCTTCGACAGCGCTCGCGCATGGGTCTCGCCATATGGTCGAGCGGCACATTTCGGATGGCTTTCTTCCCATCGAGGATGCGGTGCGCCGCGTCCCCAGGTCATGAGTCGGATGTCCCGGCCGGCCGGGCAGGGTGCCCGATTCGAGCGAAGTTCGAGCCGGGCACGAAAAAGCCGGCCCGATCTCCTTCGACCGGGCCGGCTCTCGTTTCCGCCCTTATTCCGTGCAGGTCAGTACGAGCTTTCCGGTGACCCCGCGCTCGAGCTGGGCGAAGGCCTCGGTGGCGTCGCGCAGCGGGAGCGTGGCGATCGAGCGGGGCGCGATCTTGTCCGCGGACAGCAGGTCGAGCACCTGGGCGAGGTCCTCGCCGTAGGCCCGCGGCTGCTTCTTCTCCAGCGCCCACGCGTTGTAGAAGCCGGTCCTGCGCCCGTCCGGCCGCAGGTTCGGCAGGATGATGCCGCCGAGGAAGCCCATCGCGCCCACCGCCATGTTCCGCTTGCCGCCGCGCAGCGCCTCGCTCTGCCCGTACGCGACGAGCCGGCCGCCACGGTTGCGCAGCACGCTGTAGGAGCGCCAGAAGTGCGGGCCGCCGATCGGGTCGAACGCGGCGTCGACCGCGCCCACCGAGTCGCGGATCGCGTTGGCGAAGTCCTCGTTGCGGTAGTCGACGGCCACCGCGCCGTGCCGGCGCACGACGTCGAGGTTGGTCGCGGACGCCGTGCCGAACACCGTCACGCCGCCGATGTGCTCCGCGAGCTGCAGGAACGCGAGGCCGACGCCGCCGGCCGCGCCCTGTACCAGGATGCTCTGCCCGGACCGGACCTTTGCCACCCGGTGCAACATCTGGTAGGCGATGAAGTAGTTCAGCGACACCGCCGCTACGTTCACCGGGTCGACGCCGTCGGGCACCGGGACCAGCCGCTCGGCCGGCAGCGTGATGCCGGTCGTGTAGCCGCCGGACACCACGAGCGCCGCCACCCGGTCACCGGGCCGCAGCGTCGTCACGCCGTCCCCGACGGACTCGACCACGCCGACGACGTCGCAGCCGGGCACGAACGGCGCCTTGGGCCCGCCGGGGATCACGCCACGCTGGAACAGCAGGTCACCGTAGGAGACGCCGGCCGCCTCGACCCGCACCCGCGCGTGCCCGGCCGGGGGTGCCGGCAGCTCCGTGGTGCGGACTTCCAAGCAGTTGGCCTGTTCCCGGTTGACGGCGTATACCTGGGTTGTCTGCATTTCCGCCTCCGTTGTTCACTGCGAAATCAAATGCAAGTCTAGATGTTGCCCGTTCCCGGTTCGCCCGGGAATTGTTCATCAATTACCGGGACGTTCGCGGGAAGACACCGGGAAGCACGCGTGAAACCGTGGCCAGGATGGTGTACTCGTTCTGTGCGCGGAGGTCGTAGATGTCCGAAGAGAACATCGAACTGGTCCGTTTCGCGACCGAAGAAGGACTCAACAAGGGGAACCTCGGATTCATCGACGACGTTTTCTCGGCCGACTACGAGGTGCACACCGCCGGGCTCGCCCTGCCGAAGGGTCCGGCGGCGTTCGCGATGGCGGTCGAGTTCTGGAAGCGCGCGTTCCCGGACTTCACCTGTGGCATCCAGGAGATGTTCGCCTCGGGTGAGCTGGTGGGCCTGCGGTTCCGCACCACCGGCACGCACACCGGGCCGCTGATGTGGATGCCGCCCACCGGCCGCACGTTCGTGGTCGAGGGTGTCGACCTGCACCGGGTGCGCGACGGCAAGGTCGTCGAGTCCTGGATCAGCGACGACTTCCCGCGGATCCTGTTCGAGCTCGGGATCGTGGAGGAGCCCGCGCCACCGGTCGGGGCGGGCCCGCCGGCGGGCGTGGCGATCCCCGGTGCCTTCCCCGAGGCCAAGGCGAGCTGATGGCACCCAAGATCGCCTTCATCGGCCTGGGCGCGATGGGCGGCGGCATGGTGTCGCGGCTGCTCGCGTCCGGCGCGAACGTGACGGTGTACAACCGGACCCGGTCGCGCGGCGAGGTGCTGGCCGAGGAGGGCGCGGTGCTGGCGGACACCCCGGCGGCCGCCGCTTCCGGTGCGGACGTCGTGTTCCTGTCGCTGGCCACCAGCGAGGTCGTCGAGTCGCTGCTGTTCGGTGTGGACGGTGCGGTCGACGGGCTGCCCGAGGGCGCGATCGTGGCCGACATGTCCACGGTGGCACCGGAGTTCGCCACGTCGTTGCAGGCTCGGCTCGCCTCGTCGGGGCACCGCGGCCTGGACGCCTGCGTGCTCGGCAACGCCCAGCACGCCAAGGATGGCGAGCTCCGGTTCATGGTCGGCGGCGAGGCGGAGGACGTCGAGGCGCTGTCGCCGGTGCTCGAGCCGCTGGCCAAGGAGATCGTCCACCTGGGACCTGGCGGCATGGGCGCGACGGCGAAGCTGGCGTTGAACCTGCTGATGGGCGTCCAGATGCAGGCGCTGGTCGAGGCGATCGTGTTCGGCGAGCGGGCGGGCCTGGACCGCAAGGCGCTGATCAAGCTGATCGCCGCGGGCGGGTACAGCAGCCCGATGATGAAGTTCAAGGCCGGCGTGATGGCCAGGCGGGCGTTCGAGAAGCCGGACTTCCGGCTGAAGCTGATGCGCAAGGACCTGGGCCTGGTGCTCACCGAGACCCAGCGCCTGGGCGTCCCGATGCCGACCACGGCCGCGAGCCACGACTGGCTCACGGCGGCGATGAACCGGGGCCTCGGCGAGCACGACGTGGCGAGCCTGCTGGCCTACACGGAGATCGTGTCGGGCCTGAACCAGTACCTCTGGCCCGGCGAGGCAGCCTGACCGCAAGCCCACTGACGGCCGCTCTCCCCTCGGGAGGGCGGCCGTTCGCGTCGCAGCAAGCGGTCGCCTCGGGACCCCTCCCAGCGCCGGTCCGAACAATGGTTACCGCACCTCGTTCGGCAGGTCTGCGAGTGAAGGACTCCGATGCGTCTGATGCCCGAACCGCCCGACGCCGCACCGCACGAGCCCGGCGCGCCCGAGGCACGGTCGCGTGACCCGTTCGCCGTCGCGCTGGGGAACGCGTCGCTGCTCGGGGTCGGGTACGTCCTGCTGGGCAGGCGGGGCCTCGCCGCCGTCGCCGTGACGGTGTCCCTGGGGCTGCTCGCCGTCCTCGCCTTCGTCGAGGGAGCCGGCTGGTTCCAGGGCGTGGTGTTCGCGTGGTGGGCGGCGGTCGCCGTGCACGGCTTCTATCTGGCGACGAGCTCGCGAACCCGACCGAGCGGGGTACGCGCGCAGCGGCTCGTCGCGGCCGCGGCCGCGGTCCCGGTGCTGGCGACGTTCGTGGTGCTGCGGGTCGACGCCGCGCAGAAGGAGAGCGCCGCCGACGAGGCGCACCGCGCGGGCGAGTGTGCGCAGGTTCTGTCCATCGTGGACGGGTTGGGGCCGGCGCAGCGGCTGGCCGACGCACCGCTGGTCGACCGGGCGAACGACGGCGCCGAGGCGTGCGAGCTGGTGGTGCGCGCACGGCGGCAGGCCAAGGACGACCGGCTGCTGGCCGCGCGGACGATCGCGCGCTACCAGGACCACCGGGCGGCGCGGTGGGCCGGTGCCGCCGACTACCGCGCCGACCTCCTGCTCGACCAGGCCGCCGAGAACCTGCGCGCGGCGCTGACCGGCGACGTCGACGCGCTGGGCGCCGGGTTCGACCTCCTGCGGAAGATCCGCGGCGAGTTCCGCGACCGCACCTCCGACGCCGACGGCGTGCTGGCCGACTTCCTCGGCGGCCTGCCGGTCGAGGACCCCTGCGTCACGCTGAAGGTCACGGACTGGATCGGCCGCCAGCAGGCCCGCGGCAGCACCGACCTGCGCCGCGCCGAGGGCATCGTCGACGAGGTGGCCCCCGCCGCGCTCGTCGGCTGCGCTGACCGGCTCCTGGCGGCGAACAACCCGTCGGAGGCGCTCAAGGGGTACCAGCGGCTGGTCACCGACTACCCCGAGCACACCCTCGCGGCTCGGGCCGAGAAGGGGATCACGGCCGCCACCTACGCGATCCAGCTGCGCGACGTGCGGACCCTGCTCACCCCGCCGTACGGCGGCGAGCTGCCCCCGTACTGCACCACCCCGAAGCCTTACGGGGGAGCGAAGCCGTACCGGGGTCGCGGGCCGCATCGCACGATGCTGTTCGGCCAGGACCACCACCGCGACAACCTGCCCGCACCGTGGCGCGCCACCGACGACGCCGCCGCGGTACTGGTGATCTGCGCCGGCGCCGAGCAGCTCGGTGACGTGGTGGAGACGTGCACCTACGAGCCGGTCGACATGCCCGGCGGATACCGGAGCGTCACGTTCCACAAGTACAAGGTCCCCGTGCGCGTGTACGAGGTGCGCACCGGCCGACTCGTGGCCAACACCACGGTGCAGATCGGCGGCACGAGCTGTCCCTACTTCCTGTACGGCTTGCCGGCCGACGAGTACGTCTCCCCGACCACGGCGGACATCCGCGCGGCCTACCAAGGGCTGATCACCCCGTGA
Source organism: Actinophytocola sp. (assembly GCF_009379765.1). Lineage (GTDB taxonomy): Bacteria > Actinomycetota > Actinomycetes > Mycobacteriales > Pseudonocardiaceae > Actinophytocola. Next base: position 44,836 of record NZ_WHTD01000031.1, on the reverse strand, counting down.
CGGCTACTCGTAGGCGATGGCCGACAGGACGTTCACCCGCGCGGCCCGGGCGGACGGCGCGAGCGCCGCGATCAGCCCGGCCACCACGGCGAGCCCCAGGAACACCGCCAGCGACGCCCACGGCACGGCCAGCACCGCCAGGTCCGCCACCGAGACGAACGCCGCGCCCGCCAGGCCGCCGAAGGCCAGCCCGAGCAGGCCGCCGAACACCGACATCACCAGCGACTCCGCCACGACCATGTGCACCATGTGCGATCGCCGCATGCCGATGGCCCTGAGCAGGCCCAGCTCACGCGTCCGCTCCAAGATGGACAGTGCCATCGTGTTGATGATGCCCAGGATGCCGATCACCACAGACAGTCCCAGCAGGACGTAGAGCATCGTCTCGGCGATGTCGACCCGGCTCGACGCGTCGGAGGCCAGCTGGGTCTGGTCGGCCACCGTCACCTCGGGGTTGTCGGCCACCAGGTCGGTCACCGCCCGCGTCACGGCCGCCCGGTCGGCGCCCGGCGCCATCAGCACGTAGCCGACGGCCGGCATCGCCGACACGAAGGACGTCTCGGCCGCGGCCGGCGACAGGACCGGGCCGCGCAGCAGGAAGTTCGGCTCGTAGCTCCCCACGATCCGGTACTCCTTCGTCCCGGCCCGCTGGGTCGCGACCTCCACGGAGTCACCGACGGCCAGCGTCAACGTCGACAGCGTGCCGGTGTCCACGGCGACCTCGTCGTCGGCCAGGCGGTCCAGCGAGCCGGCGACGCGCACCAGGCCGAGCACGTCGGACAGCGCGGGCAGGTCACCCGCGTTGGCCGGGCTCGCCGTGCCGTTGACCTGCACGGTGTCGGTGTACTGGTCGGTCGCCTCCGCCACCCCCGGCACGTCGCGCGCCTTCGTGATGACATCGGGCGAGAACGTCGGCATGATCCGGCCGTCCGCCGCGGTGGGCGGGCCGCCCTCCTGGCCGCCGGCCCGCGCGCTCACCCCGTCACCGGAGATCACGAGGTCGGCGGCGAGGTCCGAGGACACCACCGACGACACGTCCGCACGCAGCGACTCCGCCACCACGCCGACGCCGCCGACCAGGCCCAACGTCACCACCAGCGTTGCCACCGTGATCGCCGTCCGGCGCGGGTTGCGCGCCGCGTTCAGCCGGCCGAGCTTGCCCGGCATCGACCAGCTCAGCAGCCGCCCGACCGCCGGCAGCAGCGTCCGGCACGCGACCGGGGTCAGCAGCGCCACCCCGGCGAGGCCCAGCACGATCCCCGCGGCGAGCACGGGCAGCGGACCGCCGCCGACCACCGCCGCGACGATCCCGCCGCCGCCCAACACCGCCGGCACCGCGCCGATGACCGTGATCCGCTTCAGCGACCGCTGTTCCGCCGCCGCCGCGCGCATCGCCGCCACCGGCGGCACCCGCGACGCCCGGAACGCCGGGACGAGCGCCGCGACCAGCGTCACGACGATCCCGAGACCGAACGCCAGCAGCAGCTGCGGGAGCGGCACGGACAGCCCGACCGGGAACTGCGCCCCGCTCTGCGCCTCCATGATCGCTTGCAGCCCGGTCGACACCGCGATGCCCAGCCCTACGCCGACCGCGGACGCGACCACACCCACCAGCAGCGCCTCCACCAGCACCGAGCCGATGATCTGCCGCCGCCGCGCACCGAGCGCCGCGACCAGCGCCAGCTCTCCCGTGCGCTGCGCGATGAGGATCGAGAACGTGTTGAGGATCAGGAAGATCCCGACCAGCAGTGACAACCCGGAGAACGCGAGCAGCACGATCCGCACGATGTCCAGGAACGCCAACCCGTCCGCCGCTGTCTGCTCGGCCAGCTCGTCGCCGGTACGCACCACGTAGTCCGGGCCCACCACGGAAGCCACCGCGTCGCGAAGCTCGTCGGGCGACACCCCGGAGTCGGCGGTCAGCGTGATCGAGCTGAACACGCCGGTCTCACCGAGCATCAGCCGCTGCGCCACCGGCTCGGTGAACGCCACCTCGGTGCTGCCGCCCAGCGTGCCCAGCCCGTTCGTGAACCCGTAGACGCCCACGACCTCGAAGGACTGTCGCGGTTGGAGGGTCAGCACGTCGATCGTGCCGCCGACGGTGAAGCCGCCCTGCTCGGCCAGCCCGGCGTTGATCGCCACCTCGCCGTCCGCCGTGGGCCCGCGGCCGGAGCGCAGCTCGATCAGGCCGGTCTCACCCGGCCACGCGCGGCCCAGCCGCGGCGGTCCGGTCAGGCTGATCACCTTGCCGTCCGGCCCGACCGGCCGGGCACCGTCGGCCGAGACCTCGCCGACCACCGACGCCGCGCCCGGCACGTCCGCCAGCTCGTCGACGAGCGAGGCCGGCACCGGCGGGGTGAACGCCCGCCCGCCGGCCTCGGAGTCCACATTGGAGCGACCGCTGACCGACACGTCCACGTTCGAGGTCGTGGTCTGGAAGATCGCGTCGAAGCCGTTGCCGATCGTGGTGGTCGTGACCACGGCGGCGGACACCGCCATGACCCCGAGCACCACGGCGAGACCGGCGAGCATCAGCCGCAGCTTCCGCGCCAGCAGGCCCTTCAGGGTCGCCTTCAACATGACTACCTCGTCTCGGGCTCGGACCCTGTTGAGTCCAGCGCCTTCATCGTGTCGAGGACCTCGTCCGCGGTCGGGTCGGGCAGCTCGTGCACGAGCCGCCCGTCGAGCAGGAACACGACCCGGTCGGCGTAGGCCGCCGCGTTCGCGTCGTGCGTGACCATGACGATGGTCTGCCCGAACTCCCGCACCGACCGGCGCAGGAAGCGCAGGATCTCGGTGCCGGAGCGGGAGTCCAGGTTTCCGGTCGGCTCGTCGGCGAAGATCACGTCCGGCTTGGGCAGCAGCGCCCGCGCGCACGCGACCCGCTGCTGCTGGCCGCCGGAGAGCTCACTCGGCCGGTGGGTGAGCCGGTCGGCGAGCCCGACCGCCTCGACGACCGTGTCGAACCAGGCCGGCTCGGGCTTGCGGCCCGCGATCGCCAGCGGCAGCGCGATGTTCTCCTCGGCGGTGAGCGTGGGCAGCAGGTTGAACTGCTGGAACACGAACCCCACCCGGTTGCGGCGCAGGTCCGCGAGACCGCGGTCGGACAACCCGCCCAGCTGGACCTCACCTATCCACACCTCACCGGAGTCCACTGTGTCCAGTCCGGCGAGGCAGTGCATGAGCGTGGACTTGCCGGACCCGGACGGGCCCATGATCGCCGTGAACTGGCCGCGCCGGATGTCGGCGGAGATGTCGTCCAGCGCGGTGACCGCGGTGGCGCCGGTGCCGTAGGCCTTGGTCACGCCGACCGCGCGGGCGGCGAGGCCGGTGACGGTGTCCTGAGCGACGGTGCTGGTCATGGCTGGTCCGCCTCCCCGGAATTAACCCTCGTGGTCACCGTGCGTCCAGTTCGACACGTACCGGTGGCTGGGTCGCGTCCCGTTCCCCTTGGGTGCGGTTGGCCGGCAGGCGGTTCGTGCAGGTTCCGGGCTGCTCGACTAGCTGAGGTCGACACAAGGGGTGTCATGCCGACTCCTTGGCGTTGACGGTCCGGGTGCGGTTGCTGACCCGGCCCCACGGCTTGACCACCGACAGCACCAGCGCGAACAGGGTCAGCAGCGCGAGGACGGCGATCATGCCGACGGGTCCGATGCGTGCGCCGTACTCCATCGGCCAGGACCCGGCCGCGCCGGCGCTCTGCTCGATGGTCGAGCCGAGCGTCATCGTGCCGGCGACCACCATCGCGAGGCCGATCACCAGCTTCACGACCACCCAGTAGAAGCGGAACAGCCCCCACTTGGTGCCCAGCGCCAGCACGAGCCCGGTGAGCAGGGCGAGCAGGGTGGCCGGCGCGAAGAACGTGTCGGCGACCATGACCGCGGCGTCATATGCGGTGCGGGCCCTGGCCTGGCTGGCGGTGAAGAGGCCGATCATGCACAGCGCGAGCGTGCTCAGCAGGATGCCGAGCCACCCGACCGCGGCCGTGATGTGCGTGATCTGCCAGACGTGGCGGACGGTTCCGTGCAGTGGCGTGATCCGGATGCCCGGCCTGCTCGGCGTGCCCGTGGTAGTCGTGCGCGTGGTGCTCATGTCCGCCCCTCGGTGCCCTCGTTACTGCCCTCGTTCGTGTTGCCCGTCCATGGTGGCGTCCGGCGCTGACGAACCCATCGATCTCCGGCCCTGCTCGAGCGGGCCACGACCGAGGCGTGCACGGCGAGGCTGCCCCACAGCAGGAACATCGGCCCGGCCGGCCAGAAGAACTCGGCGCCGGAGGCGACGAACCGCATGATCAGGAACACCGACAGCACGACGGCCACGGCCGCGTGCACCCGCAGCCGGCTCGGCAGCCCGGCCGCACGCGTGGCGATCGACGACCGTGGCCCGGCCGCGGTCGCCCGCCCGTTCGGCAGGTCGGCGGTGAACCTGTCCAGCTCACCCCGGTACGTGACGACGTAGACCTGTTCCAGTCGCTCCTCCGCCTCGGCGAGGGTCAACCGACCCTCGCCCGCGGCTTCGCTGACCAGCTTCGCGACGTGCTCCCGCTCGGCGTCGGAGGCGCGCAGGGCGGGGGTCGCGGACTTCGACTCCCGGTTCTCGTTCATGGTGACCAATGTGCTCCCCAGCAGGGGGTTTCGTCGTCGCACAGCCGGCTGAACCCCGGCTACCCTCCCCGGCTACCCCGGCGGGCGGCGCCTGCGCCCCGGGGAGTATTTCGACCCTGGTTCGAGCCCTGTGCGCTGCCAGGGCCACCCAGGGTGATCTAACGTTCGTCTCATGGCAGCACCTCCGCGCGCGCCCAGGGGCCCGATGCTCCTGGCGGCCCTTCCGCCGTACGCGGTCGTGATCCCGCTCGCCGTCATCCAGGTGGGCGCGACCTTCCCTGCCGCCTACTTCCAGGAGCTCACCGGCCACGTCAACGCGCTGACCGTGCTGCTCACCCTGCTCGGCCCACTGTGCCTGCTGCGCAGGCGCAGCCACCCGCTGCCGACGCTCGCCGCGGTCGTCGTGGTGACCGTCGGCTACCTGCTGCTGCGGTTCCCCGTCTTCGGCCCGGTGTACCTGAGCGTCGTGGTGGCGGTGTTCAACGCGGTGCTGCACGGCCCCCGGCTGCTCGCCTGGCTGAGCGCGTGGTGGGGCGTCGCGGTCGTCCTCGTCGTCATGGACCTGGTGTCGGCCACGTACACCCTCGGCGTCGCGCAGGCCGCGTTCGCCTCGGCGTGGCTCACCCTGATCCTGGTGCTCGCGGAGATCGTCAAGGCCCGCAACGAGCGGATGGCGCAGGCCGAGACGGCGCGGGCAGAGCAGACCAAGCGGCAGGCCAGCGAGGAGCGGCTGCGCATCGCCCGCGAGGTGCACGACGTGCTCGCCCACCACGTGTCGCTCATCAACGTCCAGTCCGGGGTCGCGCTGCACCTCATCGACGAGCAGCCCGAACAGGCGCGGCAGGCGCTGTCGGCGATCAAGCAGTCGTCCAAGGAGGTGCTGGTCGAGCTGCGCAACATCCTCGGTGTGCTCCAGGACGTGGACGGCAACGGCCGGGACGACGGCTCCGCGCCTCGGCAGCCGGTCGCGAGCCTGGACCAGCTGGACCGGCTGCTGGAGCGGATGCGCGAGGCCGGGCTGCCGGTGAACCTCGACATCGAGGGCGACCGCAGGCCGCTGCCGAGCGGGGTCGACGCGGCGGCGCTGCGGATCGTGCAGGAGTCGCTCACCAACACCTACCGGCACGCGGGCCCGACACAGGCCACGGTCGTGCTGAGCTACCTGCCCGAGGAGCTGCGGATCCGGGTCGACGACAATGGCCGCGGCGATGCGTCCGCGGCGGCGTCGGCAGCGTCCACCGCAGCGTCGTCGATGGGTTCCGGCCACGGGCTGACCGGGATGCGGCAGCGGACCGAGGCGCTGGGCGGCACCCTGACCGCCGGGCCGCGGCCCGGCGGCGGCTTCCGGGTCGCCGCGGCGATGCCGACGCGCGGTGGACGCAGGACCGAGGGGGAGTCAGAGTGATCCGAGTTGTGCTGGCCGACGACCAGGCGCTGGTGCGCGCCGGGTTCCGCGCCCTGCTGAACGCCCAGCCCGACGTGGAGGTCGTCGGCGAGGCGGGGGACGGCAACGAGGCCGTCGCGGCGGCGCGCGAGCACCGCCCGGACGTGCTGCTGATGGACATCCGGATGCCGGGCCTGGACGGCCTCGAGGCGACCCGGGCGATCTCCTCGGACCCGTCGCTGGCCGACGTGCACATTCTCATTCTCACGACGTTCGAGGAGGACGAGTACGTCTTCGAGGCGATCCGGGTGGGGGCGTCGGGCTTCCTGGTGAAGGACACCGAGCCGGTGGAGCTGGTCCGCGCGGTCCACGTGGTGGCCGGCGGCGACGCCCTGCTCTCGCCCGGCGTGACCAGGCGGCTGATCGGCGAGTTCGCGATCCGCGCGAAGAAGGCCCCCGAGTCGTCCACTTTGGACGTGCTGACCGAGCGCGAGCGCGAGGTCGTCTCGCTGGTGGGCGAGGGCCTGACGAACGACGAGATCGCCGCGCGCCTGGTGGTCAGCCCGGCGACCGCGAAGACGCACGTCTCCCGCGCGATGATCAAGCTCGCCGCCCGGGACCGCGCCCAGCTCGTCGTCCTGGCCTACGAGTCAGGCTTGGTCCGCCCCGGCTGGGCCGAGTAACCCGCCCCGTACCACCCCGCGCCGCCCCCGTGTCGTCCCCTGGCGTGCCCGTGTCGCCCCGTGGCGTCGCTGTGTCGCCTGGTGGCGTGCCCGTGTCGCCCCGTGGCGTCGCTGTGTCGCCTGGTGGCGTGGCCGTGTCGTCTGGTGGCGTGGCCGTGTCGTCTGGTGGCGTGGCCGTGTCGTCTGGTGGCGTCGCTGTGTCGTCTGGTGGCGTGGCCGTGTCGCGTTGGTACTCCCGGCGCGGTAGTCGCGAAGCCTCCTCGGGGTTGAGGCGGTCGTCAGCGCGCGCTGTCAGGCTGAGACCGGCCACGGTCACACCGCAGAAGGGGAGTTCGATGACTGCCACGCAAGCCGCCCGCAGGGAGCTGGGGGTGCTGACCGGATCGTTGTTCGTCGTACTCTGGCTGGCCGGGACGTTCGTGCCGAGCGCGTCGGACGTGGCGTTCCCCAGACCGACCGACGACATGGAGACCGTGCGTGCGTCCGTCGAGGCGTCATCGTCCACTTTGGAGAAGGGCGCGGCGCTGCAGATCCTCGCCGGGATCGCGTTGCTGTGGTTCGCCGCGACGCTGGCCGGCTACCTGCGCCGCCGCGGCGCGAGCCCCGAGCTCGTGCTTGCCGGCGGCGTCACGGCGGCCGTCACGCTGCTGTTCAGCGCGGCCGGCAACGTCGCCATGGGCACGGACCTCGCGACCGACGCGGTGTCCGCGCAGCTGCTCTACCAGCTGTCGTTCTGGACCGGCGGACCCATCCACGTCGCCGCGCTGGGCACGATGATCGTCGCGGGTGCGCTGGGCAGCGGCCTGCCGAGGTGGGTCACCGTGCCCGGCATCGTGATCGGCGGGCTCGGCGTGCTCGCGTCGTTCTCCGCGCTGGTGTCCCCGATGACCATCCTCACCCCGATCGGCCGCTTCCTCGGTTTCCTCTGGATCCTGGTCGCCACGATCATGATCGCGACGAGGCGTCCGGCCACGGTGTCCACGGAGGACTCCGCACAGATCTGACCACGCACGACGAAGAGCCCGGCCGGCCCCGGGCTCTTCGGGTCAGTTGCCGAGACCGGCACGCCGCGCCTGCACCGCGGCCTCGGTCCGGTCCGCGATCTGCAGCTTCGCGAAGATCCGCGACAGGTAGTTGCGCACCGTCTTGATGGACAACCCGAGCCGCCGGGCGATCGAGGCATTCCCCAGACCGTCGGCCACCAGCTCGAGCACCGCCCGCTCCCGGTCGGTCAGCTCCGGGAACGGCTTCGACGACTCGCGCGGCTTGTTCAGGTAGTCCAGCGCCCAGCTCGCCACCTCGGACCCGAACACCACACCACCCCGGCGCACCGTTCCGATGGCCTGCCCGATGTCCTCCGAGCTCGCGCCCTTCACCAGGTACCCGCGGGCGCCGGCACGCATGGCCGCCAGGAACGTGTCGCGGTCCTCCAGCATCGACAGCATGATCACCGACGTGCCCGGGCAGCGGGTGGCGATCGTCTTCGTCACCTCGATCCCGCTCGTACCCGGCATGTTCACGTCCATCAGCGCCAGGTGCGGGCGCAGCCGGTAGATCTCCGACAGCGCCTCGGTCCCGGTCCGTGCCTCGCCGACGACCTCGACCTCACCGATCAGGTCCAGCAGCATGCGCAGCCCGGACAGGTACACCGGGTGGTCGTCGGCGATGACGACGCGGACGGTCTCGCGCGCTGGGCCGAGCTCGATGTTCGCTGTCACAGCAGGGTCTCCTCAACACCTCGGTGGGCCGGGAGGTACGCGGTGACCGAGACCCCGGAACCGTTGTCCGGCCCGATGTCGCCTACCTCGCACCAGCCACCCAGCTCCGCGGCCCGGCTGCCCATCGACGCCAGGCCGACGCCGCGCCGGCCGAGCCCCGCGCCGCCGACCCCGTCATCCACAATGGACAGACGAAGGCCCGCGTCCACGCGGACGCGGATCGCGCAGGTCCTGGCCTTGGCGTGCTTGACGACGTTGGTCAGCGCCTCCTTGGCGATCCAGAACGCGGCGACCTGCGTGGTCCGGTCCACCGCGGCGGCGGCCGGGTCGACGTCGGTCGCGACGGTCAGCGTGCCGCCGGTGGCCCTGCTCATCCGCCTGCCCAGCGCGCGCAACGCGTCGGCCAGCTGGTGCCCGTCCAGCTCGGCGGGGCTCTGGTCGGCCAGCACCCGGCGGAACTCGGTCATGAACACGGCCGCCTCGCGGCGCAGCTCGCGCAGCATCTCCTCGGCGGCACCCTGGTTGGCGGTCATCAGCTGGCCGACGATGTCCGCCCGCATCATGATCCCCGCGAGCCCCGGCCCGAGGCCGTCGTGCAGGTTTCGGCGCAGCCGCACCATTTCCCGGTAGTGCTCGCACGCACCGGACTCGCAGTCGGTGACGTGCTGATGGTCTGCCACGGTGAGCGCGCGGGGCACGGTGACCTCCGACGACTGGACACGGGTGTTCGATTACCCTCCGATGATTGGCCGTGCCTCTGGAGGTCACGTCGAGGCGGGAGCAGGGCCTTTTCGAGCAGGCCGTCAGCCGGTCAGCCCGCTGTCGCCGGGCGGCAGCGCAGGACGACCGGCCCGTGTGTGGCCAGCGCGACGTCCAGCGACAACGGCCGGCCGGCGGTCACGGCGGCGTCGCGGGCCAGCGCGGCGAGCCTGCGGACCGTGCCGCGGCCGAGCGAGTACCGGTAGCGCCAGCTCACCGGCAGGCTCACGGTGTGCGTGCCGCCGTGCGCGACGACGTGCGCGGTCGGCTTCCACGCGAGCTTCTCGCTGATCGTCGTGCCGTCCGCGGGGACCTCGTAGGTGTCCGCGGGCGAGCTGACCTCGGTGAGCCCCCAGCGTCCGTCGATGCGCACCGGCCGGTGCCTGGCCGGGCTGGCGTGCACGACCGCGGACGCGGTGGCCGGGACGAAGTGCTGCAGCAGCAGGACGCAGTTGCCGTGCGCGGTGACGAGCCCGCACCGCCGGCCCGCGGCGACCGCCTCGACGAGCGCCTCGGGCAGCGCCTCGAGGTGCTGGTTGTACATGGCGAGCTTGCCCGCGGTGCCCGAGCGCACCGGCTCGGGGCTCGCGACGCCCAGGGTCAACGCGCCGGTCGGCGGGCCGTGCCGGGTCAGCATCCCGTGCGCGGCCGGGAGGAGCTGGTCGACGACGGCGTCCGCGGCGACCTCGGGCGCGACCACGATCACCACGGTCGGGCCGGTCGGCAGCTGGTCGAGCAGGCTCGCGGTCACCGCCATCTCGGCGCCGACCACCGCGTGCCGCCGCGCCATCCAGCGCCGCAGCGGGAACACCCGCGCGCCCAGCCGCAGCGCCGGGCCGTCCCGCTCGGGTAACGCGCTGGTCAGCACGGAGATGTCGGTGCCACTGGCACTGTCACTCTCGGTGCCGGCGTCCACCGCCGGCCCGGTCGGCCACTCGTCAGGAGCGCGCATCTCGGACTGCACAGCGGTTCCTCTTCTCGTGCCAGCCGACCCACAGTGGCCGCTGAGGCCAACGTAGGCAGCGGAACACGAGATCCGCTCGACGCGCACTAGTGTCGCGTGGTCCTGTGCCTTTGCGTCCGCTGTGGATCCACGTGGTTCCTGGCAAGGCGGAGGAAAGTCGCTCGTACTGGATGTACTTGGGCTTTTCTCCAACGCCGTAACACAGACAGGGGCCGCGTTGGCCGCAGCGGCGTAAAGGTTTCAGGGTCACGCGACACTAGAGGGCGAAACAGGACCAAGCGGTCAGCCGGGAGAACGCTGGCCAGTGGTGTTGCGCCACCAGGAACTGCCGAGCATTCCGGACAGGCCGACCAGCCGGATCAGCGCGGGCACGTGGTGGCGCGGCTCGTCACCCTCGAGCAGCTCCTCCACGAGGTCCGCGTCGACCAGCTCGTCGAGCACGGTCTGCACGGCGGACGGGCTCATGCTCACCCGCTCGGCGATCTCCTCGGTCGTGAGCGGCTCGCCGTCCGCCGCGGCGAGCCGGCGGAACACCCAGCGCTGCCGGGCGGACAGCGTCTGGTAGGCCTCGGCGAGCCGGCCGAAGACGTCGAACCCGGCGTAGCTCAGCTCGTTCATCCGGTTCCGCTCGTCGGTCATCCGGGCGACCATCCGGGACAGGTGCCAGCCCGGCCGGCCGGCGAGCTTCGCACCGATCGCCCGAAGCGCCAGGGGGAGCCGGTCGGAGAGCTCGGCGAGCCGCTCGGCCGCGTCCAGCTCCTGGCTCACCCGGTTCTCGCCCGCGGTGTTGGCGAGCAGCTGCACGGACTCGGCCACCGACAGCGCGGGCAGCCGGAGCCGGACCGCGCCGGAGAGCGCGTCCATCGGCATCCGGCTGACCACGACCAGCGCGCAGCCGGAGCCGCTGGGGAACAGATGGCGCAGCGTGTCGGTGGAGCTCGCCTTGTCCAGCACCACGAGCAGCCGCCGGTCCGCGGTCCAGCTGCGGAACATCAGCGCCGCCTCGGCCACGCTGTGCGGCACGTCCGCCTCGTCGGCGCCGATCGCCTTGAGCATCCCGATCAGCACGTGCCGGGTCGGCATCGGCCGGCCGTCGCCTCCGGTGAGGTCGACGTAGAGCTGGCCGTCCGGGAAGTGCGCGCGGATGGCCCGCGTGGCCCGGACGACGAACGTGCTCTTGCCGATGCCCGGCCGGCCGACCACGTTGATCACGCGCAGGCCTTGCGCGTCGGGGCCGGTGAGCAGCCGGGTGAACCGGTCGATCTCCTGGTGCCGGCCGACGAAGTCGGGGATCTCCGCGGGCAGCTGCGCGGGCGCGGGGTGTGCGATGTGGACGGTCGGGGCGGGTTGCCGCGGGGGCGCGGCCGGCACGCCGGGCAGGTCGAGCTCCGGGTCGGCCTCGAGCATCAGCTGGTGTAGCCGCTGCAGCTCCTGGGCAGGGTCGAGGCCGAGCTCGTCGACCAGCGCGGTGCGGATCCGCTGGTACACCCCGAGCGCGTCGGCCCGGCGGCCGCTGCGGTACAGCGCGATCATGAGCTTGGCGGAGAAGTCCTCGCGGGTCGGCTCGCCGCTGACGAGGCTCGTGAGCTCGCCGATGATCTCCTGGTGCCGGCCCAGCTGCAGGTCCGCCTCGATGCGCAGGGCGAGCACCGTGCGGCGCAGCTCGTCCAGCCGGGTGGTGTGCGAGTAGAGCAGTGGTCCGGTCGAGACGCCCTCGAGGAAACCGCCGCGCCACAACGAGAGTGCCTCGCGGAAGGTGTCCGACGCGGCCTCGGTCCGCTGCGCGAGAAGCTCCGCGCGACCGCGCCGGGCGAGTGCCTCGAACCGGTTGGCGTCGATGTCGTCGAGCGCCGGCAGCTGCAGGATGTAGCCGCCGGGGTGGCTGAGCAGGGTCGGGGTCGCGCGGCCGCCGGTCGGCTTGTCATCGAGTTTGAGCAGCTTGCGCAGCTGGTAGATGTAGGTCTGCACGGTGGTGAGCGCGCTCTGCGGCGGGCTTTCCTCCCACAGCTCCTCGACGAGCTGGTCGACCCGGGTCACCGAGTTGGCCTGGACCGCGAGCAGGGACAGGACCTGGCGCAGCTTCGGCGCGGACGGGGTGACCACCTTGCCGCCGCGGGCGAGCAGCAGCGGGCCGAGCAGGCCGAGCGTGATCGCGCCGGCGAGCTCGTCGTGCGCGTGCTGGGTTCCGGCCGGCCGGCCGGCGAGCTGGAGTGGTAACAACGATGGGGCCTCTGCTCCATTGTGACGATTCTGCATGGACACTCCAGACCCGAGTCCCGACGTGCTTGGTGGCCTTCTCCCGACACCACATGGTGACACCGGGTCCGGCGGGGATCGGAGGTCGTCAGCGTTCTTCGACCACGGTTCGACTCGTGTTAGGGCAGCTTCTGCCCGACCACCAGTGACTCCGTGTCGACGAAGGCGCGTACCTCGATGCCGGTGAGGCCCGCGGCGGCCAGCCAGCCGCGGCAGTCGTCGGTGGTGTTGACCGTCCCGGCCGGACCGATCAGCTGGGTGCTGAGGCTGTGCACCCAGTTCTCGTTGGTGTGCGGGCGATCCGGGTCGATGAGCGGGTCGTGGACGAGCAGGGTGCCGCCGGGTCTGAGCGCTCGTGCGGCCCTGGCCACGAGGTACGCGCACCGGTCGTCGTCCCAGTCGGACAGCAGGTGGCCGAGCAGGTAGACGTCGGCGGGCGGCAGGTCGTCGGTGAAGAAGTCGCCGCCGCGGAAGCGCATTCGATCGGTGAGGCCGAGCCGGGTCGCGTGCTCGTCGAACAGCGGGCGCACCGCGTGCAGGTCGAACGCCGTGCCGGTCAGGTGCGGGTGCGCGTGCAGGATGCTCGCGAGCACGGTCCCCCTGGCGCCACCGAGATCGACGACGTGCGTGGCGCCGGCCGGGTCGATCTCGCGCGCGAGCGCGGGACCGCAACGCGCGGACCGGGCGTCTGCCGCCTCGACGAACCGGCGCAGCGCCACCGAGTCCGGGCAGAAGCCGAGACCGGCGTCGGCGCCCTGCGGCTCACCGGTCTCCAGCAGCGCGCGCAGCCGGGTCCACAGTGGAAACTGCCAGCCGGCGACCGCGAACGGGCCGCCGGTGTAGTCGGGCTCGGTGCGGTCGAGCCGGCTGTCAGCGGGCGCGCGGTTGCGGTAGCGGTCGCCGTCGAGGGCGAGGATCCCCATGGTGCACAGGCCGTTCAACAGCGCCTCGGTCGGCCGCGGGTGCAGCCGGAGCCGGGCACACAGCTCGGTGAGCGTGGCGGGTTCGTCGGCGAGCAAGGAGAACACGTCGAGCTCGACCGCCACCGCGACCATTCTGGACTGCCGGAACGCGGTCGCCACCGCGTAGAGGTCGGCCTGGTCGGTGACCACCGCGGGCTCCTCTCCCTCCCTGGGGTGACGAGGGTGCGGGCGCCCGCTCGAAACCCGCTCGAGAACCGGTCCGGAGCCGTCGTGTCCAGCCGTCCCGACCCGGTCTCGAGCCGTCCTCGAGTGGCCGATCTCACCTTGGGGCCATTGAGAGACAGGAGCGGGCATGAGTCGACAGACCAAGCCAACCACCGTGCTTCGCGCGAATGCCGTCCACGCCGAGCGGAGCGAGGCAGGTGCCACGGCGTGAGCAAACCAACCAACCCAGCCACCGTGCTTCGCGCGAATGCCGTCCACGCCGAGCGGAGCGAGGCAGGTTTCACAGCATGAGCAACCAGCCGCAAGGTGTCGGCGAGGTCCGGCCGGCGAGCACCCCCGCGCCGGCGCGGGAGTCCGGTCAGTCGCAGGTGTCGACCGCGGCCGACCGCTCGTCGGACGATCACCTCATCCGGGGGTACAACTGATGTCTCGCCGCACCCGACTGTGCCGCAACTGCGTGCTGCGCACATTGGCCGGCGTCGCCTGGCCGATGTGGGGCGGCCGTCCCGAGGGCTGGCCCCGGTTGACCCGATGCCGGTCCTGCGCGACCCGGCTACGAGGTTAGCCGGGGTCCCCGGGTGGCGCGGGCGGCCAACGGCGTCCGCCCGCGTCACCCGGTCACGCCGTCGAGACCGGCTCGTTCCACTCGATCCGGTGGTCGTACAGCCAGCCTTGCCTGCTGGAGGTCTTGGCCACGAACTTGAGGATCGTTGGCAGCATCATCCGGCCGATCCGCCCCATCGCCTTGCCGTCGCCGTTGCGCTTTCCTTGTGCCACCACGCGTTCCACCCGCTTGCGGCGCAGGCCCTCGTAGGCCGCGAACGCTTGCGGGATGTCCGGCAGGTCACGCAGGCACTTCGCCAGCGTCACCGCGTCCTCGATGGCCATCGACGCGCCCTGGCCGGACGCCGGCGAGGTGGCGTGCGCCGCGTCGCCGATGATGATCATGCCGTCCCGGTGCCAGACGGGCACCTTCGGGTAGTCGTAGGTGTTCCAGCCGGAGAAGATGTGCTCGGTGGCGTCGATGACCTTCAGTGCTGGGAAGTCGTCGCCGGCGAACAGGTCGCGGAGCTTGGTCCGCCACTGCTCGGGGGTGATCGCGGCCAGGGCCTTCGGCGCGAGCTCGGTCGGCTGCGGCGGGTTCGCGAACCACCACACCTCCCCGTCCGGGCGCGCCACGTAGCTGAAGAAACAGCGCCTGCCGAAGAACATGTGCATCACCCCGGGCTCGCCGGGCAGCGTGACGCCGCGCGCGTAGCCGCCCGCGTTGAGCAGCGGCACGTACCGAGGCGCGGGCGCGTTCGGGTCGATGATCCGCCGGGTGGCCGAGCGCAGGCCGTCCGCGCCGATCAGCAGGTCGCCGCGGGCGGTGCTGCCGTCGGCGAACCGCGCCAGCACACCGTCCGGAGTGGACTCCGCGGAGACGAGTCGCTTGCCGTACTCGATCGGCACGCCGCGGCGCACCGCCTCGTCACGCAGGATCCCGTAGAGGTCGGCGCGGGTGATGGTCTGGTTCCGGGTCCCGTCCGGTAACGGCGCGCCGAAGGAGAACTCGGCCAGCCGTCTGCCGTCCATCTCGGCGACCATCGACGGGGTGTCGACGCCCTTGTCCCGCACCAGGTCGCTCAGCCCGAGCGTGCGCAGGGCGGCCAGCCCGTTGACCGCGAGGGTGAGGAACGCGCCCACGCCGTCCGCGGTCCGGTCGTACGCCTCGTAGACGGTCGAGTCGATGCCCGCCTGCTCGCATGCCATCCCGGTGACCGGTCCGGCCATCCCGCCGCCGATGATCAGTGCCTTCATGGGTATAGTCATAGTATGACTATACATAACATGACTGCTCGCGCAAGAGTTGATTAGGGTGACGCCGTGGCCCGGAGTTCCGATCGACGTTCCCCGCTCGCGCTGGTGCTGCTCGCGCTGCTGGCAGAGGAGCCGATGCACCCGTACCGGATGCGGCAGATGATCAAGGAGCGCGGCAAGGACAAGATCGCCAACGTGGCCGCGCGGAACAGCGTCTACCAGACGATCGACCGCCTGCTGCGTACATCGCTGATCGCCGTGCGGGAGACCTCGCGCGACGAGCGCCGCCCGGAGCGGACGGTCTACGAGCTGACGGGTGCCGGCCGGGACGCGCTGCGCTCGTGGACGCGCGCGATGCTGGCGTCGCCCGCGCGTGAGTTCCCGGAGTTCCCGGCCGCGCTGGCGTCGCTGATGTTGCTGGCGCCGGAGGACGTGCTGGAGCAGCTGTCGGCGCGGGCGGCGGCGTTGGCGGCGGAGATCGCGACGCGGGAGGCGGAGGTCGCGTCCGTGCCCGGCCTCCCGCGCCTGTTCACCCTGGACGACGAGTACCTGCTCGCGGTCCGGGGTGCCGAGCTGCGGTGGGTCGACGGCGTCGTCGCCGCCCTCCGCTCGGGCGAGCTGACCTGGTCCGAGGAGTGGATCAGGGCGATCGCGGAGAAGGTGGAGGGCGGGGGGAACTAGGCGGCCACGTTCTTCAGTGCCGTGTTGAGGTCGGTCGGGGTCAGGCCGAAGGTGTGCTCGGTGAGCGAGGAGTCGATCACGAACGGGCGGATGAACTGGTACCGCGTGGTGCGCAGCTCGCGGATCATCGGGGAGAACAGGCCGGCGGTCCACAGCACCGGGTAGGGCAGGCCGCCCACCTTGGCCGGCGGCAGGCCGTTGACCTCGGT
The DNA here is from genome assembly GCF_009379765.1 of Actinophytocola sp. GTDB lineage: Bacteria > Actinomycetota > Actinomycetes > Mycobacteriales > Pseudonocardiaceae > Actinophytocola. Next base: position 28,630 of record NZ_WHTD01000031.1, on the reverse strand, counting down.
GAACCGGGTGGCCAGTTGGCGGACGGTCAGCGGCGGGTTGGTCGGCACCAGCCACGCCTTGCCCCAGCCGCGCTCGTCGGTGGCCACGGTGGCCAGCGTCCGTGCCACGTCGGCGATCGCGGTCCAGCTGTGCGGCGTGTCCAGCGCGGCCGGCACATTCGCCCGCTTGCCGGCCCGCAGTGGCTTGGCGAGCACCGCGTTGAAGATCGAGTTCGCCTCGATGTAGTCGCTCGAGCGGACCTCGGTGGCCCGGATCTTGCCGGCCTCGTGAGCGGCCAGCGCGGCCCGCCACATGTCCGCGCGAAGCTTGAGCTTGGGGTGGGTCGCCGCGAGCGGGGTGTCCGCGGTGATCGGGGCGTCGACCTCGCCGTAGCCGTAGAGGTTGCTCGCCGCCGCGAGGACCGCGCCGCCGCGCTCGGCCGCCGTCAGCAATGCCGAGGCGATCGGCGGCCAGTCGGTGAGCCAGCGGTGGTACTGCGGGCTCGCGCAGTTGTACAGCGCGACGGCGCCCTCGGCGAGCGAGGACAGCCGGTCGGCGTCGGTGGCGTCGGCCGCCACCCGCTCGATGGCCGGGTGCGCCGGGCCGCTGCCACTTCTCGTGACGACCCGGACCTGCTCGCCGCGGTCGGCCAGCAGGGTCGCGGTGGCGGTGCCGACCGGTCCGGCGCCGACGATGACGTGGAGTGCCATGGCGAGATCCCTCTCTCATTCGAGAGCACTGCTCTCTGTTCGGTTCCATGCTCCGCCAGAGCACTGCTCACTGTCAAGAGCAGTGCTCTCGAATGTGTGCAATACTCTCAACCATGACCGACCGAACCGCGGGGTCGATCCGGGCACGGGTGCGTGCGGAGATGATCGACGAGATCAAGGATGTCGCCCGCCGCCAGCTCGCCGCGAACGGGGCGGACCTCTCGCTGCGGGCGATCGCCCGCGACCTGGACATGGTGTCCTCGGCGATCTACCGGTACGTCAGCAACCGGGACGAGCTGCTCACGGCGCTGATCCTGGACGCCTACAACTCGATGGGCGAGGCGGCCGAGGCGGCCGGCGCGAAGGTTCGGGACCGGACGGACTACTTCGGCCGCTGGCTCGCGGTCGCGCACGGCCTGCGTGCCTGGGCGGTCGCGCGCCCGCACGAGTACGCGCTGATCTACGGCAGCCCGGTGCCCGGCTATGCCGCGACGCAGGACACCGTCGCGCCCTCGATGCGCCCGGTCGTCGTGCTCGGCGCCATCCTCGACGACGCGCACGCCGCCGGCCGGTTGGTGGTCGCAGACCTCCTGCGTCCGGAACCGGTGCTGCGCCCGGAGCTCGCGCAGATCAAGGACGTCGTGGCCCCGGGCATCAGCGAGGCGGTCATGGCCCAGGCACTGATCGCGTGGACCGAGGTGTTCGGCGCGATCAGCTTCGAGCTCTTCGGGCGCTTCAACAACACCATCACCGACCTCGAGGCCTGGTTCGATCACCAGGCCAGGGTCATGGCCGCGTTCCTCGGCCTCACGGGCTGAGCACCAGGGCGTCCAGCAGCCGGTCGAGCCCCCAGCGGAACTGCGCCTCGGAGTTCCACGTCGCCGCGACCGCCGCCGTGCGCGCGCTCAGCGGGAACTCCGCCGGGTCGACTGGTGAGAGCCGCTCTCGTCGCGGTCGGCGTGCTCGTGCCGCTGGACGTGCCGGGCGCGGACACGGCCAACGTCGTCGGGTACGTGCTGTGGAGCGGGTGGCTGGTCTCGCTGGCCGTCGAGCCGGTCAGATCGGCCCGGCGTCAGCCCAGCATCGCCAGCAGCAGGTAGCCGTTGCCCAGCGCCATCGTCGCCTGGCAGGACGCGGTGATCCGCGGGGTCAGCAGTATCGACGGCACCCCGGCCGGCCCCGGCCGCCAGTCCGTGCCGACCACCAGCAGCACCGCGGACACCGCGAAGTAGCCCACCAGCGCCCAGCCGACCACCGGCAGCGCCATGCCCGGCGAGTCGAGCCGACCGGCGAGCCACGGCGCGGTGTCGGGTACGCCGTGCCCGCCGCCGTGGCGCATCGCGCTCAGCATGTAGAGCATCGCCAGCGCCGCCACCGCGTGGTGCAGTCCGGTGCCGTGCCACCCCATGCCGTCCCGCGGCGGCGGTCCGGTCCGCCGCTCCCGCCACCACGAGCCGGCGAACCAGGCCGCCATGATCAGGAAGATCGCCTGCCACCCGGCCATCGGCAACGGGCCACCCGCCGGTGAGGCCATGGCGGCCATGCCGATGCCCATCAGCACGTGTGCGATGTCAACGGCGCGGTGCCGGCCGGGATAGCCGGCCGGAGCCCGGTGTGCGGCGGCGAGCCTGGCCACGCAGTACCCGGCCACCGCGAGGAACGCGGCGGTGCCGGCCCAGCGGAGCCAGACCTCTGCGGTCACCTCGCCGGGCGGAGCGACCCGTCCGGGGTCCAACCGCGGTCGCCGCGGAAGGTGGCGACTTGTTGGAGGTCGGGGCGAGTGTCCATTTTCCTCCACCTGGCATTCCGGGGTGTTCGGGCGCTCGGTTCGAGATTCGCACGCGAGAGCCCGGAATTCCAGAGCGCAACCGAGCGACTACCCAGAGATCAAGTGACCGGGTTTCGTTACAGTGCGTGCCTGTTACGTGGCGTGACGGGACTCGGTCGTGGCGTGCGACAACGACGGTGGCCGACACGCGGCCGCTGGACTAGGTTCGTTTGCGAATCACAGGCCGGTAACTGCGAGGGGAATGCGGACGTGATGAGGGGCTCCGTGGTGTTGACTCTTCTGGCGTGGAGACTGCGCCGGGATCACCGATGGTGACCACTGCGGCACCCGAGTCGGCGACCAGCACGGGGGCACGCAGAGTGTGGGGGATGCCGGCGACCGCTGTCCGGCGTGCCCGCAGGTCCGCGGCGAGCACACCCGGCCGGCTGTTCGTGGTCGGCGTCGGGCTCGTCGTGCTGGCCCTGCTCACCGGGGTCACCGGGGCGATCGCACTGCAGCAGAAGCAGGCCACGATCGACAACCTGATCGACCACCGCGAGCCGCTCGCCGCCGCGTCCCAGCAGATCTACCGCTCGCTGTCCGACGCCGACGCCACCGCGGCCAGCGCGTTCCTCTCCGGTGGCAACCCGCCCGCGGCCCTGCGCGAGCGCTACGAGCTGGACATCGCCCAGGCCGGCGCCAACCTGGCGAAGGCGTCGGCGGACGTCGCCGGCGTGCCCGAGGCCGAGGAGCAGGTAGACCAGCTCGCCCAGCAGCTGCCCGTCTACACCGGACTCGTCGAGACCGCGCGGGCCTACAACCGGCAGGGCTTCCCGGCCGGTGCGGCCTACCTTCGCGAGGCGTCCGGGCTGATGCGCGCGAAACTGCTGCCGGCCGCGCAGGAGCTGTACTCCATCGACTCCCGCCGGCTCGCCGACGAGCAGGCGCAGGCCAGGGAGTTCCCGTGGATCACCGCCGGCCTGGTGCTCGTGCTGCTGGTCGCGTTCGTCGCCACCCAGATGTACCTGACCCGGCGGACCAACCGGCTGCTCAACGTGGGGCTGGTGGTCGCCACCATCGCTGTGGTGGTCGGGCTCGCCTGGGGCACCGTGGCGCTGCTGCTCGAGTCGGCGAAGGTCGCGAACGGGCAGGACAGCGGCACCCAGCAGGTGGAGCTGGCCGTGCAGGCCCGGATCAACGCGCTCAAGATGCGGGCCAACGAGACGCTCACCCTGGTCGCGCGCGGTGACGGCGCAGAGTACGAGGACGACTGGCAGTCCCTCGCGTCCGAGGTCTCCGGCGACGGCGACGAGAACCTGCTGGTGCGCGCCCAGGGGCTGGCGGCGAACCAGGAGACGTCCGACGCGATCGAGGCGGCCAGGGCGAACGTGACCGCGTGGCTCGACGCGCACGACCGGGTCCGCCAGCTCGACGACGACGGCCAGTACCAGGAGGCGGTGGCGCTGGCCATCGGCGACGCCGAGGACGGCGCGGCGGGCGCGTTCAACGAGCTCGACGCCAACCTGCTGCGCGCGATCAACGACGGGCGCGGGGTGTTCGTCGACGAGACCAGCTCGGCGAGCGAGGCGATGACCGGACTGGCGCCCGGGACCGCGGCTCTGGCGCTGCTGGCCGCCGCCGGGGTGACAATGGGAATCAGGGAACGACTTCAGGAGTACCGGTGAGCAACAAGCGCGGCGCGGTGGTGTTGTCGTTGCTGCTCGCCTGCGCCACCGGATGCGCGGGCGGCGGCAGGCCGGTCGATCTGGCCGCAGTGGACTCCGTCGAGCGGCCGGCGCCGGTGGGTGTCGAGGAGAACCCCGCGCCGCCGTCGACCTCCGCCGCACCCACTCCGAACTGCGACCCGGAGGCGAGCTTCCGGCCGCCCGAGTCCATGCCGCAGCCGGGTCGGATGCCCGCGGGCTCGACGATGAAGGCGATCCAGGACAGCGGCAAGCTGATCGCCGGGGTCGACCAGAACACGTTCCTCTTCGGGTTCCGCGACCCGACGACCAACGCGCTCGAGGGCTTCGACATCGACCGGGTGCGCGAGATCGCGAAGGCCATCTTCGGCGACCCGAACAAGGTCCAGTTCAAGGTCGTCACGTCGGCCGGCCGGATCGACGCGCTCAAGAACAACCAGGTGCACATCGTCGTCCGCACGATGACCGCGACCTGCGCGCGCTGGCAGCAGATCAACTTCTCGGCCATCTACTACACCGCGGGCCAGCGGCTGCTGGTCGACCGCGCGTCGAAGGTGACGAGCCTCGACCAGCTGGGCGGCAAGAAGGTGTGCGCCGCAAAGGGATCCACGTCGATCAAGACCATCGCCGAGCACAAGGCCGACCCGATCCCCGTGCAGGTGGACAACTGGTCGGACTGCCTGATCATGCTGCAGCAGGGCCAGGTGGACGCGATGTCGACCGACGACACGATCCTCGCGGGGATGGTGGCCCAGGACCCGAACGTGAAGATGGTCGGGCCGCGGATCACCCGCGAGCCGTACGGGATCGGGATTCCCAAGAAGAATGTGGACATGGTGCAGTTCGTCAACGGGGTGCTGGCGCAGTCCGTGGCGGACGGCGCGTGGGCGGACAGCTACGACAAGTGGTTGGGCCCCACCGGCGAGCCACGGCCGGATCCGCCGACGCCCAAGTACCGGGACTGAGGTGGGGATGACCAGGTGCCCGAGGCCGGGTTGCGCCGGTGAGCTCGTGGACGGCAACTGCACGGTGTGCGGGATGGCCGTCGCGGCCACCGCTGACCAGGAGGCCGAGCGCCTGCGCAGGGAGGCCGAGGAGCAGGCGTCACGGCTGCGCGAGGCCGCGGACAACAGCGCCGACGGCACCGGTTGGTTCCGCTCGGCGGCCGCACTGTCCGGCGAGGAGGAACCGCCGCGACCGTCAGGTGCTCACCGCAGGCCGGACTCCCCGGGCGCGAAGCCCTCCCCGGCGCCGCGCGCACCGGCCGGTGGCACGCCGGCCGCGGGTGGTGCGGCAGCGGGTGTCGGCGGGCCGGGCCGGCCGGGGGCGTCGACGGGGCAGCAGCAAGCAGGGGGGCAACCGGTGGGGCAGTCATCGCAAGGGCAGGGAGCGGGCCGACCGCCCGCGGCACAGACCCAGCAGGGACAGCAGGAACAGGCGCAGCCGGAAGCGCCGCGGCACCAGCCGGCCGGGCAGGCCCAGCCAGGCCAGCCGACCGTGTTCGGCCAACCCGTCGGCCAGCTGCTGCCGGGACAAGATCCGGCGGCCGCGCCGCATCACCAGGTCGGGCAGCCGCAGACAGGGCAGCAACCCTCGGCCCAGCCGCGGGGCGGGCAGTGGCAGCCGGGCCAGCCGCCGGCATCGCACCCGCAGCCAGGGGCGTTCGCCCAACCCCAGCCCAGCCAGCCGGGACCGTTCGGGCAGGCCCAGCCCAGCCAGCCGCAGGCGCCCTTCGGGCCGCCGCAGCCCGGCCAGCCGCAACAAGGTCGGGCTCCGGCCGGGCAGTACGGCCAGGCCCAGCCCGGGCAGCCGCAGCCGGGGCAGTTCGGGCAGGGGCAGCCCAGCCAGTCGCAGCCCTACGCCGGCCAGTCGGGACCGTCCTCGGTCAGCCAACCGCTGCGGTACAGCCAGCCGCTGCCGGCGCAGTACGGGCAACCGAGGCCAGCCGGCCAAGGCGGGCCGCCCCAAGGGATGCAGTGGGGGCAGAACATCCCCATGCCCGACGTCCTCCCGCGGCAGCCCGGAGTTCGCCCGCCCAACGCGCTCGCCGACGACGAGCCACAGCCGACCAGCGTCCTCGGCGAGGTCCCGCAGACGCTCAGCATCGATCCGCCCAAGCCGCCGGAAGCCGCGGCCACCGCGCTGCAGGCGCCGCCGGACAGTACGCACAGCACCGGGTCCAGCTCGTTCCCCGGCACCGGCCGGCGGACCTCCTCCCGCACCTCCGGGCGGGGACGGCTCGGCGCCGGGCTGGTCGAGGTGCCCGTCGTCCCCGTCAAGGACCCGGCCTCGGCCGTCCTGACCGACCCCGCGGTCAGCGAGAACAAGCGGTTCTGCAGCAACTGCGGCGCCGAGGTCGGCCGCGGCAAGGACGACCGGCCCGGCACCACCGAGGGCGAGTGCGCCACCTGCGGCACGCCGTTCAACTTCCGGCCGCGCCTCTTCCGGGGCGACCTTGTCGGCGGGCAGTACGAGGTGCTCGGGTGCCTGGCCTACGGCGGGCTGGGCTGGATCTACCTGGCCAAGGACCACAACGTCTCCGACCGGTGGGTCGTGCTCAAGGGCATGATCGACACCGGCGACGCCACCTCCATGGCGTCCGCGGTGGCCGAGCGCCGCTTCCTGGCCGAGGTCGAGCACCCCAACGTGGTGCGCATCTACAACTTCGTCCAGCACCCGGACCCCAAGACCGGCAACCTCGTCGGCTACATCGTGATGGAGTACGTCGGCGGCCAGTCGCTTCGCCAGCTGGCCCTCGAGCACCACCGGGAGACCGGGCGCGCGGAACCGCTGCCGATCGGCCAGGTCATCGCCTACGGGCTCGAGATCCTGCCCGCGATCGGCTACCTGCACAGCATCACCATGCTCTACTGCGACCTCAAACCGGACAACGTGATCCAGGCCGGCGAGCAGCTCAAGCTCATCGACCTCGGCGCCGTGCGGCAGACCGACGACTACGAGAGCCCGCTGTTCTTCACCCTCGGCTACTCCGCGCCGGAGCTCGCCACCGAGGGCGCCACGGTCGCCTCCGACATCTACACCGTCGGCCGCACGCTCGCCGTGCTGTCGATCGAGTTCGCCGGCTACACCACGCGGCACAAGTACACCCTGCCCGGCTCGGACGAGGAGCCGCTGTTCGCGCTGTTCGGCTCCTACCACCGGGTCCTCAAGCGTGCCACGCACGAGAACGCCGCGCTGCGGTTCACCTCCGCCGAGGAGATGGCCGACCAGCTCACCGGCGTGCTGCGCGAGGTGATGGCGCTCGGCACCGGCCGCCCGCGGCCCGGCACGTCGACCGTGTTCGCGTTGGAGACCAGGACGTTCGGCTCCGGCATGGTCGTCGGCGAGCGCGGGTCGCTGCCGTCGCCGAACCCGCTCGAGGTGGCGTCGATCCTGCCGCTGCCGATGGTCGACACGCACGACCACGCGGCCAGCACCCTCGCGAGCATCACCGCCACCGAGCCCGCGGAGGCGGTGGCCGCGCTCGCCTCCGCGCCGCAGGACTCGATCGAGGTGCGGCTGCGGATGGTCCGAGCCCGGCTCGAGCTGGGTGACCTGCGGGCCGCGGCCAACGAGCTCGAGGCCGCCCGCAGGCTCGTCACCGACCCCGCCGACTGGCGGCCCGACTGGTACCAGGGCCTGATCGCGGTCGCGACCCACCGGCCGGTCGACGCCACGGCCGCGTTCGAGAAGGTCTACGACGCGGTGCCCGGCGAGATCGCGCCCAAGCTCGCGCTCGCGGTCAGTGCCGAGTACGCCGGCAACTACTTCGCCGCCGCGCGGTACTACGAGCTGGTGTGGCGTACCGACCGGGCCTGGGTGAGCGCCGCGTTCGGTCTGGCCAGGGTCTATCTCGCGCAGGGCGCCCGGGCCAGCGCGATCGAGGTTCTCGAGGCCGTGCCGGACACCTCCAGCCACCACGTCGCCGCCCAGGTCGCCGCCATCAAGATCAAGACCAGGGCCGACGAGGTCGCCAAGGTCGGCGAGCACGACCTGCACGACGCCGCCCGCCGGCTCGAACGCCTGGCCCTGGACGCCGAGCGCCGCACGACCCTGTCGGCCGAGGTGCTGGAGGCCGCGTACAGCTGGGTGCGGGCGGGCCGCCCCGGCGCGGCCGCGGACAACTCCGACGCCCGCATGGTCCTCGGCTGCCGGCTGTCCGAAAAGGAGCTTCGGTTCGGCCTTGAACGCTGCTACCGCGCGCTGGCCCGCCTCGCGAGCACCCCGGAACAACGCCACGAGCTCGTCGACAAGGCCAACGCGATCCGCCCCCGCACCCTCACGTAGCCATGAACCGCTCGACCAGGTCCGCGGCGACCCGGCCGGCGTCGCTCGCCAGGTGCAGGCCGTCGGTGTGGATCGCATAGCCGTTGAGGCGGCCGACCCGGTCCAGATCGACGCCCAGTCCCAGGCGCAGCACGCGCCCGGAGGAACGGCCACGACGACTCGGCCAGGCCCTTGCCGGTGGGACCCCGCCGCGCCAGCAGGTCCGTGAGGCGCTCGGGCAAGGGCAGGTAGGCGACGTCCTCGTCGGCGGCGACGCGCCGGACGGCGGCGGCGAGCCGGGCCGCGGCGGCGCCGACGGGCGAGTCGGGTCGCTCACCCGGCGGCTGGAACGACAGCAGCGCGATCCGGGCGCCGGTCGCTCGCAGGCCGGCCACGATGGCCGTGAGGTTGGCGGTGAACGCCTCGAGGTCCAGCGGCTCGTCGCGGGCGAGCAGGTCGTTGCCGCCCACCTGCACCACGACGTGGCCGGGCGTGCACGCGACGACGTCCGGCAGCCGGTCGAGCACCTGCGCCGAGGTCTCCCCGTTGATGCCGGCGTTGACCCACTCGAACGCCGGCAGCCGGCGGGCGAGCTCGTCGACCCAGTTGAAGCTGATGTTGCCGTGCACGGTGCTCGCGCCGAGGCACACGACGCGCGGGCGGCCCGACGAGGCGCGGGCCAGGACCGCGGCCGGGTTGTTGGCCGGCGGGCGCCGGAACCGGGTGAACGCGCGGACGACGACGAGGACCAGCGCCACCGGCACCGTGAGCCAGGCGTACCTCACCGCACCAGCTCGATGACCGTGATGTCCGGCGGCGCGCCGACCCGGACCGGCGGGCCCCAGAAACCCGCGCCGCGGGTGACGTACAGCCAGGTGTCGTCCACTTTGGACAACCCGGCCAGCGAGGGCTGGGCGAGCGAGACGACGTGGTGGAACGGGTACAGCTGGCCGCCGTGGGTGTGGCCGGACAGCTGCAGGTCGACACCCCGCTCGGCGGCGTCGGAGACCTGCACCGGCTGGTGGGCCATCAACACCACCGGCCGATCCTCGGGCCGGCCGTCCAGCGCCTTGCCGAAGTCCGGGCCGTCGTCACGCGAGCGGCCGCTCACGTCGGTGACGCCGGCCAGGTCGAGCGACGCGCCGCCGCGGGTGATCGTCGTCCGTTCGTTGCGCAAGGTGTGCACGCCCAGCCGGTCCAGCTCGCGGATCCACGCGTCCGGGTCGATGAAGTACTCGTGGTTGCCCGTGACGAAGAAGCTGCCCTCGCGCGACACCAGGTCCCGCAGCGGTTCGGCGGCCGGGCCGAGCTCCTCGGGTGTGCCGTCGGCCAGGTCGCCGACGATCGCGACGAGGTCGGGCGACTGCTCGTTGATCATGCGGACGACCCGCTCGGTGTGCGGCCGGCCGAGGATCGCGCTGAGGTGGATGTCGCTGACCACGGCGATCCGGAAGCCGGCGAGGCCGGGGTCCAACCGGCGCAAACCCACCGGCACCCGCAGCAGGTCGGGCGGGCCGAGCGCGTTGCCGATCCCGACGCCGACGAGCGACACCGAGGCGGCCCCGGCGACCAGCCCGGCGCCGCGGGCGAGGAACAGCCTGCGGCTCTGGTTGATCTCGGGCTTGCCGGAACGCGCCGCCTCGGGCAGCGGCTCGGGGTCCGGGGCCGGGGTGACGGGTGCCGCGTCGGTGGTGGCGGTGGCCTCCAGCGGGCGGCGGCGCACCCACCCGCGCAGAGCCAGCCGCGGCAGCTCCAGCACCAGCGTGATGAGGAAGAGGTATACGACCACGGCGAACCAGATGTAGCCCGGCCAGGCGAACCACCGCGCCACGTCCGGCTCGACCGACCGGCCCAGCGTCAGCGTGACGAACACCAGCACCGCGAGCAGGGTGAACGCGACCGAGCCGACCCTGCGCCACACCCCCTTCGCGGTGGTGTCCTTGACCAGCCTCTTCCACACGTAAAAGTGCATGAGCGCGACCAGCGCGCTGAGGATCACGCCGAACATCGAACGCTCCTGTCAGGGGTTGATGTCGAAGCGCCGCCGCAGCAGGCTGGGATCCTCGGCGACCGCGCGCAGGTCCTCCGCGCGGCCGTGCTCGATGAAGTGGCTGAACTCGACGATCACGAACAGCGCCCTGGCCCGGAGCGCGACCGGTCCGTCCGGCGCGTCGAGCCTGCCGTCCGCGCTCGCGTACACCTTGCGCCCGGCGATCCCGTCGAGCTTGCCGACGATGTGCAGGGTCGAGCCGATCGGCACCGGCCGCAGGAAGTCGGTCTCGAGCTTGCCGGTGACCGCGGGCCTGCGGAGCAGGTGGCCGACGGTCGCGCCGAGCGCCTCGTCGAACGCGCAGGCCAGCAGGCCGCCGTGGGCCAGGCCCGGCGCGCCCTGGTGGGCGTCGGTGACGGTGAACTGGGCGAGGATCGTCTGCCCCGCACCGGCCTCGGCATGCAGGTGCAGACCGTGCTCGACCTCGTCACCGCAGCCGAAGCAGTAGGCGTAGTGGGCGCCGAGCTTGCTGCCTGGGGCGGGGGCGTCCGGATGCCGGTCCGGGTGCTCGACCTCGACCGGAGGCCACGGTGGGGGTACGCGACTCACGCGAACAGCGTAGTTCGGGACCGCTGAGAACCTTTCAGCCCGTGATGTTGCCCGGATGAGTCGTGCCCGTGCCCCGCTGTGCAGCCGCGCTGGGGCCGCCGCCTGCCGGGCGGGTGGAATGGAACGGACCGAGGAGGTGCGCCATCGAACAGGACCAGCCGGGCAGGCCCGACGCGGAAAGCATCCCTTCGGTGCTGGACGTGCTGGCGCCGGCGCTGGAACGCTCCTCGGTACTGGCCGACGAGCTGGCCCGGCTCCTGCTCCCGGCGCGCTTGTTCAGCTGAGTCGCGATTGTGACCAGTTGTGCACAAGGCGCTGGATTTGCTGGTCCGCGAGAGTCACTATGGCCAGGCTGATGCCCACAGGGCGAGGGATCCGGGTGGAGGTTGCGCATGGCGCGCGAACGGGTGGACAGCTTCACCGAGGCGAAGGAGCTGTACCGCGAACACAGGCGGGAACGCCACCGGGCGCACCTGACCGACCTCACGGTCGGCGCGACGCCGCAGTTCGGCGCGACCGGCACCAACGTGGACGGCGTCGCCACCGACTTCGCGGCACTCGCCGCCGCCGAGCACAAGCTCGCGGACCTGCACGACGACCTGGAGCGGCAGCTGCGGGAGGCCGCCGAGCTCTCCGAGCCGCTCGGTGACGGCTCGAGCCCGGTGACCGGACCGATGCGCAAGGCGTTCATGCATCGGGTCGACATCGACGGCGGCGTGCAAGGCGCACTGTGGGACTACATGCAGGAGCTGATCGCCGTCCGGATCGCCATCCTCAAGACGCTGGACACCTACCGGGGGGTCGACGGCGACACCGTGGCCCGGCTGCAGCAGCAGATGGCTCGCATGGAAGGGGAGGGCGAGTGACGGACGCGCCCGACGGCTACGACACCGACCGCCTGCACCGCACCAGCCGCGAGGTGCACGGCAGGTCCAAGGCCGACGTCACGCATGGCGAGAAGAACAAGAAGGTGCGGAAGGGCAACCGCAAGGCCTCCCACTTCGGCAAGGTCAACTGGGACGTCTACCAGCACAACGAGCTCTACGACATGATCATGCGGGCCGACCCGGCCAGGATGTCGAACCATGCCGACCGCTGGACGAAGCTCGCCGGCGCGATCGAGCGGACCACGGGTGCGGTGCAGGCCGTCGTCCAGGAGGTCATGGGCACCTGGCAGGGCCAGGCCGCGGTGAGCGCCGCCGAGGCGAACAGCAGGCTGATGACCTGGGCGGGCACCGCGAGCCACACCGCCGACCAGATCGCCGTCGGCATGTCCAACTACACCGACGCGGTCATCCACGCGCAGCGCAAGATGCCGGAGCCGGGCTACGCCACCGCCGAGCGCAACTTCCGCGAGGGCTACACGGTCACGATGACCGGTGGCCCGAGCGACGCGGTGTTCCTCAAGCAGCTGCTCTCGGACGGCATGGTGAGCCACCGGGAGGCGCAGGAGCGCAAGGCCGAGGCCGTCGCGGTGATGGAGAGCTACGAGTCGCGGAGCAAGGACGTCCACGACTCGATGCCGCGGTTCGACGGGGCCGCGCCGCAGCTCCAGGACGCGCCGGCCTGGACGCCGCGCCCGCCCGACCCGGTGGCCGATCCGCCTTCGGGGGGCGGATCGACCCCGCCCGGACCCGGGCCGTCCGACCCGCCGTCATCGCCGTCCACCGTCCCCGGCGCGAACGCCTCGACCGTGGCGGCCGGCTACGTCGACCCGTTCATGTCCGGCTCGGCCGGCCCGGGTGGTCCCGGCGGGCAGGGTGGCACGGGCTACGGCGGTGGGATCGGGAGCTTGTCCGGCGGTGGCGCCGGCGCGGACGCCGTTCGGGGCGGTGTCGGCATCGGTGGCGGCGTCGGCGCGGGTGCGCTCGCCGGCCGGGGCATGCCCGGCGGGTCGGGGGTGATCGGCGGCGTCCCGGGTGGGGCCGCGGCGGGTGCGCGGGGCGGCGCCGGAGCGTTCGGCGGCATGCCGTTCGGCGGCGGCGCGAACGGGGACGAGGACAAGGAGCACAAGAACAAGTACGACGACGGCCTCGACCTGTTGGAGGACCTGCCGCCCGCCTATCCTCCGGTGTTCGGCGCGTAGCGCGAAGCTGAGGAGGCGGCCGTGTCCGGGTTCGAGGCCGATCTGGCCGCCATCGGGGTCACCGCGCGGGTGCTGGGCGCCGCGGCGGAGTCCGTGTCCGGCGCGGTCGACAAGCTCGACGGTTGTGCCGGCCTGGGTCCCGGCCGGCTCGACGCCGTGGTCGGCGAGCTGATCGCCGGCACCCGCGAGGAGCTCACCGCGGTGCTGCGGGCGGTCGGCGACGATGCCGCGCTGGTCGAGTCGATCGGCGGCGGGTATGCCGCGCTCGACGACGCCGCGCTCGACCGGCTGCGCCGCGCCGGCGGTGACCGGTGGTGACCTACCGGGGCCTGGAGTTCGACCCGACGCCCGGCCGGCTGGACTCCGTGCACGCCGCGATCGCGCAGCTGACCTCGGCCGACTCGGCGCTCGGCGCGGTCGAACCGGCGCTGCGGGACGCGGAGCGGCAGTCCGCGGCCTGGCAGGGCGAGGCGGCCGACACGTTCCGCGCCAGGCTGCACGCCACCCCGTCGGACTTCGACGGCACGCGGCGACGCCTGCGCGACGCGGTGGCCGCGCTCGAGGGGTGGGCCCGCACGCTCGTGGCCGACAAGCGGCACACCGAGGAGCTGGACGCGAGAGCGGTGCGGTTGCGCCGCCGGCTCGACGACGCCCGGGACGCCGTGCAGGACAAGCAGAACGCGCTCGACCTCGCCGCGACGCCGTCCGCAGCGGCCGGGGCGAGCATCGAGCTGTCCGGCGCCACGAGCCGGGTCGCCGACCTGGAGACGGCGCTCTCCTCGGTCCTCGACGAGGCGCGTGACCTGGAACGGGAGCACCGGCGGGCGGCCGACGAGGTCGCCGACGCCCTGGCCGTCGCGGGCGGTGCCGCCCCGACGCCCCGCGCGGAGAGCTCGGCGATCCGCGCCCTGGCCGGCGTCCTGGGCTCGGCCTCGCGCACCTCGGCCGCGCTCGGCGGCCTGCTGCGCCCACCCCGGGCCGGCCCGGTCCAGGTGCCGAGCGGCGCGGGCTCGGCCTTCGCCGGGGCGCTGACCGGCGGGCTCAGACCCTCCGGTGAGCTGATCGTCCTCGGCGAGACCCCGCTGCAGGCCGAGTCGTGAAGCTCGCCGCGATCCAGGGGGTCACCCCCGTGTCCGTGCAGTCGGTCGAGGCGACCGAGCGCGCGTTGACCGACTCGATGATCGAGGTCCGCGGTCGCGACTCCGCGCACGACCCCGGCATCGCGCTCGCCGCCCGCGACGCCGCGGAGCTCGCCCACGCGAACGGCGCGGGCCTGGTGGCGGTCGTGACGCACCAGAACGCCGACCCGGCGATCCTCGTCGGCATGGTCGTCACCGCCGACGCCCCGCTCGGCCCGGACGCCGCGGCCGAGCTGCGGCACTACCTCGCCGACGCCGGCAGCGCCGACATCCGTGAGGTGACCGAGTCCCGCACCGAACGCGGCTACCCCGTGGTGATCGCGGAACGGCTCGTGGTGGACGGCCCGTCCCGGACCGGGCTCCCGTCGGGGTGCCAGCTCCAGGCGGTCGTCATCGACCCGACCGGCAAGCGGATGGCGGTGTTCACCCTGCACTCGACCACCGGCCGCGGCTGGCTGGAGCTGGCCACCGTACTCGGCCGGCTGGTGTCATCGGTGGACTTCGAGGTGGCGCCGAACGACCCGAGGATGCGGGTGTCGAGCGGCCGCTAGTGTCGCGGCCGGACAGCGCCAGCAGGCGGTCCAGTGTGGCGCGCCACCTCGTCGTGCACGTACTCGAACTCGGTGCACGGGGTCGGTGCGTCGAGCTGGTCCGGCTCGACGGTGCGGACGATCTCGAGCAGCGGCGTGGCCGCCTGGGCGATGTGCTTCGCGGACATGGCGTCAGGCAAACCAGCCCGCGATCCCGGCCGGCTAGAACAAACGCCACGTAGACTCGGGCCCGTGCCCAGGGACACGCGCGAGCTAGGCAGTGCCTGGTTGACCTACCAGCGGCACGACTTCCCGCTGCCGTCGCCGGAGCTGGAACGGTACGTCTCCTACTACTGGGACGTCTCCTGGGACTACGCCGAGCCCTACCGGCAGAAGATCGTCCCGTATCCCAACGTGCACCTGACCTTCCAGGACGGTGCCGCTTACGTGCGCGGCGTCGCGAGCGGCCACCAGACCAAGGTGCTCGCCGGCCGGAGCGGCGTGTTCGGCGTGGCGTTCCGGCCAGGCTGCTTCCGGCCGTTCCTGCACGCGTCCGTGTCGACGATCACCGACCGGTCCCTCGACGCCCGCGAGGTGTTCACCGACCTCCCGGACCGGCCGAGCGTGGAGACCGTCGAGCGGTGCCTGCTCGCGCGGCGGCCGGCGCCCGACCCGCGGGCGGACGAGGCCGCGGACATCGTCTCGATGATCGTCGCCAAGCCCGACCTCACGAGGGTCGACGACCTGGCGCACGCGAGCGGTATGAGCGTCCGCGGGCTGCAACGGCTGTTCGCCGAGTACGTCGGCATCGGGCCGAAGTGGGTGATCCGCCGCTACCGGCTGCACGAGGTCACCGAGCGGCTGGCGAAAGGCGCGGAGATCGACTGGGCGTCGCTCGCCGTCGAGCTCGGCTACGCCGACCAGGCCCACTTCGTCCGCGACTTCAAGGAGATGTTCGGCGAGACGCCCACCTGGTACGCCGCGCGCTACTGATCGCGCAGGACGCGGTCGCGGTAGTCGCGCGGGGCCTCGCCGACCACCTTGCGGAACGTCCGCGAGAAGTGCGCCGCGTTGGCGAAGCCGCACTGCCGGGAGATCTCGCCGATGCCCTTCACCGCGTGCGCCGGGTCGCCGAGCAGCTCCTTCGCCCGGTCGATGCGCAGCTGCCTGATCCGGCCGGACACCCCGTCCCCGTCATCGAAGAGCTGGTAGAGCCGGCGCCGGGAGATGAACAACGCGTCGGCGATCCGGTCCGCGGACAGCGCGGGGTCGGCCAGGTTCTCCTTGATGTACTCCACCGCGTCGCGCCGCCGGGTCGCGATCGCGTCGGCCCGGTTGAGCTCCGTCCGCAACGCGCTGCGCAGCACCAGCTCGGCGAGCCCGGTGAGGTACGGCTTGATCCCGTGCTGGTCCAGCGACTCGGCCACCACGAGCAGGTGTGCCACCGCCGCGGCGAACAGCGTCTGCAGCGGCCGCTCCACCGGCACCGGGCGGAACAGCAGCGGTCGCAGCTCCCCGAAGCTGATCGACAGCTTGCTCGTGGCCACGGTGAGCAGCACGGTCCCGTGCCGCCCGGCCGGCTGGGCCCGCAGCGAGCACTCGGGGAAGCGGAGGCTCACCCCGGCCGCCGGCAGGTAGCGGGGCAGCGAGGCCCGCATGACCAGCTGGATCTGGTCGGGCTCGACCTTGGCCTTGGCGAGCGAGGGTTGACGGATCGCGTCGATAGCAACCCGCGCCGCGCTCGCCCCGGACGCCCGGACGACGAGATAGCCGGCGGCCACCTCGCCGGCCACCTCGCTGCCGGGTTGCTCGGGCTCGGCGTCCGGCCCGGTGCCCGGGGAGCCCAGCGCGGCGGACAGCGCGGCGAACCGGCGTTCCAGGTCGGCCGGGACCCGCCGGGGTCGAGCCGCCCCACCTTGCATCGCCGCTCCCGCCCTTGACGTCGCCGGCATTATGCCCGCGACGCTCCACCGCGGTCAGCCGAACGGGTCAGCCGGAGGCGTCAGGCGACCGCGGACATCCCGATCTACTGGTCCCACGGGACGGCCCAGTCGTAGTAGTCGCCGTCGGCCGCGTCGAGCTGCTTGTTGCTGCCGGAGATCTCCACCGGGTCGCCGACCAGCGCGCTGTCGAAGTAGGTCTTGGCGTTGCTCGGGGAGAGGTTCACGCAGCCGTGCGAGACGTTCTGGCTGCCCTGCGCCCACACCGACGGCCCGTACCCGTGCACGAACTCGCCGTTGTTGGAGATCCGCACCGCCCACGGGACCACCACGTCGAAGTAGTCGTACTTCGGGTTGGACATCGAGTACGACTCGTGCTTGGACATCACCACGTGCGTGCCGCTGTTGGTCACCCGGCCGGGTCGGAGTCGAGGCCCATGCTGGCCGGGAAGTCCTGGACGAGCTTGCCGCCGCGGAACACCTGCAGCCGGTGGGTCTGCGTGTCGGCCTTCACGACCTGGTTGCGGCCGATGGTGAACTGCGAGGTCATGTCGTCGTTGCCGTAGGAGCCTTCCCCGTAGGGCACGCCGTAGAGCTGGAGGTTCACCGTCACGTGGGTGCCGGCCGGCCAGTAGGCCTTCGGCCGCCAGTGCGCCCGGCGATCGTCGAGCCAGGCCCAGGCGCCCTCGACCGGCACGGACGTCTGCACGGTCATCGACCGCTGCGCGGCGGCCTTGTCGGTGACCGGCCCGTCGAACGTGACCGCGATCGGCATCGCGACGCCGTAGGTCTTGCCGTCCCCCGTGTTGATCGTGGTGTTGACGAGCGAGTCCGGCGTGACCGTGGTGAACGCGCCGGCGATCTGCTTCCGCTCCCCGTCCGCGCCGAGCGCGGTGCCCGCCCAGGTGTAGGTCTTGGCGTAGCCGAGCGGCTCCGCGACCGTCCAGGACGTCTTGTCCGGCGCCAGGGTCCCCTTGACCTGCTTGCCGGTCGGGTTGGTGAGGGTGAGCGTCTCGATGCTGCCGTCGGCGACGGTGACCTTGACCGGCGCCACCGGGCTGACGTTCCGCGCGCCCGCGGCCGGCTGCAGCGCGATCTGCGCGGCCGGCTTGGGCTTGGCCTGGACCTTCGGCGCGTCGTCCGTGCCGCCACCCGCGGGCCGCGCGTCCCCGTCGCCGGAGCTGCACGCCGTCAGCCCCAACGTCGCGACCACCCCGGCGGCCAGCAGGGCCAGCGTCAGGCCGCCAGGTCGGCGGCCTGACGTCCTGCGACCAGATCCACCCCGACGAGCGCTCATCCATCCCCCTGTCGATACCCCGGCGTCCGCACACCTCTTTCGACGCCTTTGGTCGGTGTGACGTTGACTCATTCGGATGTGACACAGATCACAGCTGATCACCCCTCCTCAAGCTGCGTAGATCGGGTGAGGGGCGTAATCCCCTGTGTGCTGGTGGTAGTGCTACGGCTCCTCTCCGCGATAAGCTTTCTCGCGCAGGCCGTAGTTTCTGTGTTCGTGCTTTCCACGCTCGCGGAACGAAAACGCGGGCGTGCGGCTCTTTCGCTGAGGTTGGCGGAGGCAACGCCCGGGGGCTGCCGGGGTTGCACGGTGTAACCCCATGCTGATCCTGCGATGGAGGCAGGTAGATGGCACAGGGCACTGTGAAGTGGTTCAACTCCGAGAAGGGCTTCGGGTTCATCGCCGTCGACGACGGCGATGCCGATGTCTTCGTGCACTACTCGGAGATCCAGGGCAAGGGATTCCGCACCCTGGAAGAGAACCAGCGGGTCGAGTTCGAGGTCGGGCAGGGCACCAAGGGCCCCCAGGCCACGAACGTCCGCGCGCTCTAGTTCTCTCGGCGCGAAACTAAAGGGCCCCGGTCATTGCGACCGGGGCCCTGCTGGCTTGTTCGGGGTTGAATTCGGGGGTTTTCTAGCGTCGGTGGAGGTGCTGGGACTCCCACTCGAGGCGCTGGAGAACCCATTCCTGGGCGAGCGCCATCGGGGAGGTTTGGTGGTGGGCGGCGAGCTCGCGGAGCTGCTCGTTGGCCATGAGGGGGAGGCGCAGCTGGTAGACCTGCGCGCCGCCGAACCGGCGGCCGGACCCGGTGGACTCGGGGTCGCCTTCTGGGGAAAGTGCCGCGAGGTAGGACTCCAGGTCCTCGTCGGGCCGATCTTCCTGCTCCTGGCCCTCGGTGCGATGGCGCCCGGCGTTGGCGGCGTCATCCGCCGCCTTGACACTCGGTCGACTGCGTCCTGTGAAAAGCACATCGAGAGGGTAACGAACTGATTGCGGTCAACCAAGCGAGACAACCCTTTTTCACCGGTAAAGGTACGTGCACCCTCAGTAGTGAGAACAAAACCCCACTTCAGGTAGGCCCCAAAGATCGAACCCCCCAAAAGTGATCGCACAGATCACACCCACCCGCGACCGCCAACACCCCTTCGACGCGCTTCGACACACCCGGCGGAGACCGGCGAGGGCCCCGCGAGATCGATGCCCCCGAGCGCCAACAGCCCGAGAGCCGATGGCGGAAGCCCGAGAGCCGATGGCGGAAGCCCGAGAGCCGATGGCGGAAGCCCAAGAGCCGATGGCGGAAGCCCGAGAGCCGACAGCCCGAACGCTGGTGAATACTCAGAGTGATCACGCTGGGTCCGGAGGAGCTCGCACCGTGGGGGGTTCGGGGGGCTCGGCCCCCCGGAGATACAAGCACCCGGCGAAGGCGCCCAAGCGTCGAGCAGGGTTGGAGAGGCCCCCGCGCCAGGGGGAGGAACGCGGGGGCCGGAGGGGATCTCCACAGGCGCTGACCGGGGGTGTGTCAGCGAAACGATTGTTGCACGCACACGCGCTTCGTGGGAGTGGGTAGGCGGGAAAAATTGGGAGAACTGTTCACCTACTGCTCGCGGCGGAGCGGCACTCTTCAACGGGAACCCGCACGCGCGTGTTGTGGAGCCCGGGGTCTGTCCGAGCGGTCAGTCGGCGAGGTGGTGGCCGGCGTGCGCGAGGGCCGCTTCGACCCGCGGCCGGCTCAGCTCGTCGGCGCTCGCGACCGTCACCGCGCCGGTGTCGAGGTTCACCGCGACATCCGTGACGTGGTCGAGCTCGGACAGCTCCTCGGTGACCGAGGCGGCGCAATGGTCGCAGGTCATCCCGGTGACGTTGAACACGTTGTAGATCGTGTGCATGGGCACTGCAGGTTCCTCCTCATCGGCGAACTCCCCATCCCGTCCTGTCTTCGACGGGCGACACGCCGCGCTTGAGGGATGCGGTGTCCCCCACATGGGTCGGCTTGTCCGAAATGCCGTTACCGCAGGTCATGGCCCAACCATGGGCCAACCCGATGGGCGTTCCCCGTCGGCGGGGTGTCGTCTCGGTGGGCACGCGAGGGGTGCGCAGTGACCGTTTTGCGTCCGTTCGAGTGATCACGGGGGTCCGTCACGCGAATGGTCTCGCTCACTCGAGGGGGCCCGAATCACCCCTGACTACTATCCGTGGGGTCGGGATTCACTCCTCGGGGGGCTGTGGACAGTGCCCTCCGTCTCATAGCCTCTCCGCCAATACCTGATGGTCGGGGAGGCGACATGAGCGGACCGGTCGAAGTTCGTGACTTCCTGCTACAACATGAAACCCGTGACACCTCGCTCGCGTTCGGCACGGGTGGCGTCCCCGCACCGCGCTCAGGCGAGACATCGCGGGTCACCGACGAGCAGGTGCACCGCGCCCAGCTTGCCGTGGCCCGCGGCGCCAAGGACGTGGAGGACTGCCGCGAGCTGCTCGAGATGCTCGGCCTCGCGCCGGGGGACGACGGCGTCCCACCGGTCCGCCGGTAGCCGGCCTTCGGTGGGCCCGGGGTTTCCCGAGGTGGAGCGGTTGGCGATACCCGCTTTGTATGCAGGGCGGGTCGTGTCCTATGCTTTCCGTGCTCCCAAGCGGGCAACCCGGGCTCCCATCGTCTAGCGGCCTAGGACTCCGCCCTTTCAAGGCGGCAGCGCGGGTTCGAATCCCGTTGGGAGCACGTACTACAGCAAGGCCCAGTGGCGCAGTTGGTTAGCGCGTCGCCCTGTCACGGCGAAGGTCGCGGGTTCGAGTCCCGTCTGGGTCGCGGAGGTTCCGGGTGGGCCGTGCCCGCGGAGTGCGCGGGCCGGGTCACCTCCGTGTGAAGTTGGGGGGCCGAGCCCCCCAGACCCCCCACCGGTGCGAGCTCCTCCGGACCCGGCGTGGTTGCGTTGGGGCCGGACCAGCCTCAGACGAAGTTCCGAGGCCGGGGCCAACCTCGGAAGAGGTTGGGCTGGGCCAGCTAGGTCTTGGCCAGGTAGCTCAGTTGGTATGAGCGACCGCCTGAAAAGCGGTAGGTCGGCGGTTCGATCCCGCCCCTGGCCACCTGCAAAAACAGCCCCCGGCGAAGATCACCGGGGGCTGTTGGGTCTCAGTTCGGGTCTCAGTCCTCGTCGTCGGACTCGTCCTCGGGGACGGTCAGGTTCCGGTCGGTGAGGAGCGCTTGGACGGCGCGCTTCAGCCACTTCACGTCGTCTCGGACCTCAACCACCGTCGTGACGATCGCGGTCACGTCTTCCTCGGTCGTTGTGCCCGTGATTCCAGACCGCGCACCCGCGCCTCAAGGTCAGCGAACGTCGTTGCCATGGCCGAGACTCTACCGTCCGCAGCCGTTCTCGTCGGGGTCTCAATGCGGGTCTCAGTACAGGTCGGGTCGGGTCCGTTCAGGCGAGGGCGAAACCGTCTCTGAGCAGGATGACATCAGTCCCACAACCTCCGGTGAACGATCTTCCGGCGAACTGAAAAGCGGTAGGTCGGCGGTTCGACCCCGCCCCTGGCCACTCGATGCCCCGGTGATCCTGTCGCCGGGGTTTTTTGCGCTCCGCCCCCCTCTGCTCCGCCGCCCCTTCGGGCACGGGGTCGTCCGGTTGCGCTCCTTCTGGTGGGGTCGGTCTGCTGCGGAATGTGATCGACTTCGCACGTTGGGAGAGCCTATCGCGCTATCGGTGCTGGTCCACGGTGCGGACCTCCCTCTTCAGGGGGATACGAGTCTCACGTTCCGTGTAACAGTCGCCGTTCGTTCAGCGAATCTCAGAACGCGACCACGGCTCGGCAGGGGCAAACCGATTCGTTGGGTCGCAAGCGAATCGGACCGCACTGGGCTCTCGGGGACGCCCTTCAACCCGTCGTGCGCGCACGCGTGCGGCTGGGGGGACCACAATGAGTGACCAACAGTTGGGCGCCCCACGTCGGAGATCGACGATCTGGCGGGGCTTGTCCGTCAACCGACACACGCTCGCCCTGCCAGTCGGCGAACCAGCGCGGCTTCCCGTTGCCGGCTGGGAGCCCGCCTACCGCAGGTACGTCATCCTCTCCGACGTCCTCGTCACCTTCCTCACCGCACTGATCGTCGGCGGGCTGATCTCGGTCAGCGGCGCCGCGCTCTTCAAGGACCTCGTGCTCGGCGGGCTCACCGTCCTCGTCGTCCTCGTCTCGCTCGCCATGAACAGAGCGTGGCACCTCGTCGTGCTCGGCCAGGGCGCGGAAGAGTACGTCCGGCTCGGCCGCGGCATGTTCGCCGCCGCCGTGGCGCTCGGGCTCGCCGGGCTCGCCACCGGCGTCGTCTCGGCCCGGCCGTGGGTGTTCATCGTCATCCCGGTCGCCGCGCTCGTCGCGCTGCTGTCCCGCTACCTGCTCCGCCAGCTCCTGCACAAGGCCCGCCGCGTCGGCGAGTGCCTGCTGCCGGTCATGGTCGCCGGGGGCGTGGACTCCGTGCGCGACATGATCACCCGTACCAAGGCCGCGCCACACATCGGCTGGCAGGTCGCCGCCGTCTGCACCGCCGACGGCACCGGCACCACCAGCGACCACGTCGACGGTGTCTCCGTGGTCGGCCGGCTCGACGAGGTCGCGGAGCACGTCCGCCGTGGCGGCTACCGCATCGTCGCGATCACCGCCGACCCCTACTGGACCCCACGCCGGCTGCAGCGGCTCGCCTGGAAGCTCGAGGGCTCCGGGGCGGAGATGGTCGTCGCCCCGACGCTCATGGAGGTGGCCGGTCCCCGGCTGCACGTCAGCGGCGTTCTCGGGATGCCGCTGCTGCGGGTCAGCGCACCCGTGTTCACCGGCATGCGCCGCGCGGTCAAGGGCGTGGTCGACCGGGTCGGTGCCTTCCTCATGCTGGCGATCACCGGGCCGATGATGGTCCTCACCGCGCTCGCCATCATGATCGACAGCCGCGGGCCCGTGTTCTACAAGCAGCGCCGGGTCGGCAAGTCCGGCAAGGAGTTCACCATCGTCAAGTTCCGCACGATGGTCCGCGACGCCGACCGGCGCAAGGCCCGGCTCGCCAAGACCAACGAAGGCGCCGGCGTGCTGTTCAAGATGCGCAAGGACCCCCGGATCACCCGGGTCGGCGCGATCCTGCGGCGCTACTCGGTCGACGAGCTGCCGCAGCTGTTCAACGTGCTCACCGGCGCCATGTCCCTCGTGGGACCGCGGCCGCCGCTGCCGGAGGAGTCCGCCCGCTACGAGCCGGACATGCGGCGCCGGCTGCTCGTCAAACCCGGGTTGACCGGACTGTGGCAGGTCAGCGGTCGTAGCGACCTGTCATGGGAGGAAGCGGTCCGGTTGGACCTGCGATATGTGGAGGACTGGTCGCTCGCCATGGACGCGATGATCTTGTGGAAGACCTTCCGAGCGGTGCTCGGCGGGCAGGGGGCGTACTGATGACCTGTCGGCTGTGCGGATCCGCCGACCTCGTGAGCGTCGTCGACCTCGGGGCCACCCCGCCGTGTGAGCTCTTCCTCACCGCGGAGCAGGTCGACGAGCCCGAGATGACCTACCCGCTGCACCTGCGGGTGTGCACCGGCTGCTGGCTCGCCCAGCTGCCACCGCTCATCACGCCCGAGGACACCTTCACCGAGTACGCCTACTTCTCGTCGTACTCGACCTCCTGGGTCGAGCACGCCAAGAAGCTCGTGCTCGACTCGGTGGTCCGCTTCGGGCTCGGCGCCGACTCGTTCGTCGTCGAGGTCGCCAGCAACGACGGCTACCTCCTCCAGCACGTGGCCGCAGGCGGCATCCGCTGCCTCGGCATCGAGCCGTCGGTCAACGTCGGCGCCGCCGCGCGGGAGAAGGGCGTCCCCACGGTCACCGCGTTCCTCGGTCCCGACACCGGTGCCACGGTCCGCGCCGAGCACGGGCCCGCGGACCTCGTGGTGGCCAACAACGTCTACGCGCACATCCCGGACGTCGTGGGCTTCACGAAGGGCCTGCGCGCACTGGTCGCCGACGACGGCTGGGTGTCGGTCGAGGTGCAGCACCTGCTGACGCTGTTCGAGCGCAACCAGTACGACACGATCTACCACGAGCACTTCCAGTACTACACCGTCGCCTCCGCGCAGCGCGCGCTGGCGAGCGGCGGGCTGGCCCTCGTGGACGTCGAGCTGCTCGACACGCACGGCGGCTCGATCCGGCTGTTCGCCCGCCCGGCGGAGATCGCGGGCGAGCCCGGCCGGCGGGTGTCCGACGTGCTCGCCAGCGAGAAGGCCGCGGGGCTGCACGAGCTCGCCGGCTACACCGAGTTCGCCCGCCGGGTGGCCGCGGTCCGCCGCGACCTGCTCGGCTTCCTCACCGTGGCCGCCGCCCAGGGCAGGACCGTGGTCGGCTACGGCGCGCCCGGCAAGGGCAACACGCTGCTCAACCACTGTGGCATCCGCCCGGATCTCCTGGCGTACACGGTGGACAGGAATCCCTACAAGCACGGCAGGTTCACCCCGGGCACCCGGATCCCGATCCTGCCTCCGGAACGGATCGCCGAGGATCGGCCGGACTACGTGCTCGTGCTGCCGTGGAACCTGCGCGCGGAGCTCGTCGAGCAACTGTCCTATGTGGGCGAATGGGGCGGGCGGCTCGTCTTCCCCATTCCGAGCCTGGAGATCGTTGAGGTAAAGCCATGAAGGTCGCTCTCTTCTGCGGCGGGTACGGGATGCGCATGCGCAACGGCACCGCCGACGACGTGCCCAAGCCGATGGCGATGGTCGGCCCGCGTCCGCTGATCTGGCACGTCATGCGCTACTACGCACACTTCGGGCACACCGAGTTCGTGCTGTGCCTCGGCTACGGCGCGCACCACATCAAGAAGTTCTTCCTCGACTACGAGGAGACCGTCTCCAACGACTTCGTCCTGCGAGACGGCAAGGCCGAGCTGCTGGGCACCGACATCGCGGACTGGTCGATCTCGTTCATCCAGACCGGCATCGAGTCGGCCATCGGCGAGCGGCTGCGCCGGGTGCGCGAGCACCTCGACGGCGACGAGATGTTCCTCGCCAACTACGCCGACGTGCTCACCGACGCGCCACTGGACCTGATGATCGACCGGTTCCGCGACTCCGACGCGGGCGCGTCGATGATGGTCGTCCCGCCGCAGTCGTCGTTCCACTGCGTGGAGATGGGCGAGGACAACAAGGTCGGCGCGATCACCGCGGTCAGCGAGATGCCGCTGTGGGAGAACGGCGGCTACTTCGTGCTCCGTCAGGACGTCTTCGACCACATCCCCAAGGGCGGCGACCTGGTCGCGGACGGCTGCGCCGAGCTCGCCAAGCGGGGCAGGCTGCTGGCCTACCCCTACCGCGGGTTCTGGAGGCCGACCGACACGGTCAAGGAACGGTTCGCGCTCGACGAGGGCTACTCGCGCGGTGAGCGGCCGTGGGCGCTGTGGGACAACGAGCGGGTCTCCGCGTGATCCGGTTGGGGAGCGGCCGGCTCGACCGCGTGGTGGCGCTCGGCGCACACTGCGACGACATCGCGATCGGCGCGGGCGGGACGCTGCTCGCGATCTGCGCGGCCCGGCCGGGAGTCCGGGTCGACGCGCTGGTGCTCTCGGGCGGTGGCAGCGAACGGGAGGACGAGGAACTGGCCGCGCTCGCTGCCTTCTGCCCCGGCGCCGACCTGCACCCGACGGTGCTGAAGCTGCCCGACGGGCGGCTGCCCGCGCACTGGGACGAGGCCAAGTCCGCGCTCGAGGAGCTGCGCGGCCGCACCGACCCGGACCTGATCCTCGCGCCTCGCACCGACGACGCCCACCAGGACCACCGGGGCCTCGCCCAGCTGGTGCCGACCGCGTTCCGGGGGGCGCTGGTGCTCGGCTACGAGATCGTGAAGTGGGACGGCGACCTCGGCCGGCCCAACGCCTACCAGCCGATGTCGCCCGAGCTCGCCGAGAAAAAAGTCGAGCTCCTGCAACGGCACTACGCCTCGCAGCGACATCGTCCGTGGTACGACCGGGAGGCCTTCCTCGGTCTGGCCCGGATCCGCGGGATCGAATGCCAGGCCCGTTACGCCGAGGCCTTCCACGTCACCAAGTTCATTCTCGACCTGGAGGGCTGAGAGATGCGCGTCCTGCTGACGGGCCACAAGGGGTACCTGGGCACGGTGATGGCCCCCGTGCTGAAGACCGCCGGGCACGAGGTGGTGGGCCTGGACTCGGGCCTGTTCGCCGACTGCGTGCTGGGCGGGACGCCGCTCGACCCGCCGGGCCACGACGTCGACCTGCGCGACGTCACCCTCGCCCACGTGTCCGATGTGGACGCCGTGATCCACCTGGCGGCGCTGTCGAACGACCCGCTCGGCGCGCTGGCGCCCGAGCTGACCTACGACATCAACCACCGCGCCGCGGTCCGCCTCGCGCGGCTCGCGCGCGACGCCGGGGTCACGCGGTTCCTCTACGCCTCGACCTGCTCGGTCTACGGCGCGTCCGGTGGCGACGACCTGGTCGACGAGGACGCGCCGCTGCGCCCGGTGACCCCGTACGCGGAGTCCAAGGTGCTCGTCGAGGGCGACCTGCACGAGCTCGCCGACGACGACTTCACCCCGGTCTACCTGCGCAACGCCACCGCGTTCGGCTACTCGCCGCGGCTGCGCGCGGACATCGTGCTGAACAACCTGGTGGGCCACGCCTTCCTGTCCGGTGAGGTGCTGGTGCTCTCCGACGGCACGCCGTGGCGCCCGCTGGTGCACGCCGCCGACATCGCGAAGGCGTTCCTCGCCGCACTGGAGGCGCCCCGGGAGGCGGTGCACGACGAGGCGTTCAACATCGGCACCGAGCGCAACAACGTGACCGTCGCCGAGATCGCCGCCGAGGTGGTCGAGGCGGTGCCCGGCTCGCGGCTGCGGATCACCGGCGAGGCAGGCGCCGACCCGCTCTCCTACCGGGTCGACTTCGCCAAGTTCCGCGCGGCGATCCCCGGGTTCGAGTGCGCGTGGACGGTCAAGGACGGCGCGCTCGAGCTGATCGAGGCCTACCAGCGGCACGAGCTGACCGTCGACTCCTTCGAACGACGGTTCACCCGGCTCGCCTGGCTGCGCGACCGCTCCCGCGGCGGCTTGGTCGACGACACCTTGCGGCACTCCTGATGCAGCCCGGTGCGCGGATGCATGCTCTGGTGCGGCGGTTGTACCCGCTGTGCCGGAGCATCACCGGCGACGGCGTGCGCGCCACCCTCGACATCATCGGCGAGCAGCTGCCGCTGACCGTGCACGAGGTGCCCACCGGCACCGAGGTGCTCGACTGGACCGTGCCGCGGGAGTGGAACATCCGGGACGCCTACGTGGCCGACGCCACCGGTCGCCGGGTGGTCGACTTCCGGGAGTCGAGCCTGCACGTGGTCGGCTACAGCGTGCCGGTGCACACCACGATGCCGCTCGCCGAGCTGCGCGGACACCTGCACACGCTGCCCGACCAGCCGTCGCTCGTGCCGTACCGGACCAGCTACTACGCGCCCACCTGGGGCTTCTGCCTTGCCCAGGACACCCTGGACGCGCTGCCGGACGGCGACTACGAGGTGCGGATCGACAGCACGCTCGCCGACGGGCACCTGACCTACGCCGAGCACGTCGTGCCGGGCCAGGTCACCGACGAGGTGATCGTGTCCTGCCACGTCTGCCACCCGGCGCTCGCCAACGACAACATGGCCGCCGTCGCGGTGGCGATCGAGCTCGCGCGGGGCCTCGTGGACCCTTACCACACCTACCGGTTCATCTTCGCGCCCGGCACGATCGGCGCGATCACCTGGCTCGCGTGCAACGCGGAGCAGGTCGAGAAGGTCGCGCACGGGCTGGTCCTCGCCTGCGCGGGCGACCGGGGCTCGCTGACCTACAAGCGGAGCCGGCGCGGCGACGCGGAGATCGACCGGGTGCTCGCACACGTGCTGCGCGACCGTCCACATGAGATCCGGCCGTTCTCGCCCTACGGCTACGACGAGCGGCAGTACTGCTCGCCGGGCTTCAACCTCGGCGTCGGCTGCCTGACCAGGACCCCGTACGCCGAGTACCCGGAGTACCACACGTCCGGCGACAACCCCGACCTCGTCGCGCCCGACGCCATGGTCGACACCCTCGAGGTCCTGCGCACGGCGGTCTCGGTGCTGGAGCGGAACCGGACCTACGTGAACCTGTCCCCGTACGGCGAGCCGCAGCTGGGCAGGCGCGGGCTGTACGACTCGCTCGGCGGGCGCAGCGACGCCAAGCAGGCCCAGCTCGCGATGCTGTGGGTGCTCAGCTACTCCGACGGCGAGCACAGCCTGCTGGACATCGCCGAGCGCGCCGGCCTCCCGTTCGACCCCGTCGTCGCCGCGGCGTCCGCGCTGCACGCCGCCGGTCTGCTGAAGGTGTGAGCCCGATGCGGGGGTTGGCGGGGCGACTCAGCTGGGGACTCGCGGATCAGGCGGTGTCGAGCCTGACCAACTTCGTGGTGGGCGTGTTCGTCGCCCGCGAGCTCGGCGTCACCGCGTTCGGCGTCTTCAGCCTCGCCTGGGTCACCTACGGCGTGCTGCTCAACGTCTCCCGTGGCTTGGCCACCGATCCGCTCGTCGTCCGGTTCAGCGGCGTCGCGGCCGACCTGTGGCGGGCCGCGACG
>NZ_WHTD01000033.1 GCF_009379765.1 Actinophytocola sp. | reverse complement strand
CTCACCGCCCGCGGCATGCCGTCGAGCCTCGCCACGATGGCCGTGTTCTTCGCCGGCAACTCCGGCATCTTCCTCGTCGTCACCTACTACACCCAGACCGGGCTCGGCATCGAGCCGTTCGACGCCGGGCTGCTGTTCGTGCCCATGGGGCTCGGCTTCGTGCTGGCCGCCTCGGCCTGCCAGCGGCTCGTCGCCCGGTTCGGCGAGCGCGTCCCGGTCGCCGGCGCGGCGCTGCTGGCCGCGACCCTCGGCACCGCCGCGGTCGCCGTCCAGGCACCCGCCGCGGCCCAGCCGTTCCTGCTGGCCGCGCTGCTCGCGGTTACCGGCGTCGCCCAGGGACTGGTCGCCACCCCGCTCGTCGCCGGGATCATCCGCCGCGTCCGGCCCGAGGACGCCGGCGCCGCGGCCGGTGTCGCCACCACGGTCACCCAGCTCGGCCTCGCCACCGGCGTCGCGATCGTCGGCACCTGCTACCGGCTCGTGCTCGGCGGCACGCCGGGCGACCCCGCCGCGCCCGACCGTGACCTGGCCGCGTTCACCGCGGCGGCCGTCCTGCTCGCCGCGTTCGCCGCGGGCACCTGCCTGCTCACCCACCGGAGGAGTCTCGATGAAGACAGCGATAGCGGCACTGATCGCGGCCACGGGCCTGGCGACCTCGGCATGCGTGTCGGCGAGCACCGCGGCCACGCCGGACGGCGCGGCTGAGTCCGGCTACCCCGTCACGATCACCAACTGCGGCAAGCAGTACACGTTCACCAAGGCGCCCAGCAGGGTCGTGGTGATGAACGGCGGCTCGGTCGCCGAGGTGTCCTCGCTGCTCGCGCTGGGCCTCGAGGACCGGATCGTGGCCAACGCCCAGTCCTACGGAGCATCCGAAGTGGACGGCCGGGCCGCCGAGATCGCGAAGTTGCCGACCGGGGACATCGAGCTCAACGACATGATGGACATCCCGCGCGAGGCGATGGTCGGCCTGCGCCCCGACTTCGTGATCTCCACCTACGACGGCGGGTTCCGCGCCGACGCCGGCTTCGCCACCCGCGAGGACCTGCTGGCGATCGGCGCCGGCTCCTACGCGCCCGAGACCTCGTGCGGCGATGTCGGCACGGTCAGCGGCACACCGTCCATCGAGGACAGCTACACCCTCCTGCGTGACCTCGGCACGATCTTCGGCGTCAAGGACCGCTCGGAGAAGCTGATCACCGAGTCGAAGCGGCGCATCGCCGCGGTCGGCGCGAAGGTGAAGGGCCAGGACAGCCAGCAGGTCATGCTGGTCATTCCGGGCATGTCGATGGGCGGCGACGTCGGCTCGGTCGGCGGCAACGGGATCTGGAACGACATCTTCGCCAAGGCCGGCGCCGAGAACGCGTTCGGCGACGCGAAGGACATGTTCGCGAACCTGTCCCGGGAGCAGGTCGCGGCGGCGGATGTCGACGCGCTCGTCGTCGTGAACTACATGAGCGAGGACCCCGACGCCGACGCGCGCAAGCTCCTCGAGCAGTTCCCGCAGTGGGACGCGGCAAGGAACGACCGCTATGTCGTGCTCTCCGACTCCGTCTACCTGGGACCCAGCAACGACCTCGCGGTCGAGAAGATCGCCGCGACCGTGCACCCCGAGGCGGACTGAGCCATGGCCACCGTGCTGGCGCCCGCCCCGGCGAGGACGCGCTCGCTGCACGACGTCCCGCTCCCGGTCTGCGTGCTGGTGCTGTCGGCACTGCTGGCGGTCGTGGTCGTGCTGGCCGCCGGTATCGGCTCGGTGTCCATTCCGGCCGGTGACGCGTGGCGCATCGTCGCCGCGCACCTGACCGGCCAACCGGTGGCCGGCGACCCGGCGCTCGACCAGATCCTGTGGAACTTCCGCGTCCCCCGGGTGCTGCTCGCCGCGCTGTGCGGCGCCGGGCTCGCCGTCGCGGGTGTGGTGCTGCAGGCGCTCACCGGCAACCCGCTGGCCGACCCGTACATCCTCGGCGTCTCCGCGGGCGGGTCGGTGGGCGCCGTGCTGGTGCTGTCCGCGACCGCGGGCACGCTCGGCGGGCTCGGCGTCTCCGGCGCGGCGTTCCTCGGCGCGATGCTCGCCGTCGGCCTCGTGTTCCTGCTCGGCCAGCGACGCGGCAGGCTCGACCCGGTGCGGCTGATCCTCGCCGGTGTCGCGGTCAGCTACGCGTTCACCTCGATCACCAGCTACCTGCAGCTGCGGGCGGCGCCGAACGACATGCGGCAGATCATGTTCTGGCTCCTCGGCAGCGTCTCCGGCGCGCACTGGAGCCAGCTCTCGGTGGTCGGCGTCGTCGTGGTCGCCGCGACCCTGCTGCTCACCCTGTTCGGCCGGCAGCTCAACGCGCTCGTCACCGGCGACGAGTCGGCCACCGCGCTCGGCGTCGACGTGCGCAGGCTGCGGATCGGCCTGATCGTGCTCACGTCGCTGCTCGCCGGCGCGATGATCGCGGTCGCGGGCGGCATCGGCTTCGTCGGGCTGATGGTGCCCCACCTGGTGCGGATGGCCTTCGGTGCCGACCACCGCAGGCTCCTGCCGCTGTCGGCGTTGGTCGGCGCGCTGTACCTGGTGGTCGTCGACCTGCTGTCGCGCACCCTGGATGCGCCGAACGAGCTGCCGCTCAACGTCCTCACCGCGTTGTTCGGCGCGCCGTTCTTCGTCTGGCTGCTGCGCCGCGATCGGAGCGTGATGAGCTGATGAGGCTGGAACTGTCGGGAGTCCGGGTCGCGATAGGGGAGCGGGCGATCCTGCACGACGTGGATCTGCATGTTGCCGATGGCGAGTTCGTCGGGCTGGTCGGGCCCAACGGCAGCGGAAAGTCCACGTTGCTACGCACGGTGTACCGGTCGGTCCGGCCGAGCCGCGGCTCGGTGCGGCTGGGCGACGACGGGGAGCGGGTCGACGTCTGGGCGCTGTCGGCCCGCGCCGCCGCGTGCCGGGTCGCGGCCGTGCTCCAGGACAGTCCGGTGCCACCGGGACTCACCGTGACCGAGGTCGTCGGTCTCGGCCGCACGCCGCACCACGGTCTGCTCGGCCGGGAGGGCGCCGAGGACCGCCGGATCGTCGCCGACGCCATGGACCGGGCCGGTGCGGCGGCGTTCGCCGGCAGGTTCTACGGCTCGCTGTCGGGCGGCGAGCGGCAGCGCGTGCTGCTCGCTCGCGCGCTGGCCCAACAACCGAAACTGTTGGTACTGGACGAGCCCACCAACCATCTGGACATTCGGGCGCGCTTCGAGCTACTGGATCTGATTCGTTCGCTCGGCATGACGACTTTGGCGGTATTGCACGATCTCGACCTCGCGGCCCGCAGCTGCGACCGGTTGGTGGTGCTGCACGAGGGGGTCGCGGTGGCCGCGGGTGGTCTGCTGGAGGTGCTCACGCCCCGGCTGCTGCGCGAGGTGTTCGGGGTGCGCGCGGCCGCCGAGCGAGACCGGGACGGGGTCGTACGCATTACTTACAGTGCCCGCCCCTTGGCCGCGGCCGGTCCTGCCGTGGGCCTCACCAAAGTCGGTTGAACCGTTCGGCCTAAATCGCGACAGTCCAAACGGGTGCGTCGCGTTTCCGATGTTTAGCCTTCTCGCCGGTGTATACACAGTGAGCGATCGAGTACGCTCGGTTGCGACATCATTAAAGCGGAAACCATTCAGTAATGCTTACGGTTTAACGCGGTTGACATTTGACAGGCACGTAGGCACTTAGTGTAATCTATTTACGCGAGGGGTTAGTTCTCGGCGAGGTGGGCACGGGTGACCGCACGGGCTGATGAGTCGGATCTCGCCGCACGGGCGACCTTTGCTCCGCTGCCGCCGGCCCGGCTGGCGCGCGCCGTCGTGGCCGCGGTCTTCATCGGCCTGACCCTCATCGGCTTCATTCGCATCCTCTACGAGCAGGGTGGCGACTCCGTCGGCGTCTCGGTCTCGTTCGCGTGCATCGTCGCACTGTTGTTGTTGCAACTACTGTGGTTCAGCGGTCCGCAGACCCGATTACGCACCCCGGTCGGCTACGTCGCGCTGGCCGCCCAGGCGGGGCTCGTGTACCTGCCGATGATCAGGTTCAGCGACGCGTGGGCGGCCATGCCGGGCTTCCTCGCCGGCAGCATGCTGCTCGTCCTGCCCTCGGTGTTCGCCTGGCTCGCCTTCTGTGCGGTCGTGGCGAGTATGGGTGTGCTTCAGGCGGTGTTCACCGGCCCGCCGCTCGATATCGTTTACTCGTCCATTTCGACGATAACGACCGGACTCGTGGTCTACGGTCTCTCCCGGCTCGCCGCGCTGGTGGTGGAATTGCACGCCGCACGTGCCGAAATGGCGAAGATGGCGGTTGTGCGAGAGCGTTTGCGATTCGCCCGGGATCTGCACGACCTGCTCGGCTACAGCCTTTCCGCGATCACCCTGAAGAGCGAGCTGACCCACCGGCTGGTCACCAAGAACCCCGCGCAGGCCAAGGACGAGCTGGTCGAGATCCTGGGCATCGCCCGGCAGGCGCTCGCCGACGTGCGCACGGTCTCCAGCAGCTATCGTGAGCTGTCCATCGAGGACGAATGCCGCTCCGCGCGGTGGGTGCTGGCCGCCGCGGACGTCGAGGTGCGGATGAAGCTCGACTACCGGGACCTGCCGGTGGCGGTGAGCACGGTGCTCGCCACGGTGTTACGCGAGGGCGTGACCAACCTGTTGCGGCACAGCAAGGCGGAATGGTGCGAGGTGACCGTGCGGCAAACGCAGCAACAGGTCACGATCGAGATCGTCAATGACGGCGTGCGCCAGGTGTCGCACGATTCCGGCAGCCACGGCGGCGGCGGATTGCAGAATCTCTCCAGCCGCGCGGCGGAGCTCGGTGGCGAGCTGATGACCGAACGCACCGGCGACGACGAGTTCCGCCTCCGCGCCACCATCCCCCTCCCCGTCCGCAAAGAGGAACCCCCCGCGGAGCTGGTCGGCGCCTGACCCCTCCGCCTCCCCGGGATTCAAAGTGTTGGTTGCGTTCCGGCGGACGGTGCGGATCTCCGGTGGTTGGTGGCTGGGTGCCGTCACGGTCCCCTGAGCTTGCGTCGGTCGGGACGTGGCTTGTGCCAAGCCACGTCAAACCCGGGTTGGGAGGGCGCTATAACCATCCGGCCGTAGTGGCGATGCGGATCGCGTCCACGCGGTTGCGGGCGTTCAGCTTGCCGATGATCGTCGTCAGGTAGTTGCGCACGGTTCCCGCGGACAGGAAGAGCGCCGCGGCGATCTCCACGGCCTCCATGCCTTCCGAGGCCAGGCGCAGGACCTCGATCTCGCGGGCGGTGAGCGGGCAGTCGGCCGAGTCCCACGCGGCCAGCGCGAGCTGGCTGTCGATCACCCGGCGGCCGGCGGCGACGCTGCGGATCGCGTCGGCGAGCTCGCGGGGTGGCGCGTCCTTGAGCAGGAACCCGCCCACACGGGCCGACAGCGCTCGGCGCAGCGTCCCGGGTCTGCCGAGGCCGGTGAGGATCAGCGTGCGGATCTTCGGCAGCCGCTCGTGCAGTTCGCTCGCCGCGGTGAGGCCGTCCTTGCCGGGGAGGTCGATGTCGATCACCGCGACGTCCGGCTCGAACTTGAGCGCGGTCGGCATGATGTCGGTTCCGGTGGAGACGTCCGCGACGACCTCGATGTCCGGCTCGAGGTTGAGGAGGGCCACCAAGGCGCCGCGGACCATGTGCATGTCCTCGGCCAGCATCACCTTGATCATGTCGTCCTCTCCCCGCAACCCGTTGCGGCCGAAGGAGTTTCCAGCACTGTCATCGATCGTGAGTGTCCGATCGGAACGGCGTTGCTCGGTATCTTCCCCTACCGGGAGCCGAAAGGGGTCAATCCGCATGATCACTGGTCCGATCGGGTGAGGGAGGTGTCGCGGATGGACCAGGCGGTGGGGATGCCGTAGTCGGCCGGTCGCAGACCGCTACCCGGGACGCAGGCCCACGACGAACTCCCCGATGGTCACCTCGGCCGGCCAGTCCAGCCGCAGCGCCTCGATCGCGGTGTCGCTCGCCCCCGCCGCGAGCGCGCACGGTGCCAGATTCATTGCCGTAGCAACGAGATAGAGCGTCTGCTGCAGCACGCCGACGTGCTTGAGCGCGGTCGCGTAGGCGATCCCGTCGTAGACCCAGGACAGCCGCGCCATCCGTGCGGTCATCGTGATCAGCGCGGGTGGCCGCTGCATCGTGCCGGTCAGCACCTTCGCGGCGTCGAGCAGCTCGGCCAGCTGTGCCTCGTCGGTGCTGATCAGCGTGAGCGCGTGGTCGAACGGGTCGTAGTGATAGATCCCGCGGACCAGACCGTCGCAGTTCTCGATCGTGACGTACAGCTCCAGCTCGTAGAGCGCGTCACTGCTGGGGTACGGGCGGTCGGACACGGTGTAGCCCACCCCGCCCGCGCCGGTGGCGTCCACCAGCGAGCGGACTCGCGCCGTGCGGTACAGCAACTCACCGAGCTGACGTGCGGAAAGCGGTTGCTCGGCGAACCCGCGGTAGGACCGGCGGCCCTCGATGACCTCGGTGAGCGACGGCTCGGCGGCACTGGGACCGCCAATTGTTGGGCGGTGCAACGAAAAGCGCCGCCCGTCCGGCACCGGCCGCACCGCCGGCTGCGGGGGCAGCGCGTCGACGTGCCGGTACGTCGCGCCGAGCGGCTCGTCGTGGCGGCCCAGCCGGCTGCGGCCGTGGAACAGCAGATCGTGGTGGGACCACTGGACGAGCCGCGGGTCGATGTCCTCGGCGAACCGCGCCGAACCGTTGTAGCGCTCGCCGACGAGCACCATCTCCGCGCCGACGAGATAGGCGACGATCTCGGCCACGAGCCCCGGGTCCATCGCCAGGCTCGCGGCGAGGTCGGTGACGGCGATCGCGCGACCGAGCCCGCCCGCGACCGCGCCGGCGAGCGGGCGGTGCAACACAACACGATGGTGTGCCAGCGGGGACTCGACCACGAGCTCGTCCTCGGAGCTGCGCAGGGCGGCGAACCTGGACAGCCGCACGACATCCGTGGGGTGCACGTCAGGCAGCGTGAACCGGGCCCGCTCGGACACCGGCACCGCGGACAGCAGCGGGCCGGCGAGGTCGTCGATGTCCATCGTGTGCACGACGACGCCGGGCAGCTTGTCGAGCATGTCGGTCAGCTCGGAGATGTCCCCGCCGGTGATGTTGGCGAGCGACACCGGGCCGAGCGTCATCCGGTCCAGGCACTCGCGGAGCACCGGCTTGGCGGTGTCGACCTCCAGCTCGCCCCACCGGGTGGACAGCGTCTGGACGCCGGCGTATGGACCGTCGGCCACGATCACGTCGTCCCGCAACGAGAACAGCCGGAACGTTGCCGGCTGCGGTGCGGGCGGCTGGACGGGCACTTGTGGTGACCTCGTTCCTCAGACGAACAGCGGGATGGGGTTGAGCTCGTCGTACGCGATGGGTTCGGTCCGCCGGCCGAGCCGGACGGGTACGTCGTAGAGCCGGCCGGGCGCGAACCGGGCCCAGAAGTGCCGCATGCCAGGCACGATCACCTTCACGACCGGCAGCCCGATGTCGGGCCGGGTCTGGTCGAGCACGAGCACCTGCATTCCCCGCGCCTCGATCAGCCGCCGGATCGCGGCGACGTCCACGGCGAGGTCGTCGGTCGGCCGGTAGTCGAAGTCGGCCGGTCCGCGGGCCGGCCTGGTCGGGTCCGGCGCCACGTACGCCTGGTTGGCGATGGTGGCGGTCCGCCACCATCGCATCGCGTCCTGGTCGGTCCAACCGTAGTCGCGGTCGCTGTCCGCGCCGGCGCCGACGCACGCGACGGCGGGCATCAGCTGGTTCATCTCGGTCAGCGCGCGGACGACCGCGACCTTCGGGTCGAGATGCGCGCCGAAGCCGAACATGATGTCCTCGCACACCTTGTCCGTGCGCCGGGACATCGCGGCCACGGTGGGGATGCCCAGGTCGGCGGTGAGGTCGAGCAGCCACACCTCGCGGTGGAGTCCGGTGTAGACCTCGCGCAGCTCGTCGACCCACGGGTCGGCGAACGCGTCGAGGTCCAGCGCGGGCACGGGCGTGCGGTTGTACCACCACAGCGCGACCGCGTCCCGCTCGACGATCTCCAGGAGCCCCTGCAGCACGGCGTCCTCGATGCTCGTCCCGGCGGCGTTGCCGTTGGAGTCGGCCCGCACCTGGCATCCGGTGACGGTGCCGGGTGCCTCGAAGTACAGCTGCCCGGTGGGCAGCAGCCGGTGCCGCTCCTCGGTGAGCGACCACACCGGCGTCCAGTCGAGCTCGGTGGTCTCGTCGAACGGGTCGCACACGAACTGGGAGCCGGAGTGCGCCGGGTTCCATGTGGACGCGCCGGCATGCTGCCGCTCGGCGTAGAGCAGGCAGGCGTTCGGGTGGACGGCCTGCCCGGCAAGGGATGCGTAGCTCGCGCGGATCCGGGCCTCGTCACCGTGGAAGTAGCCGCTGTGCCGCTCGAGTGCCTCGCACAGCGCGCTGACCCTGCCGTGCAGCGGGGTCACGCCCTTGCCGCCGTTCTCCGCGCGGAGCCCTTCGCGCAGGCCGTCGAGCGAGCGCGCGCCCATCGCGACGTTGGGGCCGGCGCGGAAGGAGTTGAAGAACGACGGCCCACGGCGGTCCCGGGTGATCTCCTTGACCACGCCGGTGACCGGGCTGATCAGGTGCTGGTAGCGGTCGAGGACCTGCTGCGGCGGGAGGGACCGGTGGCCGCCGCCGCAGCGGGACGCCTTGGCGCGGCTCGAGATCCGGACCGGGTGGTGTGCCCTGGCACGCATCAGCGTGTCGTCCCCGCACTGGTGGCACTGGGGTCGCGGACGCAGCTCGTGGTGCGTGCCGGAGAGGTCGAGGGTGTCGAACGTCCACACCTGGCGCTGGCCGGCGTAGCGGTAGCCGGCGAGCCACTTCAGCGTCTCGAGCGCGACCAGGTGCAGGGCGGTGGCCGCGAGCGGCGGCACCGAGATCGGCGGGCGCGGCGCGGGGCCGCTGCGGCCGAGCGCGGCCTGCAGGTGCGCCTCGGCCTGCCGGTGTGCCCACTGCCGGGTGGCGAGACACTGCCAGCACGCGGTGTCCGGCGCGCCGAACACGGGGCCGATCCAGGTCTGGGTGCCGAGCGGCTTCGCGAGGAGCCACGGGCGGCCTGCCGCGCGGTGGGCCGCGTCGACCGCGGCGAGCGCGGGGGAGAGGTAGTCGTCGCACAGCACGACCGACAGCGCGCTCGTGGCGTCGAGCAGGCTGTCGGTGCGGGTGGTGACGGTGAGGCCGGCGGCGGTCAGCGCGGCCAGGGCGGCCGCGGCGTCGATGCCGCGGCCCGGCTGGTCGGTCCGGCCGACCACGATGAGTTGTGCGGTGGTGGTGCGGGTGTTGACGGTGGCCTCGTTCGGTTCGAGGCCACCGGCCTCCCAGTAGGCGAGCGCCTTCTCGTCCGCGCCTGGACTCGCCGGCGGCCGCAGCGCGACCAGCCCGGCCTCCATCAGACGCACGAGCAGGGCCCCCACCTCCTCGCCCGCGACCCCGTGGGGCAGTGCGCGGCGCAGGCCGGCCAGGTCTCGGGTGCCGTCCAGCAGGGGCACGAGTGCCTCCGCGTGGGTGCCCCGGAGCGCGGTCACGCCGCGCTCGGACAGCACGTAGACAGCCTCACCTTCGACCACGTCGACCCGCAGGTGCCGCTTGAAGCCGACCAGCGACGTCGCGGACGAGACCGGGGAACTCATGACACCGCGACCTCCAGCGGCGTCGCGTTCGAGACCTTGCACCAGATCGTGGGAATGGCCATGCCCGCCTCGGGAATGGTGGGGGAGTCCAGCTCGTCGATGATGAGGTCGACGTGTAACGGCCTGGCCATGCTGGGTCCATCAGCCAGTAACGACATCACAAGCTCGGCGGTGCTCGCAGACATCTCTTGCTCCTCATGGAATGGTGGTGTCCTGCCGGTGGTGGTGTAAGCGATCGCTTGCTAGAACCTTGCCTGAGCGCCGGTGGAGCCGGCCAGTGCCAGGGTCACGAACCCCCATGTGTGTCCTCACTGGGCATACGTGACGGTTTCACTATTAATCCGACCGGCCCTGTGGATACCGTTCTAGTCGCATTCAAGTGACCTACACATTGCGAGGTCGTCGACATGAGCGAGCCTGCGAGCGAATCAATGACACAGGGCGACCGCGAGCGGCATCACCGAGCCTGCGAGGGGATGACATGAGCGTTCACCTGAGCGAATTGGAGTCGTTGTCCGCGGCGGAGAAGAACGACCTCATCGCCCTTCTTCTGGAAAGCAACGAGCGGACCGACAACCGAATCTCGCCCGATCTGCGGTTCGAACTGCTCGGCCCACTCGTCATCCGGTACGGCGGAATCGACATCGCCCCGAGCGCGCCGAAACTGCGTGCGATCCTGGTGACGCTGCTGCTGAACGCCAACCGCGCGGTGGGGGCCAACGAGCTGCTGCGGGAGGTGTGGGACGACGCGCCGCCCCGGTCGGCGCCGGCCACCCTGCAGACCTACGTCTTCAAGCTGCGCGGCCTGTTCCGGACCAGCCTCGGCCTGTCCGCGGAGTACGTGAACAACAAGCTGCTGCTCACCTACTCGGGCGGCTACATCCTGCGCGTCGAGCCGGAGCAGCTCGACATCACCGAGTTCGAGCGCCTGGTCGACGAGGGCACCGCGGCGCTGCGCGACGGCCGCCACGAGCTCGCCGCGGAGTGCCTGCACCGGGCGCTGCGCAGATGGCGTGGCTCGATCATCCACTGTGGACACTGGGGGACCAGGACCAGGGCGCAGATCGTGCGCCTCGAGGAGCGCCGGTTCTACGCCCAGATGCTGCGCATCGAGGCGGACATGTGCCTCGGCGGCCACCAGGAGATGGTGAGCGAGCTGGCCTCGATGGCGGTGGAGAACCCGCTGCACGAGTCGGCGCACGCGCTGCTCATGATCGCGCTGCACCGGTCCGGCCGGACCTCCGCGGCGTTGGACGTCTTCCGCGACTTCCGCCGGCGGATGATGCACGAGCTCGGCATCGAGCCGTCGGTCCGGCTGCAGTCGCTGCACATGGCGCTGCTGTCCGCGGCGCCGGTGCTCGGCGACCGCAGGCTCACCTCGGAGATGCTGCTCGACCTGATCACCGCACCCAGCAAGGCTGCTTGACAACTGGAGGCATGCGATGACCCGCTCCATTGTGGACACGCCCGAACCGGTACTCGCGCCGGCACCGTCCCGGTTCGGGCCGGACCCGGCGCTGCTGACCCGAGTGCTGCGGCCCTACCACGAGGAATGCCGTTACCTGAAGTCGGCGACGGTGTCGGTGAAGGACGGCCTGGCGGTGGCGCGCGGCGAGTTCCACGTGCCGAGCCCGTGCTACCTGGACACGACCGCGCACGTGAACGTCGCGGAGTTCAACATCTGCTACGACCAGCTGGCCTACTACCTGATCGTGAAGTCGATCAAGGAGAAGGCCGTGCCGGAGCTCGCCGCGTGGACCGTGGAGAACTACTGGGTGCGGCAGCTGCCGAACATCCTGATCACCCGGTTCCGCAGCGTCTACCGGTCGCAGATCTACTCCTCGACGTTCCGCGGCGAGGTCGCGTTCACGAGCTTCACCGAGTCCAACGTGCGCCGCCCGGTCCTGCTCACCCAGACGACGTGCCGGTTCTGGGACCACGACAAGGGCCGCTCGGACGGCGAGGTCCTGCTCGCGCTGGTCGACCCGCCGGGGGCGAACGCCGCTCAGGTCGCGGCATGAGTCGTCTCCGCACCTTGGCGGATCTCGCGAGGGTGCACGCTTCGACCAAGGCCGATCATCCGGCCATGCTCTGTCAGGGCCGTCGCGTCGACTACGCGACGTTGTACAAGCGGGCCAAGCAGGCCGCGCACGGTATCCGGGCCGCGGGCCTTCGTCAGGGTGACCGGCTCGCGTACCTGGGCAAGGAGTCCGAGCACTACTACGAGCTGGTGTTCGGCGCGGCCAAGAGCGGCACCGTGCTCGTGCCGGTCAACTGGCGGCTCACCGCGGCCGAGGTCGAGCACGTGCTCGCCGACTCGGGCAGCGCGCTGCTCTTCGTCGACGCGGATGCGGCCGAGCTCGCCGAGAAGGTCGTCACCGGGCTGCCGCGGGATGTCCGGGTGGTCGCGCTCGACCGGCCCGGTGAGCCCGGCGCGGTGTTCGTCGACTGGCTCGACACCCAGCCGGACACCGAGCTGCTCGCCCGGGTGCGGCCCGAGGACCCGATCATCCAGATGTACACCAGCGGCACCACGGGCCTGCCCAAGGGCGTGGTGCTCGCGCACCGGGGCTTCTTCGCCGTCCGCGACGCGCTCGCGTCCGAGGGTCTGGACTGGATCGACTGGCAGCCGGGCGACCGGAGCCTGGTCGGCGTGCCGGGCTTCCACGTCGGCGGGCTGTGGTGGGCGGTGCAGGGCTTCGCCGCCGGCGTCACCAATGTACTGATGCGCGCATTCACCCCGCCGGACGCGGTCGAGCTGATCCGCTCCCTCGGCGTGACGACCACCTGCATGGTGCCGGCGATGCTGCGCCAGGTGCTCGCCGAGCCCGGGGTGTCCACCGATGACTTCGCCACGCTGCGCAAGGTCGTCTACGGCGGCTCGCCGATCTCGGAGTCGCTGCTGGACCGGTGCATCGAGGTGCTCGGCTGCGACCTCGCCCAGATCTACGGGCTCACCGAGACCGGCAACACCGCGCTGTGCCTGCCTCCCGCGGACCA
Organism: Actinophytocola sp.; assembly: GCF_009379765.1. GTDB lineage: Bacteria > Actinomycetota > Actinomycetes > Mycobacteriales > Pseudonocardiaceae > Actinophytocola. The sequence continues at coordinate 48,992 of NZ_WHTD01000033.1, read as the reverse complement.
CGTGCCCGGGGGTCGGCTGCAGGCGGCGGGCCGGCCGTACCCGGGCTTCGCGGTCGAGATCCGCGACGTCGACGGGGCCGTGCTGGCGCCTGGTGAGGTCGGCGAGGTGTGCCTGCGCACGCCGGGCGCCATGCTCGAGTACTGGAACCGCCCGGAGGCGACCGCGACCACGCTGGTCGACGGCTGGGTCCGCACCGGCGACGCCGGCTACCTGGACGGCGACGGATACCTGTTCATCCGGGACCGCATCAAGGACATGATCATCGTCGCCGGCGAGAACGTGTACCCGGCGGAGATCGAGAACGCGATCAGCGGGCACCCGGACGTCGCCGAGGTCGCCGTCGTCGGTGTGCCCGACCCGCGCTGGGGCGAGGCGGTGCACGCCTTCGTGGTCCCGGTGCCGGGTGCCGAGCTGGCCGCCGCGGACCTGGCAGGCTACCTGCACGGCCGGCTGGCCACGTTCAAGATGCCGCTGCGCTACGAGCTCGTCGACGCGGTGCCGCGCAACCCGAGCGGGAAGATCCTGCGCCGCGAGCTGCGCGCGAAGTACTGGCGCGACCAGGCCAGGTCCGTCAACTAGCGCCCACAAAGTCGCGAGTCCAACGCTCACGACCCGCGAGTCCAACGTTCACGTCGCCGTCGTCCATGAGAAGGGCTTTCGCTGTGAGCACCGCCATCAGTCTCGAGTCCGCGGGCGACCCGCGTGCCCCGCTGACCCGGCTCGGCCGGCTGCTGGACCCCGGGTCGACCGAGGTGCTGCACGAGCCGGACCGCGTCGCGGTCACGGCGGCGCGCGGCTACGTCGGCGGCGAGCGGGTCGTCGCGTTCTGCACGGACGCGACGATCAAGGGCGGCGCGATCGGCATCGAGGAGTGCCGCCGGATCACCCGCACGATCGACCTCGCGGCCGCCGAGGGCGCGCCGGTTGTCGGCCTGTGGCACTCGGCGGGCGCGAAGCTCGCCGATGGCGTGGAGGCGATGCACGGCATCGGCCAGATCTTCCGGTCGATGGTGCGCCACTCCGGCAAGGTGCCGCAGATCTCGGTCGTGCTCGGGCCGGCCGCGGGCGGGGCCGCGTACGGTCCCGCGCTCACCGACATCGTGATCATGGCGCCGGACGCGAAGGTGTTCATCACCGGACCGGACGTCGTGCGCAGCGTCACCGGCGAGGAGATCGACATGGTCGGCCTCGGCGGCCCGGAGGCGCACGCCCGCAAGTCCGGCGTGACGCACATGGTCGCCGAGTCCGAGCAGGACGCCTACGACCGGACCCGCGGGCTCGTCACGCTGCTCGGCCGGCCGGGCTCGTTCGACCCGGCGAGCACCGGGCCGCAGATGGACCTGCGCACGCTGCTGCCGGCGTCGCCGCGCCGCGCCTACGACGTCAAGCCACTGGTCGCCGCGATGCTCGACCAGGCCGACGGGTTCCTCGAGCTGCAGCCGAAGTGGGCACCGAACATGGTGGTCGGCTTCGGCAGGCTCTGCGGCGGGACGGTCGGCGTGATCGCGAACAACCCGCTGCGCAAGGCGGGCTGCCTCGACTCGCTGTCCGCGGAGAAGGCGAGCCGGTTCGTGCGGATGTGCGACGGCTACGGCATTCCGCTGCTGGTGCTGGTCGACGTACCGGGCTACCTGCCGGGCGTCGGCCAGGAGTGGGGCGGGGTCGTGCGCCGCGGGGCGAAGCTGCTGTACGCGTTCGCCGAGGCGAGCGTGCCCCGCGTGACGCTGGTGACCCGCAAGTCCTACGGCGGCGCCTACATCGCGATGAACTCCCGCTCGCTCGGTGCCACCGCGGTGTACGCGTGGCCGGAGGCCGAGGTCGCGGTGATGGGTGCGGAGTCCGCGGTCGGGATCCTGTACCGCAAGCGGCTCGCGGCCGCCGCCGACGACGAGCGGGAGGCGTTGCGGGCGACGCTCGTCGAGGAGCAGCAGCGCACCGCGGGCGGGCTCGACCGCGGCATCGCGCTGGGCGTGGTCGACGAGATCATCGACCCCGGCACGACCCGCTGGCGGCTGGCGTCCGCGTTCGCCGACGCCTATGCCTTCGGCGACCGTCCACGTGGGACACACGGGAACATACCGCTCTAGAACTCCTCCGAAACCGCCCGTTCACATGTCGTGGACGGGTGGGTTTGTGCTGGGTATCGGGTGTTTCGGGAATGGCCCGCGAGTTACCGGGCGATAGGGCCCGCCCTGTTTGACTTTCTCTGATGGCCGAGGTGGAGGGGAGAACATGGCTACTTCCTCCGAGCAGCTCGTGGCCGCGCTACGGGAGTCGCTCAAGGAGAACGAGCGGCTCTGGCAGCACAACCAGCAGCTGATCGCCGAGTCCAACGAGCCGATCGCGATCGTCGGAATGGCGTGCCGGCTGCCGGGCGGTGTGCGTTCGCCGGAGGATCTGTGGGAGCTCGTCGCCTCCGGCGGGGACGGCATCTGCGACTTTCCCACCGACCGCGGCTGGGACGTCGAGAAGCTGTTCGACCCCGACCCCGCCGCACCTGGCAAGTCCTACGTCCGCCGGGGCGGCTTCCTCACCGACGCCGCCGGGTTCGACGCCGAGTTCTTCGGCATCTCCCCGCGCGAGGCGCTGGCCACCGACCCCCAGCAGCGGCTGCTCCTCGAGGCGTCGTGGGAGGCGCTGGAGTACGCCGGCATCGACCCGAACACCTTGCGCGGCAGCAGGACCGGCGTGTTCGCCGGCGTGATGTACCACGACTACGCCAGCGGGTTCGCCACCTACCCGGAGGAGCTCGAGGGCCTCGTCGGCACGGGCCACGCGGGCAGCGTCGCGTCCGGCCGGGTCGCCTACGTGCTGGGCCTCGAGGGTCCGGCGGTCACCGTGGACACGGCGTGCTCGTCGTCGCTCGTGGCGCTGCACCTCGCGGTCCGCGCGATCCGCGCGGGTGACTGCGACCTGGCGCTGGCCGGTGGCGTGACCGTGATGTCCACGCCGGAGGCGTTCACCGAGTTCTCCCGGCAGCGCGGGCTGGCCCCCGACGCTCACTGCAAGTCGTTCGCCGCGTCGGCGGACGGCAGCGGCTGGAGCGAGGGTGTGGGCATGCTGCTGGTCGAGCGGCTGTCCGAGGCGCGGCGACGCGGGCACCGCGTGCTGGCCGTGGTTCGCGGCTCGGCGGTCAACCAGGACGGCGCGTCCAACGGCCTCACCGCGCCCAACGGCCCGGCGCAGCAGCGGGTCATCCGCGCGGCGCTGGACAACGCCGACCTTTCACCGTCCGATGTGGACGCCGTGGAGGCGCACGGCACCGGGACCTCGCTGGGCGACCCGATCGAGGCGCAGGCGCTGCTCGCCACCTACGGCAGGGACCGCGGTGCCGGTGACCCGCTGTGGCTGGGCTCGATCAAGTCGAACATCGGCCACACCCAGGCCGCCGCCGGCGTCGCCGGCGTGATCAAGATGGTGCAGGCCATGCGCAACGGCCGGCTCCCGCGGACGCTGCACGTCGACGAGCCGACGCCGAAGGTCGACTGGGACACCGGCGCGGTGTCGTTGCTTCTCGAGCCGCGTGAGTGGCCGCGGGGCGAGGAGCCGCGCAGGGCGGCGGTGTCGTCGTTCGGCATCAGCGGCACCAACTCGCACGTGATCCTGGAGGAGGCCCCTCCGGTCGAGCCGGGCGCGCCGGGATCGGTGTCGCTGCCGGCGGTGCCGTGGGTGCTGTCCGCGCGCTCCGACGCAGCGCTCACCGAGCAGGCCGCGCGGCTCGCGTCCCACGTCTCCGCCGACCCGTCACTGTCCGCTGTGGACACCGGCTTCTCGCTCGCCACGACCCGCGCGGGGCTCGACCGGCGCGCGGTCGTCCTGGGTGCCGACCGCTCCGAGCTGCTCGCGGGCGTGTCCGCGCTGGCGGCCGGTGAGGCGGCGCCGAACGTGGTGCGTGGCTCCGTGTCGGCCGGCCGGCTCGGTGTGCTGTTCACCGGGCAGGGCGCGCAACGCGCCGGCATGGGTGGGGCGCTGTACGAGGCGTTCCCGGTGTTCGCGGCATCGATCGACGAGACGTGGGGGCACTTCTCGCACGACCTCCCGCTGTGGGACGTGCCGCAGGACGAGCTGAACCGGACCGGCCTCGCGCAGCCGGCGCTGTTCGCCATCGAGGTCGCGCTGTACCGGCTCCTCCAGTGGTGGGGCGTCGAGCCCGAGGTGGTGGCGGGTCACTCGATCGGTGAGCTGGCCGCCGCTCACGTCGCCGGCGTCTGGTCGCTCGCCGACGCCTGCAGGGTCGTGGCGGCCCGCGGTCGTCTGATGCAGGCCTTGCCGAGTGGTGGAGCGATGCTCTCGGTTCGGATCAGTGAGTCGGAAGTAGAGCTCCCGAACGACAGGGTGAGCATCGCCGCGGTCAATGGCCCTAGCTCTCTGGTCGTATCGGGTGACACAAACGAGATCAGTGCTCTCGAAGCGGACTGGGTGTCTCAAGGGCGCAAGGTGAAGCGGCTGAGCGTGTCGCACGCGTTCCACTCGCCGCTGATGGAGCCGATGCTCGACGAGTTCCGCGCCGTCCTGGAGACCGTTGAGTTCAACGCGCCGCGGATCCCGGTCGTCTCGAACCTCACGGGTGAGCTGGCGGAGCCGACCTCGCCGGACTACTGGGTGCGGCACGTGCGCGAGGCCGTCCGGTTCGCCGACGGCGTCGGCACGCTCGTCGCCGACGGGGTGACCACGTTCCTGGAGCTGGGACCCGACGCGGTCCTGTCCGGCATGGGCGCCGACTGCGTCGCGGCGCTGCCGGACGCCGACGAGCTCGTCTTCGTGCCGGCGATGCGTCGCGACCACGACGAGGTGGCTACGCTCCTGCGCGCGGTCGCCGCCCTGCACACCCGCGGCATCAGTCCCGAGTGGACAAAGGTATTCGTCGACGCGCGGCGGGTCGACCTGCCCCGCTACGCCTTCCAGCACCGGCACTACTGGCTGGCCGCCCCCGCCGACGCGGGCGACATCGGCGCGGTCGGCCTGGCCGCGACCGGCCACCCGCTGGCCGGCGCGGCGGTCGACCTGCCCGAGTCGGGTGGCCTCGTGCTCACCGGCAGGCTGTCGCTGCGCACGCACCCGTGGCTCGCCGACCACGCGGTGGCCGGCACGGTGCTGGTGCCGGGCGCGGCGCTGGTGGAGCTGGCTGTGCGAGCCGGCGACCAGGTCGGCTGCCCGCGGGTCGACGAGCTCACGCTGGCCGCGCCGCTGGTCGTGCCCGCGGCGGGCGATGTGTGGTTGCGGCTCACCGTCGGGGCACCCGAGGCGGACGGCCGGCGCTCGGTGGCATTGCACTCGCGGCCGGCCGAGGGCACCTGGACCCAGCACGCCACCGGTGTCGTCTCCGACTCGGCGGCCACCCCGGCCGCGCTCACGGAGTGGCCGCCGGCCGGTGCCGCTCGGGTCGAGGTCGACAACGCCGCACTCGCCGAGGCCGGCTTCGACTACGGGCCGATGTTCCAGGGGCTGCGTCGGGTGTGGACCCGAGGCGCCGAGGTGTTCGCCGAGGTCGAGCTGCCCGAGGCAGGCCACGGGGACGCGGACCGGTTCGGCCTGCACCCCGCGCTGCTGGACGCCGCCCTGCACGCCGCGCTGGTCGCCGGTGCCGAGCCCGCGCTGCCGTTCGAGTGGCGTGGCTTCTCCTTGCACGCCAGCGGGGCGACCGCCCTGCGGGTGCGCCTCGCCGGTGGCAAGGTGGAGCTGTTCGACACCGCGGGCGCCCCGGTGGCGACCGTCGAGTCGCTCGTCACCCGCCCGGTCGACCTCGCCGCCCTGCGGGCCTCGCCCGAGTCGCAGTGGCTCTTCGGTCTGGAGTGGACACCGGTTTCCGCCGCCCCGGCCGACATCGTGACGTTCGGCGGTGACCTGGCCCCCGTCGAGGCCGCCCCGGTCGTCGCCTACGAGCTGCCCGCGTTCGCCGGCGTCGCGGAGGCGACGCACCGGGTGCTCGCGATCATCCAGGAGTGGCTGGCCGAGCCGAGGTTCGCCGAGTCCCGCCTGGTGTTCGTCACGCACGGCGCGGTGGCGACCGATGGCGGCGATGTGACCGACCTGCCCGGCGCGGCCGTGTGGGGCCTGGTCCGCTCCGCGCAGGCCGAGCACCCGGGCCGCTTCGCGCTCACCGACACCGACGGCCCCCTGCTCGTCGCGCCGGACGAACCCCAGCTCGCCGTGCGCGACGGGCAGGGCCTCGTGCCCCGCCTGGTCCGCCGGCCCGGCACCGGTGACCGCCCCGCGATCGACGGACCCGTACTCGTCACCGGCGGCACCGGTGGCCTGGGCGCGGCGGTCGCTCGCCATCTGGTCACCGAGCACGGCGTCGAGAAGCTCGTGCTCGTCAGCAGGCGCGGGCCGGACGCGCCCGGCGCCACCGAGCTGGCCGAGGAGCTGACCGGGCTCGGCGCGGACGTCACCGTCGCCGCCTGCGACGCTGCCGACCGGGACCAGCTGGCCGCGCTGCTCGCCGAGCACCCGGTGACCGGCGTGGTCCACGCGGCCGGGGTGCTCGCCGACGGCATGGTCGAGTCGCTGACCCCCGAACGGTTCGACGAGGTGCTGCGGGCCAAGGTCGACGCCGCGGTGAACCTGCACGAGCTCGCCGGCGACGCCGGGTTGTTCGTCCTGTTCTCCTCCGCGTCCGGGGTCATCGGCACCGCCGGGCAGGCCAACTACGCGGCCGCCAACTCCTTCCTCGACGCGCTCGCCCAGCACCGCCGGGCCACCGGCCGCGCCGCAACGTCGCTCGCGTGGGGTCTGTGGGCCAGTGGCATGGGGGCGGGGCTCGACGCCCGCTCCGGCGCCCTTCCGCTGTCCACATCGGAGGGTCTGGCGCTGCTGGACACCGCGATCGCGAGCGGTGCCGCGCTGACCGTCCCGATCAAGCTCGACCTGCCGGCCCTGCGCACGGCCGCCCGCACCGCACCGGTCGCGCCGGTGCTGCGCGGCCTGGTCCGGGTGCGCCGCACGGCCGGCGCCACGGCCGGGGAGACCGGGCTGCGGTCGCGGCTCGCCGGGCTGCCCGAGGCCGACCAGGACCAGCTGCTGCTGGAGCTGGTGTCCGGACAGGTCGCGACCGTGCTCGGGCACGGCGACCCGGCGGCGATCACGCCCGGCCGGGCGTTCACCGAGCTGGGCTTCGACTCGCTGACCGCGGTGGAGCTGCGCAACCAGCTGAACGCCGCCACGGGCCTGCGATTACCGGCGACGCTCGTCTTCGACTACCCGACGCCCCGCGCGCTGGCCCGGCATCTGCGGGCCGACCTGGTCGGCGCCTCCGCATCGTCCACTGTGGACACGGTGGCGCCGGCGGCCGCACCGGACGAGCCGATCGCGATCGTCGGCATGGCCTGCCGCTACCCGGGCGGGGTCGGCTCGCCGGAGGAGCTGTGGCGGCTGGTCGCCGACGGCGTCGACGGCATCACCCCGTTCCCCACCGACCGCGGCTGGGACACCGACCTGTACGACCCGGACCCCGAGCGACCGGGCAAGTCCTACGTGCGCGACGGCGGCTTCCTGCACGACGCGGCCGCGTTCGACCCGGAGTTCTTCGGTATCTCCCCGCGCGAGGCGCTGGCGATGGACCCCCAGCAGCGGCTGCTGCTGGAGATCTCGTGGGAGGCGTTCGAGCGGGCCGGCATCGACCCGACCTCGTTGCGGGAGAGCAGGACCGGCGTGTTCGCCGGCGCCATGTACCACGACTACGGCACCGGGATCGCCACCGCGCCCGAGGACATCGAGGGCTTCGTCGCCACCGGCACCGCGGGCAGCGTCGTGTCCGGCCGGGTGTCCTACGCGTTCGGCCTGGAAGGCCCCGCGGTCACCGTCGACACCGCCTGCTCGTCGTCGCTGGTGGCTCTGCACTGGGCGGCGCAGGCGCTGCGGACCGGCGACTGCGGTCTCGCGCTCGCCGGCGGCGTGACCGTGATGGCGAGCCCCGACTCCTACATCGGTTTCTCCCGCCAGCGCGGGCTCGCGCCCGACGGGCGGTGCAAGGCGTTCGCCGGGTCGGCGGACGGCACCGCGTGGTCCGAGGGTGTCGGCATGCTCGTGCTGGAGCGGCTGTCCGACGCGCAACGCAACGGCCGCCGCATCCTCGCGGTGATCCGCGGTTCCGCGGTGAACCAGGACGGCGCGTCCAACGGGCTCACCGCGCCGAACGGCCCGTCGCAGCAACGCGTGATCCGCGCGGCACTCGCCAACGCCGGTCTGTCCCCGTCCGATGTGGACGCTGTGGAGGCGCACGGCACCGGGACGTCGCTCGGTGACCCGATCGAGGCGCAGGCGCTGCTGGCGACCTACGGCCAGGACCGGGACCGGCCGCTGTGGCTGGGTTCGCTGAAGTCCAACATCGGCCACGCCCAGGCGGCGGCCGGGGTCGGCGGGATCATCAAGATGGTGCAGGCGATGCGGCACGGCGTGCTGCCGCGAACCCTGCACGTCGACGAGCCGTCGCCGAAGGTCGACTGGTCGGCCGGCGCGGTGTCCCTGCTCACCGAGCCGCGGGACTGGCCGCGTGGCGCCACGCCACGGCGGGCCGCGGTGTCGTCGTTCGGTTTCAGCGGCACCAACTCCCACGTGATCGTCGAGGAAGCCCCACCCGCCGTCGAGGCGCCCGACGGCATCGCCCCGCCGGTGGTGCCGTGGGTCCTCTCGGCCCGCACGCCGGCCGCGCTCGCCGACCAGGCCGCCCGGCTGCGGGGCCACGACGGCTCGCCTGCCGACATCGGCTACTCGCTGGCGACGACGCGGGCGGCACTGCCTCAGCGGGCGGTCGTGCTGGGGGCCGACCGCGACTCGCTGCTCGCCGGCCTCGACGCGCTGGCCACGGGCGCCCCGTCCGCCGACGTCGTCACCGGCGAGGTCTCTTCGGGTCGGTTGGCGGTGTTGTTCACCGGTCAGGGGTCGCAGCGGGTGGGCATGGGCCGCGACCTGTACGAGCGGTTCCCGGTGTTCGCGGCTGCGTTCGACGAGGTGTGCGGTGAGCTGTCGCTGGACGTGTGGGGGCTGTCCGAGGAGGAGTTGGATCGGACGGGCAACACCCAGCCGGCGTTGTTCGCGGTCGAGGTGGCGTTGTTCCGGCTGGTCGAGTCGTGGGGTGTCCGGCCGGACTTCCTGGCGGGTCATTCGATCGGTGAGCTGGCCGCCGCTCACGTGAGCGGGGTGTGGTCGCTCGAGGACGCCTGCAAGGTCGTCTCCGCGCGCGGTCGGTTGATGCAGGCGTTGCCGAGTGGTGGAGCGATGCTTTCGGTTCGGATCGCTGAACCGGAGCTGGAGCTGCCGAGCGATCGGGTGAGTATTGCTGCTGTCAACGGCCCCAGCTCTCTGGTCGTGTCGGGTGACGCGGACGAGATCGGTGCTCTCGAAGCGGAGTGGGTGTCGCAGGGGCGGAAGGTGAAGCGGCTGAGCGTGTCGCATGCGTTCCACTCGCCGTTGATGGAGCCGATGCTCGACGACTTCCGTGCGGTGTTGGAGTCGGTCGAGTTCGGCGAGCCGAGCATTCCGATCGTCTCGAACGTGACCGGGGAGGTCACCTCGCCGACGACCGCGGAGTACTGGGTGCGGCATGTGCGGGAGGCGGTGCGGTTCGCCGACGGGATCACCACCTTGTGCGCGCAGGGGGTGACGACGTTCCTCGAGCTGGGGCCGGACGCGGTGTTGTGTGGGATGGGCGCGGAGTCGGCTGAGGACGCGGTGTTCGTGCCGGCGTTGCGGCGCAACCAGGACGAGGTCGCCACGCTGATGAAGGCGCTCGCCGGTCTGCACGTGCGCGGGGTCAGTCCGGTGTGGACGACCGTCTTCCCTGGCGCGGCGACCGTCGAGCTGCCCACCTACGCCTTCCAGCACGAGTCGTACTGGCTCGCCGCCGGCACCGGCGTTGTCGATGCCGCGGGGCTCGGCCAGACGGCCACCGAGCATCCGCTGGTCGGCGCCGCCGTCACGCTCGCCGGGGCCGACACGACCGTGCTCACCGGCCGGCTCGCGCTGGCCACCCACCCGTGGCTCGCCGACCACGCCGTCGGCGGCACGGTCATCGTGCCCGGCGCCGCGTTCGTCGAGCTGGCGATCCGCGCGGGCGACGAGGTCGGCTGCCATCACCTCGACGAGCTGACCCTGCACGCGCCGCTGGTCCTCACCGGCACCGTGCACGTCCAGGTCACCGTGCGGGACGGTGCCGTGTCCGTCCACTCGCGACCCGAGCGGGGCACCGAGTGGACCCGGCACGCCAGTGGCACCCTCACCGCCGAGGCGCCCGCCGGCAGCGGTCTCGCCGACTGGCCGCCCAACGCCGAGCCGCTCGACGTCGAGGACTTCTACGACCGGCTCGACGGGTTCGGCTACGGCCCGACCTTCCAGGGCCTGCGCCGCGCCTGGCGCGACGGGGACGACACCTATGCCGAGGTCGAGCTTCCCGAGTCGATCGACGCGGGTGGGTTCGGCATCCACCCGGCCCTGCTCGACGCGGCCCTGCACGGCCTCCTCGTCGAGGAGACCGGTCCGGCCCGGCTGCCGTTCTCCTGGACCGGGGTCACCCTGCACGCCACCGGCGCCACCGCCGCCCGCGTCCGGCTCACCCGCACCGGCGAGGACGGCGTCCGCGTCCTGCTCGCCGACCCGGCCGGCGCGCCGCTGGCCGAGGTGGCCACGCTGGTCGCCCGGCCGGTGGAGCTGGCCTCGCTCAACGCATCCGGCGCCGAGCGAAACCTGTTCGGTCTGGAGTGGACACCCGCACCCGTGTCCGTTGTCGAGCCGGCCGGCGAGTGGGTCGTGCTCGGCACCAACACGCTCGGCCTCACCGCCGACTGCCACCCGGACCCGGCCACCCTGGTCGAGTCGCTCGATGCCGACCCCGCGCCCAGCATCGTGATCCACCCCGTCCCGGTCACCCACGAGTCGGACCTCGCCTGCGCGGTGCGGAAAGCCACGCACGACACGCTCGCGCTCGTCCAGGCCTGGCTCGCCCAGGAGCGCCTGGAGGGCTCGCGCCTGGTGTTCGTCACCCGCGGCGCGGTGACCACCGATCCCGACACCGCCCCGGACCTGCCCGGTGCCGCGGTATGGGGCCTGGTCCGCTCGGCGCAGTCCGAGCACCCGAACCGGTTCGTGCTGCTGGACATCGAGCCGGCCGCCGAGCACGTCGGCCAGGCGCTGGCCGCGGCGATCACCGAGCACGCCCACGAGCCGCAGGTCGCCGTCCGCGACGGCCGCGTCCTCGTTCCTCGACTGTCCCGAGTGGACTCCGTCGACGCGCACCCCGCGATCACCGGCACCGTCCTGGTCACCGGCGGCACCGGTGGGCTGGGCGCGACCGTGGCCCGGCATCTGGTGGCCGCGCACGGCGTCGAGAAGCTGCTGCTGGTCAGCCGGCGCGGGCCCGACTCGCCCGGAGCCGGCGAGCTGGTCGCCGAGCTGACGAACGGCGGCGCCCGGGTCACCGTGGCCGCGTGCGACGTGGCCGACCGGGACCAGCTCGCCGCGCTGCTCGCCGAGCACCCGGTCGCCGGCGTCGTGCACTCGGCCGGAGTGCTGGCCGACGGCGTGATCGAGTCGCTCACCCCGGAGCGGGTCGACACCGTGCTGCGGCCCAAGGTCGACGCCGCCGCCAACCTGCACGAACTGGTCGGTGACGCCGAGCTGTTCGTGCTCTTCTCCAGTGCCGCAGGCGTCCTCGGCAACCCCGGGCAGGCCAACTACGCGGCCGCCAACTCCTTCCTCGACGCGCTCGCCCAGCACCGCAGGGCGTCCGGCCGGCCGGCCGTGTCGCTCGCCTGGGGCCTGTGGGCCGGCGGTATGGGGCATGAGCTGGCCGGCGCCGACCTCGCCCGCATCAACCGCGGCGGCGCGCACCCACTGTCCACGGCGGAAGGCCTGGCCCTGTTCGACGCGGCGCTCGGGGGCGCGGCGGTGGCCGTGCCGATCAAGCTGGACATGCCGGCGCTACAGGCCAACGCCAAAGCGGGCGCGGTGCCGGCGGTGCTGCGTGGCCTGGTCCGCGGCCGCCGAACGGCGAGCGCGGCGACCACCGGCCGGTCCGACGTGCTGCGTGCCAAGCTCGCCGAACTGTCCGAAGCGGACCGTGAGCAGGCGCTGCTCGACCTGGTGACCGGCGAGGTCGCGGCGGTACTCGGGCACGGCGGCGCCGGCGCGATCACGCCGGCCAGGGCGTTCACCGAGCTGGGCTTCGACTCGCTCACCGCGGTCGAGCTGCGCAACCGGCTGGGCGGGGTCAGCGGGCTGCGACTGCCGGCCACGTTGATCTTCGACTACCCGACACCCAAGGCGCTCGCCGCGTACCTGCGTGCCGAGCTCGTCGACGACCAGCCGGTCAGGGTCCCCGTGACCGAACAGATCGCCCGGCTGGAGGCGTCGCTCGCGGCGGCCGACCCGGCTGACACCGACGGCACCGAGATCACCGTCCGGTTGCGACTCCTGCTGAACAAGTGGACGGACCGCACCCGGTCCGGCGAGGACGACGACGACCTCGACTCGGCCACCGCGGACACCATCTTCGACCTGCTCGACGACGAGCTCAAGGCATCGTGACCCGCCGCAAGGGAGTGACAGACGTGGCGAACGAAGAGAAGTACCTCGAATACCTCAAGCGAGTGACGGCGGACCTTCGGGAGACCCGCCGGCTCCTGCGCGAGGTCGAGGAGCGGGAGAGCGAGCCGATCGCGATCGTGGGCATGGCGTGCCGGTACCCGGGCGGTGCGAACTCGCCGGACGAGCTGTGGCAGCTGGTCGTGGACGGCGTGGACGGCGTGTCGCCGTTCCCCACCGACCGCGGCTGGGACCTGGACAACCTCTACGACCCGGACCCGGACCGGCCACGCAAGTCCTACCTGCGGCACGGCGGGTTCCTCGACGACGTCGCCGGGTTCGACGCGCGGTTCTTCGGCATCCCGCCGCGGGAGGCGCTGGCGATGGACCCGCAGCAGCGGCTGCTCCTGGAGGCGTCCTGGGAGGCGTTCGAGCGGGCCGGGATCGACCCGACCTCGTTGCGGGAGACCAGGACCGGCGTGTTCGCCGGCCTGATGTACCAGGGTTACCTGCCGGGCCTGTCGACCGCGCCGGAGGACGTCGAGGGGTTCGTCGCCACCGGCACCGCGGGCAGCGTCCTGTCCGGCCGGGTGTCCTATGTGCTCGGTCTGGAGGGGCCGGCGGTCACCATCGACACCGCGTGCTCGTCGTCGCTCGTCGCGATCCACAACGCCGTGCAGGCCATCCGGTCCGGCGACTGCACGCTGGCGCTGGCCGGCGGCGTGACCGTGATGTCCAGCCCGGACCCCTACGTCGGCTTCTCCCGCCAGCGCGGGCTCGCGCCCGACGGCCGGTGCAAGTCGTTCGCCGCCTCCGCCGACGGCACCGCATGGGCCGAGGGCGTCGGCATGCTGCTGCTGGAGCGACTGTCCGACGCGCGCCGAAACGGCCGGCGCGCCCTCGCGGTGGTGCGCGGTTCCGCGGTGAACCAGGACGGCGCGTCCAACGGGCTCACCGCGCCGAACGGGCCGTCGCAGCAGCGGGTGATCACTGCCGCGCTCGCGAACGCCGGGCTCGCGGCGTCCGATGTGGACGTCGTCGAGGCGCACGGCACCGGGACCGCGCTCGGCGACCCGATCGAGGCGCAGGCCCTGCTCGCCACCTACGGCACGGATCGCGACGAGCCGCTGTGGCTCGGGTCGGTCAAGTCGAACATCGGCCACACGCAGGCCGCGGCGGGGGTGGCCGGCGTGATCAAGATGATCCAGGCGATGCGGCACTCGCACCTGCCGCGCACGCTGCACGCCGAGGAGCCGTCGCCGAAGGTCGACTGGTCGTCGGGTGCGGTCGAGCTGCTGACCGAGCCGCGCGACTGGCCACGAAACGGCCATCCGCGCCGCGCCGGCGTGTCCTCGTTCGGGTTCAGCGGCACCAACGCGCACGTGCTGATCGAGGAGCCGCCGGCGGACGACGAGTCGGAGCCCGCCCCGGCGGAGGCCGCCGTGCCGGTCGTGCCGTGGGTGCTGTCGGCGAAGACCGGCGACGCGCTGACCGCCCAGGCAGCGCGGCTCGCGGCCCACGTGGCGGCGCGGCCCACGCTCGACCCCGCCTCGGTGGGGCTCTCGCTGGCCACGACCCGGGCGGGGCTGGACCACCGGGCGGTCGTACTCGGCGCTTCCCGCGAGGAGCTGCTGGCCGGTGTCGAGGCGTTGGCCCATGGCGAGGGCAACTCGGTGCGCGGCACGGTGGCCGGCGGCAAGCTGGCGGTGCTGTTCACCGGCCAGGGCTCGCAACGCGTCAACATGGGCCGAGCGCTGCACGAGCGTTTTCCGGTGTTCGCCGCGGCGGTCGACGAGGTGTGGAAGCACTTCTCCTTCGACCGGCCGATCTGGGACGTGTCCGAGGAGGACCTGAACCGGACCGGTCTCGCGCAGCCGGCGTTGTTCGCGGTCGAGGTGGCGTTGTATCGCCTGTTCGAGTCGTGGGGCATCATCCCGGACCTGCTGGCGGGTCATTCGATCGGTGAGCTGGCCGCTGCCCAGGTCAGTGGTGTGTGGTCGCTGGCGGATGCCTGTCGGGTGGTTGCCGCGCGGGGTCGGTTGATGCAGGCGTTGCCGAGTGGTGGAGCGATGCTCTCGGTTCGGATCGCTGAACCGGAGCTGGAGCTGCCGAGCGATCGGGTGAGTATTGCCGCTGTCAACGGCCCCAGCTCTCTGGTCGTGTCGGGTGACGCGGACGAGATCGGCGCTCTCGAAGCGGAGTGGGTGTCGCAGGGGCGGAAGGTGAAGCGGCTGAGCGTGTCGCATGCGTTCCACTCGCCGTTGATGGAGCCGATGCTCGACGACTTCCGGGCCGTGCTGGAGACGGTCGAGTTCCACGAGCCGAGTATTCCGATCGTGTCGAACCTGACCGGAGAGCCGGCGTCGCCGACCTCACCGGACTACTGGGTGCGGCATGTGCGGGAGTCGGTGCGGTTCGCCGACGGGATCACCACCTTGTGTGCGCAGGGGGTGACGACGTTCCTCGAGCTGGGGCCGGACGCGGTCCTCTCCGGCATGGGCGCCGACTGTGTCGACGGGGCCGTGTTCGTGCCGTCCCAGCGGCGCAACCAGGACGAGGTCACCATCGTCACCAAGGCGCTGGCGCAGCTGCACACCCGCGGCTTCAGTCCGGAGTGGACGGCCGTCTTCCCTGGCGCGGCGACCGTCGAGCTGCCCACCTACGCGTTCCAGCACGAGCGGTTCTGGCTCGTCGCGAACATGGGCTACGCCGACGCCACCGGGCTCGGCCAGGCCGCCGCCGGGCATCCGCTGCTCGGTGCCACGGTCGACCTGCCCGACTCGGGCGGTTGGGTGTTCACCGGCCGGATCTCGCTGCTGACCCACCCGTGGCTCGCCGACCACGCCGTCGCCGACACCGTGCTCGTGCCCGGCGCCGCGCTCGTCGAGCTGGCGGTGCGGGCCGCCGACCAGATCGACGCCGCCGGGGTCGAGGAGCTCATGCTGCACGCCCCGCTGGTGGTCCCCGACCACGGCAGTACGTGGCTGCGACTCGCCGTCGGAGCGTCCGATGAGGACGGTCGGTGCCCGGTGACCATCCACTCCCGACCCGAGCACGGCGCCGACTGGACCCGGCACGCGAGCGGCACGCTCGCCTCCGGCGAACCCGGCGACGCGTTCGACCTGACCGAGTGGCCCCCCGCGGGCGCCGAGCCGGTCGACGTCGCCGACCTGTACGACGACCTGCTCGCCGCCGGGTTCGGCTACGGCCCGACGTTCCAGGGTCTCCGGCGCGCGTGGACGCGCGACGGCGAGGTGTTCACCGAGCTGGAGCTGGACGAGGCCGGTCACGGCGACGCCACCCGGTTCGGCGTGCACCCGGCGTTGCTGGACGCGGCGCTGCACGGCATGTTCGTCGGTGGTGCGGGCAAACCTGGTGACAGCGCCGAGGTTCGGCTGCCGTTCGCGTGGAGCGGGGTCACCCTGCACGCGACCGGCGCCACCGCGGCCCGGGTCCGGCTCACCCCGACCGGCGACGGCGTGCGGATCCAGGTGGCCGACTCGGCCGGCAGCCCGGTCGTCTCGGTGCGTTCGCTGGTCCTCCGCCCGATCGAGTTGGCCGCGCTGCAGGCCGCCGCAGGCAAGGAGGAGCAGCGCCCGCTGTTCGGTCTGGAGTGGACGGCCGGGCCGAGGCCCACCCAGACGGACGCGACCGGGGTGAAGGTGCACCGGCTCGTGGAGAGCGACGTCCGGAAAGCGCTCCACGGGACCCTCGCGCTGCTGCAGCGGTGGATCGCCGAGCCAGGCGAGACCCGGCTGGTGATCGTCACCAGCGGCGCGGTCGCCCCGGAGAACGGAGGCGACGGTGACGTCACCGACCTCGCCGGCGCCGCCGTCTGGGGCCTGGTCCGCTCCGCGCAGGCCGAGCACCCGGACCGGTTCGCCCTGCTGGATGTCGACACCGACGACTCCATCGCGTCCGCGCTCGCGGCCACCGCCGACGAACCGCAGCTCGCGGTCCGCGACGGCCGGCTCCTGGTCCCGCGCCTCACCCGCGCGGAATGCCCTGAACGCGTCGTTGGAGACGGTGAACGTCCCGAGCGCGTCGTTCAGGGCACGGTCCTGGTCACCGGGGGGACCGGTGGGCTGGGCGCGACCGTGGCCAAGCATCTCGTCACCGCGCACGGCGTTGAGAAGCTGCTGCTGGTCAGCCGCCGCGGCCCCGCCGCGCCCGGGGTCGACGCGCTGGTCGCGGAGCTGACGGAGCTCGGTGCCGAAGCGACCGTCGCCGCGTGCGACGTCGCCGACCGGGAGCAGCTCGCCGCGTTGCTGGCGTCCCACCAGGTCGACGGGGTCGTGCACTCGGCCGGTGTGCTGGACGACGGGCTCGTCGAGTCCATGACGCCCGACCGGATCGACACCGTGCTGCGGGCCAAGGTCGACGCGGCGACCAACCTGCACGACCTCCTGCCGGACGCGAGGCTGTTCGTGCTCTTCTCGAGTGCGGCCGGCATCCTCGGCAACCCCGGCCAGGCCAACTACGCCGCGGCCAACTCCTACCTCGACGCCCTCGCCCGGCACCGGCACGCCACCGGCAAGCCCGCCGTGTCGATCGCCTGGGGCCTGTGGGCGAGCGGCATGGGTGACGAGCTGGACGACGCCGACCGAGCCCGGCTCGCCCGCACCGGCGCCACCCCACTGTCCACAGAGGAAGGGCTGGCGCTGTTCGACATCGCGATCGGGTCTACCCGACCGGTGCTCGTCCCGATCAAGTTCGACCTCCCGACGCTGGCGGCCAACGCGAAGACCACGCCGCTGCCGCCCGTGCTCAGCTGGCTGGTCCGCGCCCGCCGCGCAGCCCGCAGCCAGCGCGCCGGCCAGGCCGACGCGCTGCGCCAGAAGCTCGCCGGAATGCCCGTGGCGGAACAGGAACGCGAGCTGCTGGAGCTGGTCGCCACCAACGTCGCGACGGTCCTCGGGCACGCCGGCACCGGCTCGATCACCCCGGACCGCGCGTTCACCGAGCTGGGCTTCGACTCGCTCACCGCGGTCGAGCTGCGCAACCGGCTGAACGCGATCACCGGCCAGCACCTGCCGGCCACGATGGTCTTCGACTACCCGACTCCCGGCGCGCTCACGAAGTTCCTGCTCGCCGAGTTGGTCGGCGGCGGCTCGCCCGAGTCGGTCGCCGGCTCGCTCATCGGCGAGCTCGACCGGGTCGAGACGGCACTGCGCGGCATCGAGCCCGGCGACGAGGCCCGCGACCGCGTGGTCACCCGGCTGCGGGCGCTGCTCGTCGCCGCCACCGAGGCCGGTCCGGGCGGCGAGGACAGCGACACCGAGGTGCTGGAGCGCCTGCAGACCTCCAGCAACGACGAGCTCTTCGACTTCATCGACAACCTCGGAATCTGATTCCGAACGCAAGGAGATGGGTGGGTTTCCGTGGGAGACGTCGACAAGCTCCGGGACTACTTGACCAAGGTGACCGGTGAGCTGACCCGGACCAGGAACAAGCTGCGCGATGTCGAGGAGCGGGGCGCCGAGCCGATCGCGATCGTCGGCATCGGCTGCCGGTACCCGGGCGGGGTGAGCTCGCCGGAGGACCTGTGGCGGCTCGTCGCCGGCGGAACCGACGGCATCACCGCGTTCCCGGACGACCGCGGCTGGCGTCACGACGAGCTGTACGACCCGGACCCCGACAAGGCCGGCAAGTCCTACGTCTGGGAGGGCGGCTTCCTCGACGCGGCGGCCGACTTCGACGCGGAGTTCTTCGGCATCAGCCCGCGCGAGGCCGCCGCGATGGACCCCCAGCAGCGGTTGCTCCTCGAGACCACGTGGGAGGCGCTCGAGTACGCCGGCATCGACCCCACCTCGTTGCGCGGCAGCAGGACCGGCGTGTTCGTGGGCCACATGAACCAGGACTACGGCTTGGAGCTGCGGGCCGGCTCGGTGGAGTACGAGGGCTTCATCGGCACCGGCACCCAGGCCAGTGTCGCGTCCGGCCGGCTGTCCTATGTGTTCGGTCTGGAAGGGCCGGCGGTCACCGTCGACACCGCGTGCTCGTCCTCGCTCGTCGCGCTGCACCTCGCCTCCCACTCCCTGCGGCAGCGGGAATGCTCGCTCGCGATCGCCGGCGGCTCGACCGTCATCGCCGGGGCCGGCGTGTTCGTCGAGTTCTCTCGCCAGCGCGGCCTGTCCCGCGACGGCCGATGCCGCGCGTTCGCGTCCTCCGCCGAGGGCACCGGCTGGGGCGAGGGCGCGGGCGTGCTGCTGCTGGAGCGGCTGTCCGACGCGATCGCCAACGGGCACGAGGTGATGGCCGTCGTTCGCGGCTCGGCGCTCAACCAGGACGGCGCCTCCAACGGCCTCACCGCTCCCAACGGTCCCTCGCAGCAGCGGGTGATCCGCGCCGCGCTCGCCAACGCCCGGCTGTCCACAACGGACATCGACGTGGTCGAGGCGCACGGGACGGCCACCACGCTCGGCGACCCGATCGAGGCGCAGGCGCTGCTCTCCACCTACGGCAACGAGCGCACCGCCGATCGGCCGCTGTGGCTCGGCTCGGTCAAGTCCAACATCGGCCACACCCAGGCCGCAGCCGGGGTGGCCGGCGTGATCAAGATGGCGATGGCCATCCGCGCCGGGCTGCTGCCGAAGACCCTGCACGTCGACGAGCCGTCGCAGCAGGTCGACTGGACCAGCGGCACGGTCCGGCTGCTCACCGAGGCGAAGGACTGGCCGGCCGACCGTCCGCGCCGCGCCGGGATCTCCGCGTTCGGCTTCAGCGGCACCAACGCGCACGTGATCCTTGAGGAGTACCAGCCAGAACCCGCCGAGTCGCCCGCGCCGCCGGCCGTCACGGCCGCGCCGTGGCTGCTGTCCGGCAGGACCGCCGCGGCACTCCGCGCCCAGGCCGCGCGGCTGCACGAGCACCTCACCGCGCACCCCGAGCTGGACCCGCTCGACGTCGCCGGCACCCTCGCGGTCAGCCGCGCCGCGCTGGAGCACCGCGCGGTGGTCACCGACGGGCTCGCCGGCCTGGCCGCACTCGCCGCGGGCGAGGTCGCCGGTGCCGTCGTGCTCGGCAAGCCAACGGACATCGACACCGACGTCCTGCCCACCGACCCGTTCGCGCTCGCGGAGCTGTGGTTGCGAGGCGTCCCCGTGGCCTGGGCACCGGTGTTCACCGGCACGAGGCGGGTGCCGCTGCCGACCTACGCGTTCCAGCGCAAGCCCTACTGGATCATCGGCGACGGCAGCAAACCCGTGTCCGATGTGGACGCATGGCGCTACCGGGAGAGCTGGGTGCCGGTCGAGACCACCCCGGCAACGGGTGACTGGGTGATCGTGGCGCCCGACGGCGGGCACCCGCTGGTGGCCGCCGTCGAGGAGGCGCTGACCGCGCGCGGGCTGAGCACCCGCACCGTGTCCGAAGTAGACGGCACGGTCACCGCCGACGGCATCCTGTCGCTGCTCGCCCTCGACGAGGCCGACGGCTTGGCCCGGACCCTCGAACTGGTGCGGGCACTCGATACCGTCAACGTGCCGCTGTGGTGCCTCACCCAGGGCGCCGCCGGACCGGACGGGGTCACCTCCCCGGCGCGGGCCGCGGTGTGGGGCCTCGGCCGGGTCGTCGGCCTCGAGCACCCGCAGCGCTGGGGCGGCCTGGTCGACATCGACACCGCCGACTCCGTGGGGCTGCTGGCCGACGTGCTGGGCGGCCGCGAGGACCAGGTCGCGATCCGTGCCGGTGCCGTCGTCGCCCGCCGCCTCGTGCACGCCGACCCGGCCACCGACGTTCCACAGTGGACCCCGCGGGGCACGGTCCTCGTCACCGGTGGCACCGGCGGCATCGGCGCCGCGGTCGCGAAGTGGCTCGCCGACAACGGTGCCGAGCACCTCGTGCTCCTGTCCCGCCGCGGCGCGGACGCTCCCGGGGTCGACGAGCTGACCGCGGACCTCACCGAGCGCGGCGCCCGCGTCACGGTCGCCGCCTGCGATGTCGCCGACCGGGACGCGCTGGCCGACGTCCTCGAAGGGATCCGCGACCTCACCGCCGTGCTGCACGCGGCAGGCGTCCCGCAGCTGACCATGCTCGCCGACACCACCCGGGACGAGCTGGCCACGGTCATGACCGCCAAGGCGGCGGGCGCGGCCAACCTCGACGCGCTCCTCGGCGACCGGGACCTCGACGCGTTCGTGCTGTTCTCCTCCATCGCCTCGACGTGGGGGAGCGGCAGCCAGGGCGCCTACGCCGCGGCCAACGCCTACCTCGACGGCCTGGCGCGCCGACGCCGCGCGCAAGGCCGCAAGGCCACGTCCGTCGCATGGGGACTGTGGGGCGAGGTCGGCATGGGCTCCGGCGAGGTCGCCGCGCAGTTCGGCGACCTTGGCCTGCGCGCCATGCCGCCGGACCTCGCCATCGAGGCGCTGCGCCGCGCGGTCGAGCGGGACGAGACCTGCCTGACCGTCGCCGACATGGCGTGGTCGACGTTCGTGCCCCGGTTCACCGCGCTACGCCCGAGCCCGCTGCTCGACGCGCTGCCCGAGGTCGCCGCCCTCGCCAAGGACGACGCGCCGAAGGCCGACACGAGCGCGCTGGTCGCCGAGCTGCTTGAGCTGTCCGACGCCGAGCAGGAGCAGCTGCTGCTCGACCTCGTGCTCACCCACACCGGCCAGGTGCTCGGGCTCGGCGAGGGCGAGACCGTCGAGCCCGCGAAGGCGTTCAAGGACCTCGGCTTCTACTCGCTCACCGCGGTCGAGCTGCGCAACCGGCTCGCCGCGGCCACCGGCCTGGACCTCGCGCCCACGCTGATCTTCGACCAGCCGACGCCCGCGCTGCTCGCCGAGTACCTGCGGGCCGAGCTCCTCACGATCCGGCACGAGGTCGTAGTCGGCACGCCACTCGTGGCCGGCACGCCGGTCCGCGCCGACGAGCCGATCGCGGTCGTCGGCATGGGCTGCCGGTTCCCCGGCGGCGGCACCGACCCGCGGAAGTACTGGGACGCGCTGCTCGCCGGCACCGACGCGGTCACCGAGGTGCCGCCGGACCGCTGGGACGCCGGCGTGTTCTACGACGACGACCGCGACGCGGCCGGCAAGTCCTACACCCGCAAGGGCGCGTTCCTCGACGACATCGCCGGCTGGGACAACACGTTCTTCGGCATGTCCCCGCTGGAGGCCCGCAGGCTCGACCCGCAGCACCGGCTGCTGATGGAGCTGGTGTGGGAGGCGCTGGAGGACGCCGGCATCGCGCCGGACACGTTGCGCGGCAGCCGAACCGGGGTGTTCCTCGGGCTCGTCGACTCGCTGCAGTACATGAACCGGCAGATCGAGGCCGAGGGCGACAACTGCATCAACGACCCGTACTTCGGCCTCGGCGGCTCGCCGAGCGCCGCAGCGGGCCGGATCGCCTACCACCTCGACCTGCGCGGCCCGGCGTTCACCGTGGACACCGCGTGCTCGTCCTCCTTGGTGGCCACGCATCTCGCGGTGCAGAGCCTGCGCCGCGGCGAGTGCGACCTGGCGCTCGTGTGCGCCAGCTCCGCGACGATGCACCCGGACCTGTTCGTGCAGACCTGCAAGATGGGCATGCTCGCCGCGGACGGTCGGGTCAAGGCGTTCGACGAGACCGCGGACGGGTTCGTCATCGGTGAGGGCGGTGGCGTCGTCGTCCTGCAACGGGTCGCCGACGCCACCTCGACCGGCCGCCGCGAGCACGCGCGCATCCGCGGCTCCGCCCTGTCCCAGGACGGGCAGAGCAACGGACTGACCGCGCCCAACCGGGCCGCGCAGCTCACCGTCGTGCGGGCCGCGCTCGCCGACGCCGGCCTGACCCCGGACGACATCGGCTACCTGGAGGCGCACGGCTCGGGCACCGAGCTGGGCGACACCATCGAGTTCTCCGTGCTGCGCGAGGTGTTCGGCGAGCGGCAGGCACCCGACCCGCTGATGGTCGGCGCGGTCAAGACCAACATCGGCCACCTGCTCGCCGCCGCCGGCATGGCCGGGCTGATCAAGGCCGTGCACGCGGTGAAGCACGGCGAGCTGCCGCCGAACCTGCACATGACCAACCCCAACTCGGTGGTCACCCTCGACGGCACGGTGCGCCCGTTGCAGGCACGCCAACCGTTCCCCGGTACCGGCGCGCCGAACCGGGCCGGCATCAGCTCGTTCGGCTGGTCCGGCACCAACGCGCACGTGATCGTCGAGCAGCCGCCACCGGCCGGCGAGCCCGCGCCGGCGCAGAACCAGCAGCTGGTCGCGGTGTCGGCCGCCGGGCCGACGAGCCTGCGCCAGTCCTCCGACCGGCTCGCCGACCACCTCGATGCTCACCCGGAGCTGGCGCCGGCCGATGTCGCTTACACGACCCAGACCGGCCGCGGCTCGCTCGACCTGCGCCGCACGGTCGTGGGCGTGGACCTGGCCGAGATCGTGCGGAAGCTGCGTGCGGAAGCCGAGCCCACCCCGGTGACGGTCACCAACCAGCGGGTCGGCGTGCTGCTGCCGGACGCCGGCGAGCTGTGGCCCGGCCTGGCCGACGGGCTGTACCGGACCGAGCCCGCGTTCCGCGCCGCCGCCGACGAGTGTGCCGCGGTGATCGGCGAGCACGGCATCGCGATGTCCGACCGGGTCAGCGTGTTCGTCGTCGAGTACGCGCTCGTCGCGTTGCTGCGGCAGTGGGGCCTCGGGCCGTCCGCGGTGCTGGGACAGGGGACCGGCCGGCTCGTCGCCGAATGCGTGGCCGAGGTCTACGAGCTGCCGGACGCGCTGCGGCTCGCGGCCGGGGACCCGCTCCCGGAAGGCGCACGCGAGTCCACGCCACGGTTCCCCGTCCTCGACGGCACCCCGGACGGCCTCACGGCACTGGCCCGTCAGGTCGGTGTGCTGGTCGAGGCGGGCCCGGGCCGGGTTCTCACGGCGCTCGCCGAGGAGCACGTCCCGCAGCTGCCCGCGGTCGCGGTCCTGCCGGAGCCGGGCTCCGGCAGCACGGACGAGCGGGTCACCTGGCTCACCGCGCTCGGCACGCTGTGGGAGCGCGGCATGCCGGTGAACTGGGCCGCGGGCCATCCCGAGCCGCGCCGCCCCGCCACCCTGCCCACGTACCCGTTCCAGCGCACCAGGTTCTGGCCCGACGCGCCGACCTCCCCGCGCGACGCGTGCGCGGTGCCGCAACAGCGCGGCGCATCGGTGGACCAGCCGGCCAAGCGCGCGATTCGTTGCCACACCCCGAGCTGGCAGCGCGACGACGCGCACGCGCCGGCCGTCCCGGCCGCACCCGGCACGCTGGTCGTGTTCGCCGAGCGGCAGGGGATGGGAGCCGAGCTCGTCGAGCTGGCCACCGCGGCGGGCCACGAGGTCCACCTCGTCGAGCCGGGCCCGGCGTTCGACCCCGCCGAGCCGGAGCACTACAAGAAGCTGATCACCGACCTCGCCAGGACGGACAAGCCGCTGCGGATCGTGCACGCCTACGGGCTCAAGGAGTCCACTCGGGACACCGAGGCGACGCTCGAGTCGAGCTTCTACAGCCCGCTGTGGCTCGCCAAAGCGCTCGGCCAGGTGGTGTCCACCCGCTCGGTCGAGCTGGTCGCCGTGGTGTCGGAGGCCTTCGACGTGCTCGGCGGTGACATCGCCAACCCGCTGTCGGCCACCGTGCTCGGCGTCTGCAACTCGCTGACCAGCGAGCTGCCCCGCATCCAGGTCCGGTGCGTGGACATCGAGTCGAACGCCACCGCCGCACAGCGCGCGGACCGGGTGCTGCGGGAGGTCGAGCTGCTCGCCGCCACCCCGGCCACCGCGCCCGCGCCTGCCGAGACCGAGATCCAGGTCGTCGCCTGGCGCCGTGACCGCCGCTGGCTGCGAACCTTCGAGGAGGTCGAGCTGCCCGCCGTCGACGACCGGCAGGTGTGGCGGCCGGGCGGTACATACCTGATCACCGGTGGCACCGGCGGTCTCGGGCTGATCCTGGCCAGGCGGCTCGCCCCGCTCGGCGTGAAGCTCGCGCTCGTCGGGCGCACCGAGCTGCCGCCGGCGGACCAGTGGGCCGACCACCTCGCCGTGCACGGGCCCGGCGAGAAGGTCGCCAACATCCTGCTGGCCGTCAAGGGGCTGCGCGCCGCGGGTGCGGAGGTCCTGCCGATCGCCGCCGACATCACCGATCCCGACCAGGTCAAGCGGGTCTTCCACACGGTCCGCGAGAATTTCGGCGAGCTGCACGGCGTCGTGCACTGCGCGGGTGTCCCCGGCTCGGGCCTGATGCAGACGAAGACCAGGGACGCCGCGGCCACCGTGCTGGCGCCCAAGATCGCCGGCACGCTCGCGATCGCCGACGCGCTGCGCGCCGACCCGCCGGAGCTGCTCGCGCTCTACTCGTCCTCGGCCGCGGTCATCGGCGGGTTCGGCGAGAGCGACTACGGCGCGGCCAACGCGTTCCTCGACGCGTTCGCCGCCGCCGAGACCGGTGTCGTCGCGAAGCGCGTGGTGTCCGCCGCGTGGGCGGCGTGGGTGCAGGACAGCTGGCAGGCCGACACCCTCGCCAACGACGTCGTGCTGGCCCGCGCCCGCGAGTACCGCGACGAGTTCGGGCTCACCGACGACGAGGGCACCGACACGCTGAACCGGGTCCTGGCGGCCGGTTCGCCACACGTCCTGGTGATGACCAAGCCGATGCGCGAGCTCGCGTCCGACCTGGTCCGGCTGACCTCCGCGGACGGGATCCTCGACGAGCCGCAAACCGGCGGACCGAAGTACCCGCGCCCGGAGCTGCGGGTGCCCTACCTCGCGCCGCGCGGAAAGACCGAGAAACGGGTCGCCGCGGTGTGGCAGGACTACCTCGGCATCGAGGAGGTCGGCGTGCACGACCCGTTCTTCGAGCTGGGCGGCACGTCGCTCGTCGGCATCGCGGTGGTCAACCGGCTCGGCAAGGAGTTCGGCCTCGAGCTGGCCGCCGCGAGCCTGTTCGAGCGGCCCACCGTCGGCCAGTTCGCCGAGCTCCTCGCCGAGCTCGACCCCAGCAACGCAAGCGACTCCACCGGACCCACGACCGCGGCCGCGGCGACCACCAGCGCCGAACGCGGGGAACGCCGCCGCGCCCGTAGCGGCGCGACGGCCATGCGAGCCAGGAAGACACGAAGGTGAGGCAGGCGATGACCAGCAACGAACTCGCACCCTGTGACGCGGGCGCTGACGCGGGCGACGAGGTCAGTGCGAGTCCCGATGCGGGAACCGATCTCGCCGGCACCGACATCGCGATAGTCGGCATGGCGGGCCGGTTCCCCGGCGGCAAGGACGTCGGTGAGCTGTGGACCAACCTCCGCGACGGCCGCAACTGCATCGTGCGACTGTCCGATGAGGAGCTGCGGGCGTCCGGGGTGGACCCGGAGCTGCTCGCCGACCCGGACTACGTGCCGGCCGCCTCGGTGCTCGAGGACGTCGACCTGTTCGACGCGAGCTTCTTCGGCTACGTGGCCCGCGAGGCGCAGCTGATGGACCCGCAGCAGCGGCTGTTCCTGGAGAGCTCCTGGCACGCGCTGGAGAACGCCGGCATCGATCCGTCCCGTGTGGACGGTCCGGTCGGTGTGTTCGCGGGTGCCGCGATCTCCACCTACCTGCTCAACAACCTCGCCCAGCACCCGGAGCTGCTCGACCAGGTGGGCGCCGTGCAGATCGGGCTGGGCAACGACAAGGACTCGCTCGCCACCCGGGTGGCGCACGCGTTCGACCTCACCGGTCCCTGCTACAGCATCCAGAGCTACTGCTCCACCTCGCTCGTCGCGGTGGCCGCGGCGTGCACCAGCCTGGTCACCGGCGAGTCCGACGTCGTGCTGGCCGGCGGCACGGCGATCGCGGTGCCGCAGAAGGTCGGCTACGTCTACGAGCAAGGCGGCATGGCCTCCCCGGACGGGCTGTGTCGGGCGTTCGACGCGTCCGCGCAAGGCACTCCGATCGGCAACGGCGTCGGTGTCGTCGTGCTGCGCCGCCTCGACGACGCGCTCGCCGCGGGTGACCGGGTGTACGCGGTGATCCGTGGCTGGGCGGTCAACAACGACGGCGCGAACAAGGTCGGCTTCACCGCGCCCGGTGTACGCGGCCAGGCCGGCGTCGTGGCGGAAGCGCTTGCGGCGGCGGGCCTGGAGCCGGCGGACATCGACTACGTGGAGGCGCACGGCACCGGCACCCCGCTCGGTGACGCGGCCGAGATCGCCGCGCTGCAGCAGGTGTTCGATGTGGACGGTGCCGGGGTCACCCGGGTGGGGTCGGCCAAGACAAACATGGGCCACCTCGACCGGGCGGCGGGCGTCACCGGCCTCATGAAGGCCGCGCTGTCGCTGCACCACGAGGTGATCCCGCCGACGATCAACTTCGAGAAGGCCAACCCGCAGCTCGACCGGTCCCGCGAGCGGATCCAGGTCGTCACCGAGCTCACCCCGTGGCCGCGCGACGAGGAGCGCCCGCGCCGGGCCGGGGTCAGCGCGTTCGGCATCGGCGGCACCAACGCGCACGTCGTGCTGGAGGAGCCCGAGCCGGTCGACCGCGCCGACCGCGTGCCGCCCCGCGAGCACCAACTGCTGGTGTGGTCCGCGCGCAGCCGCGACGCCGCGTCCCGCACGGCCGCCCGACTGGCCGACGTCTTCGCGGAGTCCGATGTGGACGGTAAGGTCGACACCGCCGATGTGGCGTACACCTTGCAGGTCGGCCGCAAGACGTTCCACGAACGCGCGGTCGCCGTGGTGTCCGACGCCGCGGACGCCGCCCGCGCGGTGGGCGAGGACGCGCCGCAGCGGGTGCTGGTCCGCACCGACGCCAACACCGACCGGCCCGTCGGCTTCCTGCTCGCCGGCGTCGGCGAGCACTACAAGGGCATGGTCGGCGGCCTTCACCGCACCGAGCCGGTGTTCCGCGCGGCCATCGACGAGTGCCGGGAGATCTTCGCGAACCACCTGGGCACCGACCCCCTCGCCGACCTGGTCGCCGAGGAGAAGGGCGCCGGCGCCGGCTTGGCGGCACTGCTCGGCCGCGACACCTCCGACGACACGGCGGCAGCCACAGAGATTGCCCAGCCGGGCGTGTTCGCCGTCGACTACGCGCTCGGCCGGCTCGTCATGTCCTGGGGCATCACGCCCCGGGTGCTCGCCGGCTACAGCGTCGGAGAGTTCGTCGCCGCGGCGCTGTCCGAGGCGCTGACCCTGGAGGAGGCCGCGGGCCTCGTCGCGACGCGCGCCAAGCTGATCGCCACCCTGCCCGAGGGCGCGATGGCCGCCGTCCCCCTCTCCACCGCCAAGCTCACCAAGCTCGTCGGGCCGATCGGCGACCTCGGCCTGGACGTGGCCGCGGTCAACGGCGCCGGGGTGATCGTGGTGTCCGGCCCGGCCGACGCCGTCGCGAGCCTCACCGAGAAGCTCGCCGAGCACGACATCCCCGCCCGGGCGCTGCGCACCACGCACGCGTTCCACTCCCGGATGCTGCGCCCGATCGCCGACGAGCTCACCGGGTGGGCGCGGGAGAACCTGTCGCCGCGAACCCCGAAGATCCCGTACCTGTCCAACGTGACCGGTGCGCCGATCACCGAGCGGCAGCTCGCCGACCCCGGCTACTGGGCCGAGCACATGTGCCGCACGGTCCGCTTCGCCGACATGCTCACCGAGCTGTTCGGTGCGGACGGCGACGACATCCTGTTCCTGGAGATCGGCCCCGGCCAGTCGCTCGGCGCGATGGCCCGCAACCACCCCGCCTGCGGCACCGACCGCTGGTCGCTGCTCGTGCCGACGCTGCCCGCCGAGGCCGACCCGCGCCCGGACACCGCGGTGCTCACCGAGACGCTCGGCAAGCTGTGGCTGTCCGGTGTGGACATCGACTGGGCGGCCTACCACGAGGGCCGGATGCCGTTGAAGACCACGGTGCCCGACTACCCGTTCGAGCGGCAGAGCTACTGGATCGACCCGCCGAGCAGCGGCAAGGCCCGCCCGGCCGTGGCCGCCGCCGCACCCGCGGCCCAGGACGCCGAGGACCGCTTCTGGTCACCGGTGTGGTCGCGCAAGGCGGCGGGCACACCCGCCGCCGCACCCGCGAACCCCACCTGGATCCTCACCGACACCCGGGTCGGCGCGGACCTGGCCGCGCGGCTGTCCGGCGCGGGCGGCGCGGGCACGGTCGTCGTCCGGGCCGGCGACACGTACGCCGCGGGTCCGGAGTGGACGATCCGGCCGGACGTGCGCGAGGACTACGCCCGGCTGCTCGCCGACGCCGGCACCCCCGGCGAGGTCGTGCACCTGTTCGGCCTCGACGCCGACACCCCGGCGCGGACGCGGGCGCTGGGCTTCGACAGCGTCGCGAACCTGGCCGCCGTCCTCGGCGACGAGGTCGCGGACACCCTGCGGATCACCGTGGTCACCGAGAACGCCCGCGCGGTGCTCGACACCGACGTGCCGCGGCCGTACCGGGCGACCGTGCTCGGCGCGTGCATCGTCGGCGCCCAGGAGTACGCCGGCCTGATGATCAAGGCCGTCGACGTGCTGGCGGACGTCGACGTGCCGGCGCTGCTGGCGGAGGTCCGCGCGGACGACACCGACACGGCGGTCGCGTTGCGCGACAAGGACCGCTGGGTGATGGACTACCGGCCCACCCCGGCCACCGACGAGGCCCCGATCGAGATCGTCGACGGCGGCGTCTACCTCGTCACCGGCGGGCTCGGCCCGGTCGGCCAGCTGATCGCCGGCCACCTCGGCGCCGCCGCGAAGGGCGTCACCACGGTGCTCGTCGGCCGCGGTGGCCTGCCGCCGGAGGACGGGTGGGCCGCGATCGCGCCCGACGGCGAGGCGAAGTCGCTCGCCACCCGGGTCGCCGGCGTGCAGCGCTTGCGCGAGAACGGGGTCAACGCGATCCCCGCGGCCGCGGACGTCACCGACGAGGCCCAGCTGCGGGCGCTCGTCGAGCAGGTCACGGCCACGCACGGCCGGCTCGACGGCGTCGTGCACCTCGCCGCGGTCACCGACGCCAGCACCTTCGGCCCGATCTCCGACCTGCGCGAGGAGTCCGTCGCGATCCACCTCGCCGGCGGCAAGACCCGCGGCACCGCCGCCATCGAGCGCGTGCTCGCCGACCACCCGGTCGACTTCTGCGTGCTGTTCTCCTCGATGTCCTCGGTGCTCGGCGGCATCGGCTTCGCCGCCTACGTCGCCGCGAACACCTACCTCGACGCCGTGCCCTACCGCCACCGCGGCGAGGCCACCCGCTGGGCCGCGATCAACTGGGACACCTGGACCTCCACCGCCGAGATGGTCGACGGCGGCGGCATCGGCGACCTCGGCGCGTCGATGGTCGAGTACTCGATGACCGAGACCGAGGCGCTCGCCGCGTTCGACGCGGTGCTCGCCAACCCCGTGCCGCGCACCGTGATCAGCGCGGGCGAGCTGCCCAAACGGATCACCCAGTGGCTGGTGAAGGACACCGCCGACGAGCCGAAGTCGGTCGGCGCCCGCATGCCGCGGCCCACGCTCGCCCAGGAGTTCGTGCCCCCGACCGGGGAGCGGCAGCGCCAGCTCGCCGAGGTGTGGGAGGACATGCTGGGCATCGACGGCGTCGGCGCCCGGGACAACTTCTTCGACCTCGGCGGCACCTCGCTCATGGGGCTGCAGATGGTGAAGCGGATCCAGAAGGTCACCGGGGTCGCCGTGTCCGCGGTGAACCTGTTCGAGGCGCCGACCGTCCACGCGATGGCCACGCTGGTCGAGCAGAAGGGCGCCGCCGCGCCCAAGCCGAAGGCCAAGCCCGCGCCCAGGAAGGTCCAGGTGACCGAGCCGGTGCGGGAGGAGGGCCCGGTCGGCCGCGACTACCGCGAGGCCATCGCGATCATCGGGATGACCGGCCGGTTCCCCGGCGCGCCCACGGTGGACCAGTTCTGGCGCAACCTGCGTGACGGCGTCGAGGCGGTGACCACGTTCACCGAGGAGGAGTTGCTCGCGAACGGGGTGCCCGCGGACATCGCGACCGCCCCGACCTACGTGCCGAGGCGCCCGGTGCTCGACAACGTCCGTGGCTTCGACGCCGGCTTCTTCGGCTTCTCGCCGCGCGAGGCGGAGATCACCGACCCGCAGCACCGGATCTTCATGGAGTGCTGCTGGGAGGTGCTCGAGCAGGGCGGCTACGGCGCCGGGGACCACCGCGGCCGGGTCGGCGTGTTCGGCGGCACCAACATCAGCACCTACATGATGCGGATGATGATGGCCGCCAACGCCAACCCGCAGGAGGTCGGCGAGGCCGACGCATACCAGTTCGTCATCGGCAACGACAAGGACTCGCTCGCCACCAAGGTCTCCTACAAGCTCGGCCTCGACGGCCCGAGCCTGACCGTGCAGACGTTCTGCTCCACCGCGCTGGTGGCGCTGCACCTGGCCTGCCAGAGCCTGCGGCACGACGAGTGCGAGCTCGCGCTCGCCGGCGGCGTCTCGATCCACACCCCGGACCGGGTCGGCCACCTGCACGTGCCGGGCGGCATGGAGTCCTCCGACGGCCACGTCCGCACGTTCGACGCGGCCGCCAACGGCACGATGTTCGGCGACGGCGCGGGCGTCGTGCTGGTCAAGCGGCTCGCCGACGCCCAGCGCGACGGCGACGAGATCATCGCGGTGATCCGCGGCTCCGCCATCAACAACGACGGCTCGCTGAAGGTCGGCTACACCGCGCCGAGCGTCGTCGGCCAGGCCGCGGTCGTCGTCGACGCCATGCGCAACGCCGGCGTGCGACCCGAGGACGTCGGCTACATCGAGGCGCACGGCACCGCCACCCCGCTCGGCGACCCGATCGAGGTCGCCGCGCTGACCAAGGCGTTCGGTGACACCGAGGAGAAGCAGTACTGCCCGATCGGCTCGGTGAAGACCAACATCGGCCACCTCGCCGCGGCCGCGGGCGCCACCGGACTGATCAAGACCGCGCTCGCGTTGCGCAACAAGCAGATCCCGGCGAGCCTGAACTTCGAGACACCGAGCCCGGAGATCGACTTCGAGAACAGCCCGTTCTACGTCAACACCGAGCTGTCCGACTGGGACGTTCCGGAGGGCCGCAAGCGGATCGCCGGGGTCAACGCACTCGGCATGGGCGGCACCAACGTGCACGTCATCCTCGAGGAGGCCCCGGCCCCGCTGCCGGGCAAGGGCGACGGCGGCCCGGACCGGCGCTACGAGCTGATCACGGTGTCCGGCAAGAGCGAGACCACCGCGAACGAGTCGATCGGCCGGCTGGTCGAGCACCTGGCGGCCAAGTCCGACCTCGCGCTGGCGGACGTGGCCGGCACGCTGCAGACCGGCCGGGAGACCTTCGAGCACCGCCGGGTCCTGGTCACCGACATGACCTCGGACGTGACCGCCAACGCCGCGGCCGACAACCCGGCGCCGCCCGGGCTGCTCGTGCGCGCCGACCCGACCCGGGAGCGGCCGGTGAGCTTCATGTTCGCCGGGGTCGGCGAGCACTTCCCCGGCATGATCGCCGAGCTGTACCGGCGCGAGCCGGCGCTGCGGTCCGTTGTGGACGAGTGCGCGGCGGTGCTGCGCGAGGAGCTCGGCGTGGACCTGGTGCCGCTGCTCACCGCGCCGCGCACCTCCTCGGCCGGCCAGCAGGACTCGCTGCTCGCGATGCTGGGCCGGGCGGCGGCGCCGGAGGACCCGAACCGGGCCGCGCTCGCCCGCACCGAGCTGGCCCAGCCCGCGGTGTTCGTCGCCGAGTACGCGGTCGCGCGCCTGCTGATGAGCTGGGGCCTGACGCCGAACCTGATGCTCGGCTACAGCCTCGGCGAGTACGTCGCCGCGACCCTCGCCGGCGTGCTCACGCTGCCCGAGGCACTGCGCCTGGTGGCCTACCGCGCACGGCTGATCGCCAAGCTCCCCGGCGGGTCGATGCTGGCCGTGCCGCGGGCGCCCGAGGCGCTGCGCCGCGACTTCGCGGACCTCTTCGCCGCCGGCCTCGACGTCTCCGCGGTCAACGGCCCGGAGATCACCGTGGTCGGCGGCGAGACCGCGCGAATCGACGAGTTCGCGCTGCGACTGTCCCAGCAGGACATTCCCAGCACGAAGCTCCTGACCACACACGCCTTCCACACCCGGATGCTGGAGCCGGCCAGGGACGAGCTGGTCGCCTGGGTCACCGCGAACATCGAGCCCCAGGCACCGAAGCTGCCGTATGTGTCCAACGTGACCGGCGAGCGCGCCACCGAGGAGCTGGTCACCGCGCCGGAGTACTGGGCCCGGCACATGTGCTCGCCGGTCCGGTTCGCCGACGGGCTGACCACACTGCTCGCCGACCCCGACCCGGCGCTGCTGGAGATCGGGCCGGGCCAGTCGCTGTCCGCGATGACCCGGGTGCACCCGGCCTGCGTGCAGAAGCGCTGGCCGCTGGTGATGGCGGCGCTGCCCGCGTCGGCCGACCCGCGCCCGGACGACCGGGTGCTCACCGAGGCGGTCGGCCAGCTGTGGCTCACCGGCGTGCCGATCGACTGGGCCGCGCTGCAGGCCGGCCGGCCGCTGCGCCGGGTGCCGCTGCCCGCGTACCCGTTCCAGCGCAAGGACTACTGGCTGGAGCCGGCCCGCACCGAGCGCAAGCCCGCGTTCGGCGCGGACCTGATCAGCGCGGCCGGCTCGACCGGCCTGTCCGACGCGGAGAACCCGGCCGCGGCACTGACCTCGATGCCGCTCCTGCCGGAGGCCGACTGGCTGCACGCGCCGGTCTGGCGGCAGACCGCGCCCCGGGCGGCGAAGCTGCCGACCGCGCGCTGGCTGGTGTTCACCGACACCGGTGCGGCGGACGCGGTGAGCGGCCCGCTGGTCGAGCGGCTCCCCGGCACGGCCGTGCTCGTCCGCCCGGGCAGCGAGTTCGCCTCGGGCAGCGGGGAGCACACCGCCGGGTACACCGTGCGCCCGGGGGAGAACGCCGACCTCAAAGCCATGCTGCGCGAGCTGCGGGACGGCCCTGGCCTGCCCGAACGCGTGGTGCACCTGTGGTCGCTGTCCGGTAGTGCCGTCGAGCGGGGCATCCACACGCTCGTGGCCCTCGCTCAGGCGGCCAGTGACCTCGGCGCGGAGAAGTGGGCGCTCGACATCGTCACCGCCGGCAGCCAGCAGGTCACCGGTGCCGAGGACGTCGACGCGGAGAACGCCACCCTGCTCGGCCCGGTCCGGCTGGTGCCGGTCGAGTACCCCGGCACCCGCTGCCGGCTGGTCGACCTCGACCCGGCCGAGCTGGCGAACCCCGACCGTCTCGTGGCCGCGCTCGCGGTCGAGGTCGGCGACGCCGCCACCGAGGCACTGGTGGCGCTTCGCCGGGGCCGGCGCTGGGTGCCCGACTTCGAGCAGCTGGAGTCGCGCGAGCGTACGGACCTGTTGCGGGAGAACGGGGTCTACCTGGTCACCGGCGGTCTCGGCGGCATCGGCCTCGCGATGGCCGAGGGCCTCGCCCGGGAGTTCCACGCCAAGCTGGTGCTGTTCGGCCGCACCGGGCTGCCGCCCCGCGACACCTGGGACGCCGTGCTCGCGAAGCCCGATGTCAAGGACGAGGTGCGCCGCCGCCTGGAAGGCGTGCGCACGCTCGAGGAGTTGGGCGCCGAGGTCGAGATCGTCACCGGCGACGTGGGCAGTCAGTCCGATGTGGACGCCGCGGTCCGCGCCGCGGTCACGAGGTTCGGCGGGCTCAACGGCGTGCTCCACGCCGCCGGCCTGCCCGGCGTTGGCCTGATGCAGTTCAAGACCCGCGCGGAGATCGAGAAGGTCCTGAACCCGAAGGTCGCCGGGACCCTGGCGATCGACCGGGCGGTGCGCGACCTCGGCCCGGACAACCCGGTGGACTTCATCGCCCTGTTCTCCTCGATCACCTCGTCGACCGGCGGTGGTCCCGGCCAGGTCGACTACTGCGCCGCGAACGCGTTCCTCGACTCCTACGCCCTCCAGGCGGCGGGGCGGCCCGACGGCCCGCGGACCATCGCGATCAACTGGGGCGAGTGGGAGTGGAACGCCTGGGCGTCGGGCCTGACCGGCTACAGCAACGACGTGCAGGACTTCTTCCGCGGCTTCCGCAAGACGTTCGGCATCGGCTTCGACGCGGGGTGGCGCTCGTTCCAGCGGGCGCTCGCCAGCGACCAGCCGCTGGTCGTGGTCAGCACGCAGGACTTCGCCGGCATGGTCGCCGCCAGCGGGATGTTCACCGTCGACCTCGCGGTCGCCGCGCACACCGCCGAGGCAGGCGGCAGCGGGCGGCACCCGAGGCCGGAGCTGAACACCGCGTACGTCGCGCCTGCTGGCGAGGTGGAGACCGCGATCGCGGACGTGTGGGCGGACCTGCTGGGGCTGCAGCAGGTCGGCACCGAGGACAACTTCTTCGAGCTGGGCGGCAACTCGCTGGTCGGCGTGGAGATCATGATCCGCATTCGGCGCCGGCTCGGCATCGACGAACTGGCCCCGCACGTGCTGTACGAGGCCCCGACCGTGGGCGCCCTGGCCCGCCTGCTCGACGCGTCCGCGGTGGCCGAGTCCGATGTGGACAAGGCAGCCGAGCGCCGCGACCGCAGCGCGAGCCGCAAGGCCAACCTCCGCAAGCGAGGTAAGGCGGCATGAGTTACCGGCGAGTGGGCCGCTGGGTGGACCGCCCGACCTACGTTCTATCTGGCGGCCCGAATCGGTCACGACACGACGAATGCGGCGGTGAGGGAAGCAATGAGTGATCAGGACAGCAGCCGCGACGACGACTCCGTGGTTGCCGTCGTCGGGATGTCCGGGCGGTTTCCCGGCGCCGACGACGTCGAGCGGTTCTGGGCGAACCTCGTCGCGGGAGTACAGGGGATCCGGGACATCAGCGACGAGGAGCTGATGGCGGCCGGCGTGGACCCGGCCCTGCTGGCCGACCCGCGCTACGTCCGCCGCGGCGCGCCGCTGAACGACATCGAGCACTTCGACGCGGCGTTCTTCGGGTTCAGCCCGCGCGAGGCCGAGGTCACCGACCCGCAGCACCGGCTGTTCCTCGAGTGCTCGTGGGAGGCCCTGGAGATCGCCGGCTACCAGCCGAACAAGGTGCCCGGCAGGGTCGGCGTGTTCTCCGGCTGCGGCTTGTCCAAGTACGGCTTCGCGAACGTGCGGACCCGGCCGGACATCATGGCCACCACGCCGGAAGTCCAGTGGGCGGTGGGCAACAACAGCGACTCGCTGTCCAACACGGTCAGCTACAAGCTCGGCCTCACCGGCCCCGCGGTGGCCGTGCAGAGCTTCTGCTCCACCTCGCTCGTCGCCGTGCACCTCGGCATCCAGAGCCTGCTCACCTACGACAGCGACGTGGCGCTCGCCGGCGGCGCGTCGCTGGAGGTCCCGCAGGCCACCGGGTACGTCTACGAGGAGGGCGGCATCGTCTCCGCCGACGGCACGGTCCGCAGCTTCGACGCGGACGCCGCGGGCAGCGTCATCGGCAACGGCGTCGGCGTGGTCGTCATGAAGCGGCTGTCCGACGCGAAGCGCGACGGCGACCACGTCTACGCCGTCGTCCTCGGCTCGGCGTCCAACAACGACGGACGCAACAAGGCGGGCTTCACCGCGCCCGGCTCGGACGGCCAGACCGACGTGATCGCCTACGCGCACGAGGTCGCCGACGTCGAGCCGAGCACGATCGGCTACGTCGAGTGCCATGCGACGGGCACCAACCTCGGCGACTCCGTCGAGCTCGCCGCGATGGACCGGGCCTTCGCCGACCACGACGGCGCGACGCCGACGGTGCTGGCCTCGCTCAAACCGTCCGTGGGCCACCTGGACCGCGCGTCCGGCGTCGCGGGCCTGATCCGCGCGTCGCTGGCGGTGGACCGGGCGCTGCTGCCCGGCACCCGCAACTACCGCAACCCCAACCCCGCGCTCGCCGCCGCGGGCGCGAAGTTCACCGTGCTCACGGAGAACCAGCCATGGGAGCGCGGCGCGCACCCGCGCCGGGCCGGGGTCAGCTCGTTCGGGCTCGGCGGCACCAACGCGCACGTGGTCATCGAGGAAGCCGAGCGGGAGGAGCGCCCGGCCCAGCCCGGCCCGCACGCACTGGTCCTCTCCGCCCGCACGGCCGAGGCGCTCGACGCGGCCGCCGAGGCGCTCCGCGGGTACCTCGTGGACACGCCGGACGCCGACCTCGCCGACGTCGCGTTCACGTTGCAGGCCAGCCGGACCGGGTTCACCAACCGGCTCGCGGTGATCGCCGGTGACGTGGCCGAAGCGGTGGCCGCGCTCGCCGACCCGGAGCTCATCCGCCGCGCGACCCCGAACGCCACCTCGTCGGCCGCCGAGGCGGTGATCGCCACCAGCGCGAACGCCGCCGTCGAGCAGTGGCTGTCCGGTGTGGAGATCGACTGGTCCACGCTGCACGACGGGCACCGGCGCCGGGTCGCCCTGCCCACCTACCCGTTCCAGCGGAAGCGTTACTGGATCGAGCCCGGCGCGGGCCTCACCGCCGTCGCCGCGGTGCCGGCTTCCGGCATGGTGGCGGAAGCCGGCGCGAGCCCGGAGCGCGACCTCGCGACCTGGTTCTACCACCCGGTGTGGCACAACCGCCCCACACAACGGAGAGACGTAGCGGCCGCGGAGCGCGGCCCGTGGTGGGTGCTCGCCGCCGACGAGCTCGGCGAGCGGACCGCACAGCGGCTCGCCGAGCACGGCGCCGACACCGTGCTCATCCGGCCAGGCGACGGCTATCGTCATGTGTCCGCCGAGGACCACTTGCACATCATCGAGGTCGAGCCGAACTCCCGCTGCGACTACACCCGCGTCATGTCCGAGTTCGGCCGCCCGCGCACCGCGGTCCACGCGTGGACCCTCGGCGCGGACGGTTTCGATGAGGCGCAGCGGCTGGGCTTCCACGCCGTCCGGGTCGCCGCGGGCGCGCTCGCCGAGACCAACACCCCCGGCCCGCTCGAGCTGGTGCTGGTCACCGGCGGCGCGGTCGAGGCCGTCGGCGGCGACGTCCACCACCCCGAGCATGCGACGATGGTGGGCCTCGTCCCGGTGCTGGCCCAGGAGATTCCCGACTTCGGCTGCCGGCTCGTCGACGTGGACGTCGCGAGCTGCGCCGCCGAGCGCGGCCTCGACGACCTCGCCGCCGAGCTGATCGCCGAGGCGTGCACGCCGATCCGCGACCACGTGGCGCTGCGCCGCGCGGATCGCTGGGTGCAGGCCTACGACCAGCTGCGCATCGACGAGGCGACCGAAAGCCCCCTGCGGCACGGCGCGACCGTGCTGATCACCGGCGGCCTCGGCGACGTCGGCGCGGTGCTCGCAGAGCACCTCGCCACCACCCGCGGCGCCCGGCTCGTGCTCACCGTACGCACCGCGCTGCCGCCCGAGAACACCTGGGCCACCTACCTCGCCGACCACCCCGAGAGTGACCGGGCCGCCCGGCACATCCGGACCGTGCAAGGGATGCGGGCCCGTGGCGCCGAGGTGCTGGCGCTGTCCGCCGACGTCGCCGAACGCGACCAGATGGCCGCCGTCGTCGCCGAGGCGACGGCGCGGTTCGGCGCGGTCGACCTCGTCATCCACGGCGCGGGCTGCTCCGACCACCGCACGTTCGGCCCCGCGCCGTCGGTGAGCTTCGCCTCGTGCGACGCGCACTTCCGGCCCAAGATCGACGGCATCCGCGTCCTGGACGAGGTGCTGCCGGACGCCCCGCTGCGGATGACGGTCTCCTCACTGTCCTCCGTGCTCGGTGGCCTCGGTTTCTCCGCCTACGCCTGCGCGAACTCCGGTATGGACGGCTACGCCCGCCCGGCCGCCGCCGCGTCGGTCGGGCGGCCGGGCGGCCGGTGGATCTCGGTCAACTGGGAGGGCTGGGGCCTGCGGGACGAGGCCGAGCACCCGATGCCGGCGACCACGATCAAGGAGTACTGGATGCACGAGAACGAGGGCGTCGAGATCTTCGAGCGCGCCCTCTCGGTCGCGAACCGCGTGCGCCAGCTGGTGATCTCCTCCGGCCCGCTCGCGCCGCGCCTGGCCGCGTGGACCGGCGCCGGCTCGGACCTCGGCTCAGCCGAGGAACAGCAGGCACGGCACGAGCGCCCCGCACTGTCCACTCCGTACGAGGAGCCCGCCCCGGGCCACGAGACGGCGGTGGCCGAGATCTGGGGCGAGGTGCTCGGCATCGACAAGGTCGGCGCCAACGACAACTTCTTCGAGCTCGGCGGCCACTCGCTGACCGCCGTACGGCTGATGGGCCGGATCCGCACCACCTACGGCGGCGTCCCGATCACCGCCGTGATCGAGAACCCGACCGTCCGGGAGCTGAGCACCGTGCTCGGTGCGGTCAACCAAGCACAGTTGGCGAGTTAGGGAACCCGACCGTCCGGGAGCTGAGCACGGTGCTCGGTGCCACGAATCAGACACAGCTAGCAAGTTAGGGAGAACGCGATGGCCGTTTCTGGAGTGAGGGTTGGCGTGGTCGGCGCGGGTGTGATGGGCGCCGGCGTCGCACAGAACCTGGGGCAGGTCGGGCACGACGTGGTGCTGGTCGACATCAGCGAGGACGTGCTGAAGGTCGCGCGCGAGAAGATCGAGCTGAACTGCCGGATGAGCCGCATGCTCGGTGGCCCGGCGGTGGACGCGGACGAGGTGCTCGCCAGGATCACCTTCAGCATCGACCTGGCGTCGCTGGCCGACGTCGAGGCGCTGATCGAGAACATCACCGAGAACGAGAAGCTCAAGAAGGACCTGTACCCGAAGCTGGACGCGATCGTCCAGCGCGACGCCGTGTTCGTCGCCAACACCTCCGCCGTGCCGATCACCCGGATCGCGTCGTGGACCACCCGGCCATCCCAGGTCGCCGGCGTGCACTTCATGAACCCGGTCCCGATGAAGCCGGCCGTCGAGCTGATCCCGGGCGTGCACACCTCGCCCGAGTCGCTGGAGCGGGTGCGCCAGCTCGTGATCTCGATGGGCAAGAAGCCGATCGACGTCAACGACGCGTCGGGCTTCGTGTCCAACCGGGTCCTGATGCTCACCGTCAACGAGGCGGCCTACCTGGTCTACGAGGGCGTCGCCACCGCCGAGACGGTCGACGAGGTGTTCCGCAGCTGCTTCGGTCACCCGATGGGTCCGCTCGAGACGGCCGACCTGATCGGCGTCGACACGATCCTCTACAGCGTCGAGGTGCTCTACGAGCACTTCGCGGACAGCAAGTACCGGCCCTGCCCGCTGCTCAAGCAGATGACCGACGCCGGCCTGCACGGCCAGAAGTCCGGCCGGGGCTTCTACCGCTACGGCCCGGACCACAAGGCCCAGAACGCGGCGAAGAACCGGCTCGCCGCCGTCCCCACCGAGTCCTGAGGAGGAACCACCGCCATGTCCGACACCTACACCGAGATCCGGCAGTTCATCACCGCCAAGTACCCGGACATCGAGTTAGCCGACGACCAGGACATCTTCTCGCTCGGCTTCGTGAACTCGCTGTTCGCGATGGAGCTGGTGATGTTCATCGAGAAGACGTTCGCCACCCGCATTCCCAACGAGGAGCTGAAGCTCGACAACTTCCGTTCGGTGAACGCGATGGCCGACCTGGTGTCCCGGCTCGTCGGTGCGGCCGACAAGGCCGCCGCGATCTGATCGCCGGCTGATTCCTACGGGACCAGGAGGGTTTCCATGAGCAGCACGGCCATCGGCAGGGTCGGGGACACCGGCCGGCCACCGGTGCCCGACCTCGCCACGGTGCGCGAGTTCGTCGACACCGAGGTGATTCCCAACGCCGAGGCGTGGGACCAGGCCGAGGCGCTCCCGCGGTCGGTTCTGGACCGGGTCGGCGAGCTCGGGCTGTGGGCACCGTTCCTGCCGGCCGACGTCGGCGGCGCCGGGCTGGACATGATCACCCTCGGCAAGATCCACGAGGAGGTTGGCCGGGGCTGCTCGGGGCTGCGCAGCATGCTCACCGTCCACACCATGGTGTCGTGGGCGGTGTGGCGGCGGGGGAGTGCCGAGCAGCACGCGACGCTGCTGCCCCTGCTCATCTCCGGCGAGACGTTCGGCGTGTTCTGCCTGTCCGAGCCGGACAACGGCAGCGACGCCACGGCCACCGGCACCATCGCCGTCGAGGACGGCGACGGGTGGGTGATCGGCGGTCGCAAGAAGTGGATCACCGGCGGGCAGGTCGCGGACATCATGATGGTGTTCGCCCGCACCGGGCCGGGCATGAGCGCGTTCCTCGTTCCGGCCACCGCCCCCGGCGTCACGATCACCCCGATCCCCAACATGCTGGGGACCCGCTCCAGCATGATCGCCGAGATCGTGTTCGACGGCGTGCGGGTGCCGGCGAGTGCCATGCTCGGCCCGCAGGGCTGGGCCGCCGGCATGGTGATGA
Source organism: Actinophytocola sp. (assembly GCF_009379765.1). GTDB lineage: Bacteria > Actinomycetota > Actinomycetes > Mycobacteriales > Pseudonocardiaceae > Actinophytocola. Next base: position 8,198 of record NZ_WHTD01000033.1, on the reverse strand, counting down.
CCGGCGCGCTGGACATGGGTCGCTTCAGCGTCGCCAGCGGCTCGGTCGGCATCATCCAGGCATGCCTGGACGCGTGCGTCGACTACACCTCCAAGCGCGAGGTGGCCGAGGGGAAGCTGCGCGACCTGCAGCTGATCCGCCGCAAGATCAGCGACCTGGTCACCAGCCTGCGGGCCGCGCGCCTGCTGTGCGAGGAGGCCGGCCGGCTCAAGGAAGCCGGTGACCCGGCGACGATCATGGCGACCTGGGTCGCCAAGTACTTCGCATCGACCAAGGCGGTCGCGGCCGCGAACGACGCGGTGCAGATCCACGGCGCCAACGGGTGCAGCCAGGACTTCCCGGCCGCCCGGCTGTACCGCGACGCCAAGATCATGGAAATCATCGAGGGCAGCACCGAGCTGCAGCAGACGTTCATCGCCGGCGAGGCGTACCGGGAGGCAGCGTAATGACCACTGTGGACCAGCCGGCCGCGGTCGAGCACACCGAGGCACTGGCGAAGCGCGGCAAGGTGAAGTGCGTCGTGTGGGACCTGGACAACACCCTGTGGAACGGCACGATCCTGGAGGACGGCGAGGTCACCGTGCGGCCGGCGGTGGTCGCCGAGATCAAGCGCCTCGACGAGATCGGCGTGCTGCACTCGATCGCCAGCAAGAACGACCACGACACGGCGATGGCGAAGCTGCGCGAGGCCGGCCTGGACGAGTACTTCCTGTACCCGCAGATCAACTGGAACCCGAAGTCGTCGTCGGTCGAGGCGATCGCCAAGGCCATCAACATCGGCGTCGACACGCTGGCGTTCGTCGACGACCAGGTCTTCGAGCGTGCGGAGGTCAACCACGTCCACCCCGCGGTGATCACCGTGGACGCGCTGGACCTGGAGACCCTCACCGCGCCTGCGTTCACACCGAAGTTCGTCACCGACGAGTCGAAGCTGCGCCGGCACATGTACCGCAGCGACGTCGCGCGCAACCAGGTCGAGACAGACTTCGCCGGCACGTCCGAGGATTTCCTGTCCACACTGGACATGCACTTCACGATCAGCCCGGCCGAGCGCGAGGACCTGCAGCGCGCGGAGGAGCTGACCGTGCGCACCAACCAGCTCAACTCGACCGGCCGCACCTACTCCTACGAGGAGCTCGACGAGCTGCGCCAGTCCGACGACCACCTGCTGTTCGTCGCCTCGCTCACCGACAAGTACGGCAGCTACGGCAAGATCGGGCTCGCGCTGGTCGAGAAGGGGCAGCCGCACTGGTACCTGCGCATGATGCTGATGTCCTGCCGGGTGATGTCCCGCGGCGTCGGCACCGTGCTGCTCAACCACATCATGGGCCTCGCCAAGGAGGACGGCGCCAAGCTGCGCGCCGAGTTCGTCGAGACCGGCCGCAACCGGGTGATGTACGTGACCTACGCGTTCGCCGGGTTCACCGAGGCCGAGCGGGACGGCAACCGGCTGGTGTTCGAGTCCGACCTGGCGCAGATCCAGCCGCCGCCCGGGTACCTCACCCTGGAGCTGACGTGACGAGGCCGGGCTGGCTGCGGGCGCGGGCGACGCCCCGGCTCGAGGAGCTGCCGGAGAACACGTGGCGCGCCACCGGTCAGGTGCTGGTCGTGGCGCTGCCGCGGATGATCCGCAACACGCTCGTGCCGAGCCTCACCTTCCTGGTCATGTCGAACCTGCTGGGCATCGAGCTGGGTGCGGTGCTCGCTCTGCTCGTGGCCGGCGGTCTGTACTACCTGGACAGGCGAGCCGGCCGCGGGTTCGTGGCCGGCATGGTGATGGCGTTCATCGTGCTCTCCGCGGCGGTGGCGGTGATCTCGCGGGAGCTGTCGCTGTTCTTCCTGCCGGTCGCCGCGGTGGACGTGGTGATGGCGACGTTCTGCCTGACGTCCGTGCTGGCCGGCAAGCCGCTGTTCGCCGCGGCCGCCAACGACTTCGTCACGATGCCGGCCGCCTCGCAGAACAGCACGGTGTACCAGCGGACCGCCAAGATCACCACGCTGCTGGGCATGGGTTACTTCCTCACCCGGGTGCTGGTGCGGATCGGTGCGTTCCTGGTGCTGCCCGAGGGCTGGTTCATCGCCGTCGCGATCATCCTGGAGCTCGTCGGCGACGCCGTCCTCATCACGATCTGCGTGCAGCTCAACGTGCGCAACACCTGGCACCCCGAGTTCGTCGCCACGACCTGGGGTCCGGCGGGGATGCCGCGGCCCGCGGTCGCCGGAAAGGGAACCGCATGAGTACCCCGACCACCCAGGGAACGCGCTGGTTGCCTTTCGGCGCCCCCTCCACCGCTGAGACCCGGGTGTTCTGCTTTCCGCACGCGGGCGCCAGCGCGGCCGTGTTCGCGCAGTGGCAGCGGATCGTCGGCGAGTCGATCCGGATCTGCCCGGCCCAGCCGCCCGGCCGGGCCGAGCGGCTGCGCGAGGAGCCGCACCGCGACGTCCGGTCCATGGTGGACGACGTCGTGTCGAGTTTGGACAGCCAGTTCACCGGAACCTACGCGCTGTTCGGGCACAGCATGGGTGCGCTCGTCGTGTTCGAGCTGGCCCGGCGGCTGCGGTCGATCGGCGCGCCGCCGCCCGCGCACGTGTTCGTCTCCGGACGGCCCGCGCCGCAGCTGCCCGAGAAGCGGCTGCAACTGCGCGACCTGCCGATCCCGCGGCTCGTCGGCGAGCTGCGCTCGATGGGCGGCACGCCGGACCTGCTCCTGCGGGACCCCGAACTGCTCGAGGCGTTCCTGCCGATGATGCGTGCCGACTTCTCCGTCAACGAGGCGTACGCCTACCGCGTCGAGCCGCCGCTGTCGGTCGGGCTGAGCGCGCTCGGCGGCTGGGCGGACCCGAGAGCGACCGAGCCGGAGTTACGCGGCTGGTCGGCGCAGACCAGCTCTCGGTTTGCCTGCCATCTCTTCCCGGGCGGGCATTTCTACGCCGAGCAGCACGCCGGCCAGGTGCTCGACATCATCCGCGACGAGCTGACCTGATGGAGACACCCGATGACCACCCTGCTGCCGGCCGATCCCCCCGACGTCACCGCGACCGCGGTCGCCACCGCGCCGCCCGATAACCGCAAGGTACGCCGCGCCTGGTACGCCTACGACTGGGCGAACTCGGTGTTCACCACGATCGTCACATCCACCTTCTACGGCCCGTACCTCACCGACATCACCGCCGACGCGGCGGACCCGTCCGGCTACGTCCACCCGCTCGGGATCGGGGTGCGCGCCGAGTCGCTGTACCCGTTCCTGGTGTCGCTGTCCCTGTTCTTACAGGCGCTCGTGCTGCCCGCGGCCGGCGCGCTGGCCCGCCGGGTGCCACGAAACCGGCTGCTCGGCGTGCTCGCGCTCACCGGCGCGGTCGCCACCGTCGCGCTGGCGCTGGTCACCGAGTCCAACTACCTCGCGGGCGGGATGCTGTTCGTGCTGGCGACGCTCGCGCTGGGCGCGTCGATCGTCGTCTACGACACGTATCTGCCGGAGATCGCGGCGCCCGCGGAGCGTGCGACGGTGTCGGCCCGCGGGTCCGCCGCCGGCTACCTCGGCACCGCCGTGATCCTGGTGGTCGGTGCGGTGCTGATGATCGGCCACTCCGCGTTCGGGCTCGAGGAGGGCACCGCGCTCGTGCTGTGCCTGGTGCTCGCCGGACTGTGGTGGGCCGGGTTCTCTACCATCCCGGTGCGGCACCTGCCGCCGACGCCGCTGCGGTCCGTATCGGACGAGCCGAAGGTGCAGTTCGGCAGGATGCTGCGCGAGCTGGTGCGGGACCGGCGGGTCGCCGCGGTGTTCCTGGTCGCGTTCCTGCTGTACAACAACGCGATCCAGGTGCTGTCCAGCCAGGGCACCACGTTCGTCGCCGAGGAGCTGGAGGTCGGCTCCGAGATGCTGATCGGCGGCGTGCTGTTCGTGAGCCTGCTCGCCGTGTGGTCGACGACGGTCGCCGGGCGGTTGGCCACGAAGTACGGCGGGCCGCGGGTGCTGCTGGCGAGCCTCGGGATCTGGCTGCTCGTGATTCTCGTCCAGGTGAGCGTCCAGCCCGGCGCGCTGATCATGCTGTGTGTGATGGGTGTCCTCATGGGACTCGTGAACGGGACCGGATACTCCCTTTCCCGGGCGGTGTTCGCGAACCTGACACCGCGGGACCGGTCCGGTGAGTACTTCAGTGTGTTCGAGATGGTGAACCGGTGTGGCAGCGCGTTCGGCGTGCTCCTGTTCGGCGCCGTGGTCCAGCTGACCGGCTCGTACCGGTGGGCGTTGGGGTCGATGTCGCTGCTGTTCGTCGGCGGCGCGTTGCTGCTGCTGGTGGTCGGCGTGCGCCGGCCGCGCGAGTCGGGCCTTCCGTCATGAGGGTGCTGCTGACAGAGTCCGCCAGCGCGTCGGCGCGTGAGGTGGTGACCGTGCTCGCCAGGCAGGGTCACCGGGTCGGGGTCGTGGAGCCGAAGCGGGACGGGCTGCTGACCGTGAGCAGGCGGGTGAAGTGGCGGCACAAGGTCCCGCTGTTCGGCGCGGAGCCGCTGGCGTACCTCGACGCGCTGAGCGAGGCGGTGGCGGCGCGACAGTACGACGTGCTGTTGCCGATCCACGAGCAGTTGGCCGTGCTGTCCCGGTATCCCGGCGCGATCGATGTGCCGTTCGCGGTGCCACCGTTCTCCTCGCTGGCGCGGGTGCAGGACAAGGCCGCCGCGGTCGAGCTGCTTCGGCTGCTGGGCATTCCGCTACCGGTCACGTCGCTCGTGTCGTCGGTGGCGGAGCTGCGGTCCGCGGCGTCGTTCCCGTGCTACGTCAAGCTGCCGATCTCCACGGGGAGCCGCGGGGTGTGGCATGTGGACGGTCCGGCGTCGTTCGCCGAGATCTCGGTTCGCACGGAGGTCGCGGACACCTTCGCGCGGGGCTGGCAGGTGCTGGTGCAGGAGCCGGTAGACGGCAGGTTCGTGATGGCGCAGACGGTGTTCGACCACGGCGTGCTGGTGGCGGCGCATGTGGTCGAGCGGGTTCGGGAAGGTGTGCAGGGCAGCGCGTCGGCCAAGGAGTCGGTGTCGATGCCCGGGCTGGTGTCGGACCTGGAGAAGCTGGGTGCGGAGCTGTCCTGGCACGGTGCCCTGTCGGTGGATGCGATCGTCGACTCTGTAGGCACGGCGCATCTGATCGACCTCAACCCGCGGCTTGTCGAGCCGGTGAACGCGTCGCTGGCCGGGGTCGACCTGGTGGGCGCGTTGCTGGACGTGTCGCTCGGCCGCTCGCCCGCGCCTCTTTCCGCCGGCCGGGTGGGAGTGCGGACGACGATGGCGCTGATGGCGGTGCTGCGACACGGCGAGCTGGGCCACAACCGGCGCGCGGTGGCGGCGGAACTGCTTTCCGCGCTGTTCCGGCGGGGTGTGTACCGGGAGAGCCCGGAGGAGCTGCTGCCGGTCCCGTTCGACCCGCCGGCGATCATGCCGCTGCTGGCGGTGGGCAGCACGTTGCTGGTCGACCCGGCGAAGTGGCGCTCGTTCTCGAAGCCCGCGACGGGTCCGACGACGGTGCTGAGCCCGGCGGCGTGGGCATCGCTCACGGACCAGCACTGAACCGTCCCGGGTCTCGTGCCCCTCCGGTCCTCGCGGGAGGTTGAGAAACCCCGCCGCGAAAACTCGAGCCGGGGTCAACCGGAGGTTTGGTGATCGTTACTCCCACGGCCGGCGCAGATTCGGGGAGATACCGGAGTTACGTGTGGGTAGCCACGATGATCCTGTCTTGAGTTTTGACGTTCTGGGGCTGGTTGGTGCACCCTGCTGATCATGAGTGCGGCCCTTGGTTGATCATTCGTCTTGGGACAGATCGATGATCGACACAAGGGCTGCGGTGATCGGTGTGCATCACGCCGAGAGCGGCATGGTGGGCGGGGAACGGGCCGGGTTCCGGCAGGAGTTCTACCGGTGTTTGACTCGGCGTGCGAATGCGTTGTTCGAGCTGCTGCTGGTGGCTGACGCGGGCTACGACGGTCCTCGGTCGGCGTTTCTCCTGCGCGACTTACCGGTCGTCGTGTTGGTTCGGATGCGCTCCGATCGAGTACTCCGCCGCCTACCCAGTCCACTTGCCGGACACGTTGGGGCGGCCTCGCCGCCACGGCGACGAGTTCGTCTGCGGCAACCCGGCCACCTGGGGCGAACCTGATGTCACCACCCACACCGACACCCGGCATTACGGCCCAGCATCGGCCCGCGCGTGGAACTGCTTGCTCCCACGTCTCGGCCTGGCCACCGACCTGCGCCGCCCATGGGAGAAGACCGCCAAGCCCGACCTGCTGACCCCCGCACGGGTTCGCCGCGGGTTTCTGAACCTCCGCACAACAATCGGCTCTCCAACCGGCGCACCGAAATCCAGCCGACCAGGTCCCGGACGCCTCGCCGGACTCAAGCTAGCGGGAGTTTCCTGGATAAGTTGATCTTGTGGTGCGTGTCCGCAGGTCAGGGCTATTGTTGATCTTGGGGTTGTGTATTACCTAACTGGCTGGTGCCCACCGGTGGAGTTCGTAGAGGTTGAACAGTTGCTGTTGGAGGTCGGTCCTGTCGGTGATCATGCGGCGGGCTTTGGGTCGGCCGCGTTGGCCGGGGTAGAGCAGCACGGTTTCTTCGATACCGGCCAGTTGGGCGAGTAGCTCGCGGACGGACAGGTGCAGGCCGGACTGTCGGGCGGTGCGGCGCATCAGGTGGGCGATCATCAGCGCGAGCACGCAGTAGAAGGTGTGGACTCGGATGTGGTTGCTGGTCCAGTGGTGCATCGGGGGAAACGAGACGAGGTGGGGTCTTTGAGTTGGCGGAAGCCGAACTCGGCGTCGGACTGGGAGCGGTATCCGGCGATGACCTCGGCGGTGGACCAGTTGTCGGTGTGGTCGGTGATGAGGATCCGTTTGCCGAAGATCCGGTCTTCCAGCGCGGCGCGAGCGCGGGGGTCGATGGTGTGGTCCAGCCGGATATCGGGTGGGGTGTCACCGGTCAGCCGCCAGGTCAGCACCTCGTTGACCCAGCGGGGTTTGCAGATGGCGGTGATCGTGGCTTCCAGTTTTTCCTTGCTGCGGCGGGCTTTGCCGCGGGCCAGGGTGTCGGCGATCTCGGCGAGCTTGCGGGTTGCCTTGGCCAGGGTCTGGTCGAAGCCGCGGGACTGGGCGTCGTGCAACTCTTGCGAGTGGGTCAGCACCGCGCGGTGCGAGAGCCCCAGCGCGTCCAGGGTGGTCTCGTGCGCGGTGATCCCGTCGAACTCGGCGACCGGCCGGTAGTCGCTGGCGGGAATATCGAGCAGCGCCGGGTGATCTGAGGGCGGCAGCGAGCCCACGTAGTGCAGGTGGTGCTCATCGAGTAGCGCGAAGTTGGGTTCGGAGTTTTGCCCGGCGTCGAAGACCACCGTCAACTCGGGTGCACCGGCGTCGAGTTCAGCATCGAGTTCGCGACGCCGGGCGGCCAGTTCGGTGATCATCTGCCCGAACTGGGTCACGTCGGGGCGGTCGCCGGGATAGGCATGCGACAGCAGCGGGATCCCGCCGTCGCGGGTGATCACCGGCCCGAGTCCGACCAACCGCAGATCGGTGCGTTTCTGCTTGGCCTTGCCCCGCTGCGCGATCGGCGCCCGCCCGTTGGGTGGAGTCGATGAACGTCGCGAAGTTGGTCATGTCCAACGCCAGCGACGAGGTGTCCACATCGAAGCGCTCGATCGCCGTCGCGGCGATCCGCCGCTCGATCTCGAGCAGCGCGTCGGCATCCACGGCGTGCATGGCGTCCCAGAACCGACGATGATCCAGCGCGGAGGCCTTGATCCTCACCAGACGGACCCCAGATGTTCCCGCAGACCGGCCCGTCTGTGCACAACACGGCGTCCGTCAGCTCTGAGCAGCGCGTCCGCCCGCAACGTTAGGCACCAGCGGACTCCTGGCGAAACTCCGCCAATCCGCGAACGGGCCACCGCGCTCGCCTTCCTGCACACCGATCACCGCATCCCTTGGATCGATCGTCCATCTGTCGCAAGAGGAATGATCGGCCCAGGACCGCGCCCATGATCAACCGGGGCGACGACAGTCAGCCCAGCGTTGCATCAGAACGGTGGTGGTGGTTCGGGGTGGGTGGGTTCGGGGTGGGTGATGGGTTCGGGGTGGTGGGGGTAGTGGAACCCGCAGGGTGAGACCCATTCCAGGGTGCTGCCGCGTTTGATGATCTTCCAGCCGCCGAAGGTCTT
>NZ_WHTD01000235.1 GCF_009379765.1 Actinophytocola sp. | reverse complement strand
TGCGGTGAGCTGGTGACCGCCTACCAGCGGTTGCGCGACGAGCTGCGGCGGATCGACTTCGCCGCCGAGCACCGGTGGCTCGGCGAGGAGGTAGCGCGGTTGTTGCGGTACCACCAGTGGCTGGTGCGTACGGCGCTGCAGCTGGCGTTCGCGGTCACGGACAACCCGCGGCGGGAGCCGATGCGTCGCCGGCTGACCGGCCTCGGCGCGCCCGCCGCTCGGCTGGCGGTGCTGCACCGGTGGGTGGCCGAGCGGGTGACCGATGTGGACGGCTCGTCATGAGCGAGCTTGCGAGCGAGTCGATGTCACAGGGCGACCGCGAGCGGCGACACCGAGCCTGCGAGGGGTCGTCATGAGCGAGCTTGCGAGCGAGTCGATGTCACAGGGCGACCGCGAGCGGCTCGACCGAGCTCGCGAGGGGGAGTTCGTTCGTGAGCTTGCGAGCGAACCATCGACACAGGGCGACCGCGAGCGGCTCGACCGAGCTCGCGAGGGGGAGTCATGAGCTCCTCTCCGGAGCGACCGTACGAGTGGCTCAGCGAGCGCGGCCTGGGGTTCTGGCTGCCGCCACGCGGCTTCGGCAACGGGCTGCCGGCGGCGGCGTGGGCGCAGCTCGCGGACCTGGCCGAGGGCCAGCTGGCGGCGGTGCTGTTCGCGCTGGCCGAGGCCAAGATCGCCGGGTATGTCGCGGAGGTGCGCGGCCGGCCAAGCGGGCCGGTGCGGTATCGCCTGTGGGGGTGGACTCGATGCGCTACCACCGCGCCGAGGACGTGCTGATGACGGTGTTGCGGGGACGTTAGCGGGCGGACCACCAGTGCGCCGGCCGGTGCTCGGGCGCGGTGTAGCGGATGGTGTCGACCGCGTCGAGGGCGACGAGCCCGCTGATGTCCAGTTCGTCGAGTTGGGGCAGGAACTCGCGGATCCGCCGTTCCTCGTCGACGATGAGGATCAGCAGCGGCAGGTCCTCGCTGAGCCGGAACAGGTGCGTGGTGTGGATGCGGGAGGTGGCGCCGTATCCCTCGATGCCGCGGATCACCGACGCGCCGGCGAGCCCGGCCTTGTGGGCGCGGTGCACGATCTCGGTGTAGAGGGGCTTGTGGTGCCAGATGTCGCCTTCGCCGACGAAGATCGACAGCCGGAGGGCAAGGCCTTGCGTCTTCATGGATTGGTCCTCCTGGCACGAGTCAGGCACATCGGTGCACGCGTTACCAGGAACCATCAGCCCGCGAGCGGGGCGGTTCGGACCCGGCGGGCCCTGGCGGGATCCATCGCCACTCTCAGTACGTCATCGCGTACATCTTCGCGCACACGGCGGGTCAAGCGCCAGCCGGTCGAGGCGTTGGGCTTGCGCACCGGGTGCGCCTTGGTCAGACTGTGATCACAGGCGATGGGGCTCGCCTCTAACCGCGGACTTGCGTTTCCGCTAATGGCCTCTACCGCACCACCTTCGTGTTCGCACGTTTGGCAGGCCGGTAGAGGAGGATCGAGTGGACGAGGACTCAGCAGCCCCCAGCCATTCCCGCGCTCCACGCGCCGCCCGTGCCTCCCGGGCGGGGGTGGCGCCATGACTGTGCCGATCCCGGTGGTGCAGACGCTGCAGGTGCTGACGGTTCTGGTCGTCGCGCCCGGGGTGTCGGGGGTGATCGCGAAGGTCGAGGGGCGGTTGCAGGGCCGCCGGGGGCCGCGGGTGCTGCAGCCCTACTACGACCTGGCGAAGCTGTTCCGGAAGGAGGCGCTCGCGCCGCAGGGGACGTCGTGGGTGTTCCTGGCCGCGCCGCTGGTGGCGATGGCGTGCTACCTGACGGTTCCACTGCTGATCCCGGTGCTGACCACGTATCCGCTGCCGCTGGGCTACATGGGCGACATTCTCGGTGGCGGTTTCGTGCTGGCGCTGGCGAGCTTCGTGGTCGCGGTGGCGGCGACGGAGACCGGGTCGCCATACGCGCAGATGGGTGCGAGCCGGGCGAAGACGTTCGGCGCGATCACCGAGCCGGTTGTGCTGTTCGTGGTGTTCACGGTGGCGCTGGTGACCGGGACCGACCTGCCGTATGCGCTGGCGGAGACGGTGCGTTCGTCGGCCGAGCAGATCGTGCGGCCGGCGCACCTGCTGGCCGCGGCGGCTCTGCTGCTGGTGATCCTGTACGAGACCGGGCGGATCCCGGTGGAGACGCACACCGGCACGAACGAGTTCGGCATGATCGAGGAGGCCCGCCCGTTCGAGCACTCCGGCCCCTACCTCGCGATGCTGCGGTGGGGCTCGGCGATGAAGCAGCTGATCCTGTTCACCATCCTGCTCAACGTGTTCATCGCCCCGTGGGGGCTCGCCGCGACGGCCGGCGTCGGCGCGGTGGCCGTCGCGATTCTCGCACTGGTGGGCAAGTGCGTGGTGCTGGGTGTGGTGATCGCCGTGGTCGACACCTCGTTCGCGAAGCTGCGCCTCTTCAAGATCACCGAGTTCGTGGCGGCGGCGTTCCTGCTGGCCGTGCTGGCCGTGTTCACCCTCTACTTCGGAGGCGGCTGATGGCTCCGATCGCCGTCGATGCTCCCGCCGTGGCTCCGCCGGGGGTGTACGCGGGTGTCGCGAACGGGTTGGCGGTGCTGGTGCTGCTGACCGAGTTCGCGATGCTGCGGACCGCGTTGCTGCGGGCGCAGGTTCGGGTGTACGCGGCGCAGTCGCTGCTGGTGTCGGTGCTGGCGGTGGTGGTCGCGATCGGCCGGGACGTGCCCGAGCTGTACGTGCTGGCCGGGTTGTCGCTGGCGTTGAAGGTGATCGTGGTGCCGTGGCTGGTGCTGCGGATGCTGCGCACCGCGTTGACGCTCGACCCTGCAAGCAGGTCTTCGGCAGGCACGGAGATCGCCGGCAGCGGTGCGCTGGGGGTGGCCAGCGAGGTGCTGCTCGCGGTGGCGGTGGCCGCGTTCGGGTTCTTCGCGACCGGCCGGTTTCACGTGACGAGCCCGGCGCTGCCGACGACGGCGTTGGGGTTGTCGGTGGCGGTGATCCTGGTGGCGTTCGTGTTGATGATCGTGCGGCGGGACGTGGTGTCGCAGGCGATCGGGTTCTTCTCGCTGGAGAACGGTGTGTCGCTCGCGAGCCTGGTGGTGGCGGCCGGCATGCCGCTGATCCTGGAGGTGGCGTTCCTTTTCGACCTGCTGGTGGCGGTGGTCGTGTTCGGGGTGCTGATGAAGGTCCACCACCAGCGAGCGGACTCACTGTCCACTCGGCACATCACGCGGTTGCGGGGGTAGCGATGCCGGTCGTGCTCGTGTTGCTGGTCACGGTGCCGCTGGTGCCGGCGCTGGTCGCGCTGTCCGGCCGGACCCGGGCGACCGAGGCGGTGAGCGTGGTGACCGGCGTGGCCAGCCTGGGGCTGGCCGTCGCGCTGGTCCCCGCCGTGGTGGACGGGCCGGTGCGGTTCGGGTTCCTTCGGGCGGACGCGGTGTCGGTGGTGTTCCTGCTCGGCACCGCCTTTCTCTACGCCGCGGCCACCGTCTACTCCGTCGGCTACCTCGCGTCCGAAAGGGACGATCCGGGGTTCGTCCGGTACGCGCGGCGGTTCTACCTCGGGCTGAACCTGTTCGCCTGGTCGATGATGTGTGCGCCGCTGATGGACGGGCTCGCCCTGCTGTGGATCGCGATCGAGATCACCACGGTCGTCTCGGCTCTGCTGGTGGCGCTGGACGACACCGACAACGCCGCCGAGGCCGCCTGGAAGTACGTGCTGCTGGCGTCGGCCGGACTGGGGATCGGGCTGCTGGCCACGATCGTCATGTACTACGCGGGATCCACCGTGCTCGGCGGCTCCTACGACCTGGCGTTCGCGCCACTGCTGTCCGCCGGCGGGGCGCTGCCGCACACCGCGGTGCAGCTGGCGTTCGTGCTCGCGGTGATCGGCTTCGGCACCAAGGTCGGCCTGTTCCCGGTGCACACCTGGCTCCCCGACGCACACTCCGAGGCGCCGACACCAGTGTCGGCGATGCTGTCCGGGTCGCTGCTCGCGGTGAGCTTCTACGCGGTGCTGCGCTACTACCAGATCGCGGTCGCCACGCTCGGGCCGACCTTCCCGCGCACGGTGCTGCTGGTGTTCGGCGTGCTGTCGCTGCTGCTGGCCGCGCTGTACCTGCTGGAACAGCGGGACCTCAAGCGGCTGCTCGCATACTCGAGCGTGGAGCACATGGGCATCCTCGCCATCGGCATCGGGCTCGGCGCGCCGCTGGCGGTCGCCGGGGTGCTGCTGCACGTGATCGTGCACGCCGCGGCGAAGGGCAACGCGTTCTTCGGCGCCGGGGTGCTGGTCCGCAAGTACGGCACCAAGGACACCGGCACCATCCGGTCCTGTTTGGACACGCTGCCGTGGACGGCGCCGCTGTTCCTGCTGGCGATCCTGGCGCTGTCGGCGATGCCGCCGTTCGGGCTGTTCCGCAGCGAGTTCCAGATCGTCGCCGGCGGCCTGGCCGCGGCGCACAACACGGTCACCGTCGTGCTGGTCGTGCTGGTGACGGTGGCGTTCCTCGGCCTGTCGGTGGCCACCACCCGAATGCTGTTCACCCCCGGCGCCGCGGGGTCGACCGTGCCGTCGCGCGGGGAGCCGAGTGCCTGGATGGTCGCGCCGATGCTGGCCGGGCTGGTGGTCCTGGTCGTGCTGGGCATCCACCCGCCCGCCGACCTCGCCGACCTGCTGACCCGCGGAGTCGCCGAGCTGGGAGGCGGCACATGACCGCGCGCACCCGAGAGGAGGTGCTGGCCCGCTGGCGGCGTGGGGCACGGTTCGCCGCGCTGCTCGGCGCCGGGGACATCGCCGGCGGTGTCACGCTGCACGCGTTGCTCGCCGAGCCGGATCGGATCGACGTGGTCGGCGTGACCCTGCCGCCCGGTATGGACCGCTACCCGTCGCTCACGCCGGAGCTGCCGCCCGCGTTCTGGTACGAGCGAAAGCTGCATGACCTGTTCGGGTTGGTTCCCGAGGGGCACCCGAGGCTGGACCCGCTGGTGCTCCCCCACCGCGACGCGGGCGATCCGCTGCCCAGCCCCGGGGCCGGTTTCCACCCGAGTCACGTGGAGCCGGACGAGCGGGCCCTGCCCAGCCAGGTGATGGGCGCCGGGCTGTTCAGCATCCCGCACGGACCGGTGCGCTCGGGGGTGTTCGAGTCCGTCGAGTACGTGGTGGAGACGCCCGGTGAGGACATCTCCCACGTCAACGTGCGACCGCACTTCAAGCACCGGGGACTCGAGGTCCGGTTCGAGGGCATGACCGCCGAGCGCGGGGTGCTGCTGGCCGAGCGGGTCGAAGGCGTCGCGTCGGTGGCGCACGCGCTCGCGTTCTGCCACGCCCTCGAGGACCTCGCCGGCGCGCAACCGCCGCTCGCGGCGCAGCTGGTCCGGGTCCTGCACGCGGAGCTGGAGCGCATCGCCAACCATCTCGACGTCGCGGTCAAGCTCACCGACGCCGCCGGGCTCGCGGCGGCGACCGCGCGCTTCGGCTGGCACAAGGAGTCCGTGCTGCGGCTGGTGTCCGCGTTGTGCGGCAACCGGTTCGGCCGCGGCGTCGTCGCCCCCGGTGGGGTCCGCGCCCTCCCACTGGTCGCGGCCGGCGAGATCAGAGTTCGGCTGGACGAGCTGCGCCATCGCCTCGCGTCCGATGTGGACGCTTTGATGGAGACCGCGTCGTTCCTGGACCGGCTGCGGGACACCGGTCCGCTGGACGAGGACCTGGTGCGCCTGCACGGTGTGCTCGGTCCGGTGGGCCGCGCGTCGGGCTACGACGACGACGCACGCTGGCAGCGGCCCTACGACGCGTACCCGAAGCTCGCCCGGCGCTCGGGTCCGGTCCGGGACGAGGGGGATGCGATGGCCCGGCTGTGGGTGCGGTGGGACGAGGTCGCCGAGTCGTTCGACCTGCTGCGGCAGGTGCTCGAGCAACTCGACGGCCCCGGCGAGCAGACCCGGGTGCCGGTCGAACCCGGCGCCGGGCAGGCGGTCGGGTGGGCCGAGGCCCCGCAGGGCGAGGTGCTCTACCTGGCCCGGACCGGCGACGACGGACGGCTGCGGCAGTGTGCGCCGCGGTCGGCGTCCTTTCACAACCTGTCGGTGTTCTCCCGGACCTTCCGCGGGGACATCCTCACCGACTTTCCGTTCATCGAGGCCAGCTTCGGTGTGTCGATCGCCGGGGTGGTGACGTAGATGCCCTGGGTGTTTCGCGGGCTGCGCAACGGAGTCCTGACCACCCGCTACCCCCGCCGTCCCGACGCCTACGCCGAGCACGGCGTGCGCAACCTCGCCCGGCCGGTCGCCGGCGCGGTGTGGCGGGACGGGCTCGAGGACCTGTGCCCGACCGGCGCGATCGGCCAGGCGCACGGCGAGGTGCGGGTGGACCAGGGGCGTTGCATCGGTTGTGGCGCCTGTGTCTCCGCGCGACCGGAGACGTTCGGGTGGCAGACCGGCGGCGACACGGCCCGGCTCGACCGGCGAGCGCTGGTCGTGCCCGAGCTGGCGGAGACCGACGACGAGCTGGCCCGGCTGCGCGCGGGGTTGGCCCGCCGCACCAGGGCGTTGCGCCGATCTGTCCACATCAGACACGTCGACGCCGGGTCGGACGGATCCGAGGAGTGGGAGGTGCTCGCGCTGCTCAACCCGGTCTACGACATCCACCGGTTGGGGATCTTCTTCACCGCGAGCCCCCGGCACGCCGACATCCTGCTGGTCACCGGCGCCGGCTCGCACGGCATGACCGCACCCCTGGCCCGCACGCTGGAAGGCATGCCGGTCCCGCTGGTGGTGATCGCCGCCGGCACCGACGCGATCAGCGGCGGGCTGGTCTCGCCGTCCTACGCGACCGCGGGCGGCGTCGGCGACCTGCTGCCGGTGGACGTGTGGGTGCCGGGCTCCCCGCCGAGCCCGTTCAGCCTGCTGCACGCGCTCCTGCTGGCCACCGGCCGGCTCCGGTCCGGGGCGAGGCGATCGGCATGACCTGGGTGCTGCTGTCCGGACTCGGCCTGCTCGGCGTCGCGCTGCTGGCCGACCTCGTCCTCGGGGTGCGCCACGCCTGGGCCCGGCCGCTGCCCTACCTGCTCGGCACGGCGGCCTCGGTGCTCCTCACGGTGACCGGGGCCGCCGGTCTCGCCGGGCACGGGGCCCGGGTCGGGCTGGACGCGTTCCTGGGCTTCGGCGCCGCGAGCCTGACCGTCGACCGGCTCTCCGCGCTGTTCCTCGTGGTCTGTTTCGCCGTCGCGGCGCCGGTGTCGCTGGCCTGCGCCGGCTGGGCCGCCCGTTCACCGCAGGGTCCACACCGGATCCGGGCACGTGGCCTCGGCTGCGCCTACGCGCTGACCCTCGCGTCGGTCGCGGTGGTGGTCACGGCCGACCACGTGTTCGTGTTCCTGTTCGCCTGGGAGTCGCTGACCCTCGACTTCTACCTGCTCACCGCGCACCACCGCCGCGAAGCCGCGCCCGCGGTCGTCACCGTCGTACTCGGCAAGGCCAGCGGCGCCGCGCTGCTGGTCGGCTTCCTCCTCCTCGCGGCCGCCACCGGAGACTTCACGTTCCCCGGCTTCGCCGCGCTGCCGCACACCAGGGTGCGGGACGCCGCGTTCGCCTTGCTGGTGCTGGGTTTCGCCGTCAAGGTCGGCCTGGTCCCGGTGCACGTGTGGCTGCCGCGCGGCTACCGCGCCGCGCCCGGCCCGCTGCGCGCGATCATGGCCGGGGTCGCGGTCAACGCCGGCTTCTACGGCCTGTGGCGCACCCTGGACCTGCTGCACCAGCCGCCGCCCTGGCTCGCCGTCCTCGTGCTGCTGCTCGGCGGTGCCACCGCCCTGCTCGGCATCGCGCACGCCACCGTGCAGACCGACCTCGCCGAGGTCGTGGCCTACTCCAGCGTGGAGAACGCCGGGCTGATCACCGTCGGGTTCGGCGTCGCCCTGGTCGGCACCGCGGTCGGGCTGGCACCGCTGGTCGCCGTCGGGCTGCTCGCCGCCACCTTGCAGCTGGTCGCGCACGCCATCGCCAAGGCCCTGCTGTTCACCGCCGTCTCGGGCATCGAAGACGCCACCGGCACCACCACCCTCGACGACCTGCGCGGCGTAGGACACCGGCTGCGGGTCAGCGGCACCGGGCTCGCGATCGGCGCGCTGACGCTGGCCGGGCTCCCGCTGACGCCGGGTTCGTGTCCGAGTGGTTCCTGCTGGAAGCGCTGATGCAACAGTTCCGGCTCGGCCCGCTCGGCTACACCCTCCCGCTCGCGATCACCGGCGCGCTCGTCGCGCTGACCGTCGGGTTCGCCGCCGTGGCGTTCGTGCGGATCGTCGGGCTCACCGTCCTCGGCCCCCGCGGGCCGCACGACGAGGAGCTCACCCGCGACGCCGGGACGTTGAGCGGAGTCGCGGTGGGTGTGCTCGGCGCCGGCTGCCTCGCGGTCGCCGCGCTGGCGCCGCTGGAGGTGCGGCTCATCGGCGCCGGCCTCGACCCGCTGGTCCCGCACACGGTCACCGCCTCGGCACGCAAGGGACCCTGGGTGCTGCAACCGGTGTTCGCCGACTTCTCGATCCTCTCCCCGTCCTGGCTCGCGGTCATGCTGCCGGTGCTCTTCGGCGCCGCCACCCTGCTGTGCCTCACCTTCGCCCGCCGCCGCATGTTCGCCGTCCGCCGCGTGCCCGCCTGGCGCTCGGCCACCGGCGGCGTCGCCGGTGAGAACCAGTACACGCCCTTCGCGTTCACCAACCCGACCCGCAAGGTCCTGGCCAACGTCCTGCTCACCCGCGCCGAGCTGCGCACCGTCGAACGCCAGACCGGCGGGCAGGACGACGACCCCCGCCGCGACGCCGGCGGCGCCCACCTCGGCTACACCTCCGACGTCGTCGAGGCCGTCGAACGCTTCCTCTACCGACCCCTGCTGCGCCCGCTGCGCACTCTTGTGCGCGCGGCGAAACGACTGCAGAACGGGCGACTCGACGCCTACGTCGCCTACATGCTCATCGCGTTCCTCGCCATGCTCGCCCTCGTCCTCATCCTCACCTGACCCAACCAAGAAGGAGAGATCATGCACTGCTACAACTGCGCCGACCGCGGCGACACCGTGCCGGCGGTCGCCGTCTGCGCCTCCTGCGGCGCCGCCGTCTGCCGTTCCTGCGCCCGGATCGGCAGCCAGACCACCCGACATTACCGGCTTTTCGTCGGCGGAAATCTCCTCACCGAGACCCGCACGATCGCGTGCCCGCCGTGCGCGGACGCGCTCGCCACCCATCACCCCGGCCGCTTCCGCTTCGCGACAGTGGTCGAACAGCCGGCCGAACAGATGCTGGAAACCCAGTAGGCTGCACCCAGCGCACCTGCGCCCGGCGGAGGGGCTCGCCGGACCCAACCGCGGTTCCACCCGATGGCACCGCCAACAGTCCCTACCTGACCAGGTCCACGCGATCACAGGTAGGGCTGCGCTCATGACAACACTGGCGATGCCGCTCGGCGGCGTACCCGGTCTCGTACTCCGCAACAGCGTCGACCCGTTCCGACGCCCCGAGCGACCCAACCCCGAGCACGTCGCTGGGCTGTGGAGACCGTTCGCCGTCAACGTCGCCGGCGGGTTCGTCCTCGGCGCCGCGGCTGCCGGCATCACCGCATCCGGCGCCCCGACCACCTACTGCCTGTTCGGCCGCGCGACCGTCAGGCTCGTCCGCGAAGGCTTCGCGCGGCGAACCCACTTTCCCCCATCGCGCACGCCATGTCGGGCTTCGCGGCCGCCACGGTCGGCGTCGTGCTCGGCACAGCCCTGGTCTCCTAGTGTCGCGTGATCCTGTTCCTTTGCGTCCGCTGTGGATCCACGTGGTTCCTGGCAAGGCGGAGGAAAGCCGCTCGTACTGGATGTACTTGGGCTTTTCTCCAACGCAGCCAGGGGCCGCGTGGACCGCAGCGGCGTAAAGGTTTCAGGGTCACGCGACACTAGCCTCGGCCTTTCATGCAATAGCCATTTGATCTTGTCTTGATTTTGTCGATCTTGGTTTGGGTGTTTCGGGGGATGGGCGTGAGTGTGCCGCCGACCTGCTGCGGTGTCGGCTGCTTCGGGGTCCTTTCGGGGTTGTAGGGGCAGGGGTGTTC
>NZ_WHTD01000132.1 GCF_009379765.1 Actinophytocola sp. | reverse complement strand
CCACCGGCATCGAGATCAGCAACAAAGAAATGAAAGAACTCCCGATCACCCGCGACCCCTGGCATGGCGACTGGAACTACACCCTGCACCCGACGCACGACACGCCCGAGCCGCACTGACTTGATTCGCTACGAGCCCTTACTCCCTGTTTCGACACGCCTCATGACCAACGCGACGACGCGGTCGCATCGCAGGGCCGGAGGTCCCCGCAGGCGAGGACCTCCGCCCATCCCGGGCCGCCGAGCTACGGCGTCGGGCCAGCCGGAATGGACATGGCTGCGCATCACGGTGCCGGCCGGCGCGGGAGATCGCCCCGACGCCGAGCGCCACGCTCCCGATGAGCGGTGCCACCGGACGGCCCGACCACCGAACGCGGTACGCAGCTTCGCGTAGACCGAACTGGGTCCAAAGGACCGGGACGGGCCGGGACCTTGGACCCTGGTTCGGGGCCGGCGGCGGACGGCAAGGTCAGAGCCGCCGGCCCCGAGGCGAGAGCGATCCGGACAGGTTCAGTCACCGGATCGAATGCTGGTGCGGCGTGCTCTCGCCTCCAGGGCCGGACCACCCTTCGGCCTGGAGCGATCGTGACTTTCGGTCCCGCCGGAGGCTCGATGGGCGACTCGCCGGTCACCTTCACCAGGATTCGAACCGACCACGCGGTCAACGCGGTTCGCCTGCGCTACATCGCGACCCAGGCCGGGAACACCGCCCCGAGGAGTTCCCCGGCCCGCCCACCTACGCCCTACATAGGGCCCTGGCCGTCAGGGACCTTCGCCCCTACTCGAACGGAGCAGCGCCGACGAAAAATCACCACCATGTCCGACAGCGTGGCGGTGCAGTCCGTGGGCGAGATCGTGGACAGTGCACGCGAGTACGCACGCCGCCAGATCGCGGCGTTCGTCCGGCGACTCCAGACCCGCCAGCAGGGACAGCCGCTCTCCGCCCGGGTCAAACTCACCGCGTCCACGCGGTCGAGCACGCGGTTACCCGTGCTGGCACAGGCCAACCTGTACATCGGCGAGCAACCCGTTCGAGCGCAGGTGGCCGCGGCGTTCGTGCACGAGGCCAGCCAGGCACTGCGAGCACGACTCGGGGAGCAAATCGCCCGGTTGACCAACCCTGACCGACCACGCCCATGGCCTACCGGCGGGGTGGAGCTGGAATTCGGGTGCACAGTCCCGGTGGGACAACGGAAGATCGTCCGGCGCAAATCCTACCGGTTGACCTGGTGCACGCCGGATCACGCGGCGCTGACCATGGACGTGATGGACTACGACTGCCACCTGTTCGTCGACGCCTGCACCGGGCAGGACAGCCTGATCTACCGAGTCGGCCCCACCGGGTATCGGCTCTCCCGCCTTGTCCCCCTGCCACCCCCGCCGGCACCGGTGACGCCGTTGACGATCGACCCACGTCCAGTGCCGCAACTGACCGCCGAGGAAGCCGTGGCACGGCTCGACAGCACTGAGCTGCCCTACCGCTTCTTCCGCGACGCCGCCACCGGCCGAGGCACCGTGCTCTACCGACGCTACGACGGCCACTACGGCCTGATCACCACAGATGGGACCTCCGGTGGACAGTGAACCGCGGCAACTGCGGCAGCTGACAAAGGCCGAATCTCTTCAGCTGCTGACCGAGGTGTCGTTCGGACGCGTGATCTTCACCCAGAACACGATGCCGGCCGTCCGCCCGGTCAACCACATCATCGACGACGTCGCGGTCATCTTCCGCACACACCTCGGCGCCGCGGTACTGACCACGATCGGCATGATCGTCACCTACCAAGCCGACGCCATCGACCCCGACAGCCACCTCGGCTGGAGCGTGATCCTGCATGGCTACGCCCACGCCATCACCGACCCCGACACCGTCGCGCGCTACGAACAGCTACTACGTCCATGGGTACGCGGAGAAATGACCCACGTCATCCGCATCTACCCCGAGATCGTGACCGGGTTCGAACTAGTCAAGGACGAGTAGCCGTCTGCGGAGTTGATGGTCCACCAACTGCGGGCGCGGCTCCCTTCGAACCCCGGTCGTCGCGCTGGTCACGGCGCGGTCCACCCCACACCGCTGCGCGGCTTTCTCGAGACGGGTGTGGTGAGTGCGGTCGAGGTGATCAACTCCGGGTTCGGCGGCCAGACCGACTTCGTCGTCGGCGCCCTGCACTCCCCCGGCGGCAAAGCGATCATCGCCCTACCCTCATGGCACACCAAAGTCGACGTGTCCACAGTCGTACCCCGCCTAACCGGAGGCCCGCGAGGTGGGCCTCGGTAACCACCGCCTCGTCGGCCGGATTGTCGACCGGCTTTGCCGGCAGGTCCGCAGCGCCTCGGGCCATGCCGCGGAACTTGTTGCCCTGCCCATGCCTTCCGCCAGCGCGACACCCCGCAACGGCATGCCGTCAGGTGCCGGATGCGGCTACTCCGATCGAGCAACTCGCTCCGCGGCGCGCGCGGCGATGTCGGTGTCGGTGCAGAAGCCGGTCAGGCGGCGCTTGAGGCACAGCAGACCGGTCAGGGTGCCGTCGTCGACGACGACGGCGAGGCGCCGCTGCCCGCGCGTGAGGAGGAGCCTGAGGGCTTGTTCTGCGGGCAAGTCCGCGGTGACCGTGCGGCCGGACATGTGCGAGTGGGTCAGGGCGGTGTCGGTGCCGTCGAGGTCTGTGCGTAGGTCGGTTCGCACGAGCGTGCCGATGAGACGTCCGGACTCGGTGAGTAGGAGCATGTGGACGTGGTCGTCGGCGAAGCAGGCACGGGCCTGGTCGACGGAGGTGTCGATCGGCAGCGTTGTGGGTTGTCGCACCAGTACGTCGCCGACCGTCTTGTCGATCAGCTCCGGCGGGGCCACTTGCGGGGTGGGGACGGGCAAGGCCTGGCCTTTCCGGGTGGGGGTGGTCGAGCGGACGGGGGTCCGGGTCAGCGCCGGGTGTTGTGCAGGGTGCGGTCCCGCACGGTGGCCGGTGCCGGGGCAGGCGTGGGGGGTGCCCCGTGGCGGGTGCGGTAGATGACGTAGGGGCGCCACAGGTAGGCCAGTGGTGCCGACCACACGTGGACCAGGCGTGTGAAGGGCCACAGCGCGAGGAACAGGAATCCGCCGATCGCGTGCAGTTGGTAGATCAGGGGTGTGTCGGTCATGAGGTGGGTCTGCGGGGAGAACCAGAAGATGCCGCGGAACCAGACGGCGATCGTCTCGCGGTAGTCGTAGCCGTCACCGAGGAGGTTGGTTCCGACGGTGGCGGTCATCCCGAGCACCACCATCGCGGCCAGTGCCGCGTAGAGCACCTTGTCCATCGTCGTGGTGGCTCGGCGGACGCGGCCGTTGACGACGCGCCGGGCGATCAGCAGGGCCAGGCCGGTGACGAGCATGACGCCGGTGATGGTCCCGCCCCACACCGCCGCGGCGTGGTAGAGGTGCTCGGAGATGCCGATCTTCGCCGTGACCGAGGCGGGCACCAGCAGACCCATGACGTGGCCACCGATGACGCCGAACGCGCCGAGGTGGAACAGCGGCGACCCGAGTCGCAGGATGCGGCTCTCCAGCAGCTGGCTGGTGTGAGTGGTCCAGCCGAACTGGTCGTGGCGCCACCGCCACACGTGGACGACCAGGAACACCGCGAGGCAGGCGTAGGGGACGACGATCCAGACGAACGTGCTCACGGGGCACTCTCCCTTGAAGGGCTGGCCGGGTGTGCGTGGGCGCACGGTTCGGCGCTGAAGTCGGCGCTGAAGTCGGTCCTGAAGTCGGTGGCGAGGTCGGGGCCGGGGCCGATCGCGTCGATGTCGGTGCCGTACGGCGCGAGTCCGACGGACTCCACGGGCGGGCCGTCCACGGCGAGCGCGCGGATCGCGTCCCGGTCGGCCTCGGTCAGGGGCGGCAGTGCGGCGACGACGGCCTCGAGCAGGTGTCGGTAGGGCGATGCGGCCTCTCCCAGGGCGGAGCGCAGTAGCTCGAGGCCGCGGCGGTGCTGGCGCAGCGGCGCCTCGCCGTCGCCGGGGCCGGCGACGGCGGCGAATTCCAGCACCACCGGCAGCAGGTCGGGCAGCTCGCCTTCGGTCAGGCGCAGGCCGTGGGCGCGGTAGCGCTGTTTGAGGGTGAGCAGGGCGATGCCGCGTTTGCGGGTGTCGCCGTGCAGGTAGTAGGTCAGGTACAGGCCCGAGCGGCGGCGCAGGTCGAAGGTGCGCACGTAATGGGTCTCGATCTCGAGCGTGTCGGTGGTGAGGAACCAGCCGAGGAACGCCGTGAGTTGCTCGCGGGCCTCGGGGTGGGTGATCTCGGCGACGGCGGCCCGCAGCTGCGTGCCCGCGCCGAGCAGCCGGTCGTCGGGGTAGGTGAGCAGTATCGAGGTGAGGTCGAACAGCCGCGAGCGGGCGGGCCCGGTCACCGAGGGAACGGTCATGGCTGTTCTCCTGCCGGGTCGATGGACAGGCCGAGTCTGCCGTCGGCGCGGCGGGCGAAGAGGCTCCGGCGGCCTGGGTGGACCTGCTGGTCGTCGGCCACGAGGTGGAACCGTTCGGAGGTGGCGGCGACCGGCTCGGTCATGCCGGGGCCGCCGGCGCAGTCCAGCGAGCAGTCCGAAGTGGACGTTGCTTGTGCTTCCAGTGCGGCGGCGTCCTTGGTGTAGGCGGTGGGGATGACGTAGCGCTCGTCGTACTTGGCGATCGCGAGCAGCCGGTACATCGCCTCGATCTGTTTCCCCGACATGCCGACTGCTTCACACAGCTCCTCGGCGACGGTGCCGTCGAGGGTTCGGGCCCGCATGTAGGAGCGCATCGCGGCGAGTTTCATCAGTACACCGGCCACCGTGTCGGCGTCGCCCGCGGTGAACAGTTCGGCGAGGTATTCCACGGGGATGCGCAGGTCGCGGATGGTGTGGAAGACGTCGTCGGCGTCCGTGTCGTCCCGGCCCGCGGCGCCGGTGGCGTCCAGCACCGGGGAAAGCGGCGGGACGTACCAGACCATCGGCAGGGTGCGGTACTCCGGGTGCAGCGGGAGCGCGATCTGGTAGTCGCTGATCAGCCGCCACACCGGGGAAGCCTGCGCGGCGAGCACCCACTCCTCGGGCATGCCCGCCTCGGCGGCCAGCCGCACCGTCTCGGGGTCGTGCGGGTCCAGGAACACGTTTCGTTGCGCGGCAAGGAGTTCCTGTTCGTCCTCGACCGAGGCGGCGGCGAGCACGGCGTCCTCGTCGTAGAGCACCAGCCCCAGGTAGCGCAGCCGGCCGACGCAGGTCTCCGCGCAGATGGTGGGCTGCCCGGCCTCGATGCGCGGGAAGCAGAAGGTGCACTTCTCGGCCTTGCCGGTGGCGTGGTTGACGTAGACCTTCTTGTAGGGGCAGGCGCTCACGCACATGCGCCAGCCGCGGCAGCGGTCCTGGTCGACCAGCACGATGCCGTCCTCCTCGCGCTTGTACATCGCGCCCGACGGGCAGGCCGAGACGCAGGCGGGGTTGAGGCAGTGCTCGCAGATCCGCGGCAGGTGGAACATGAAGGTCTTCTCGAACTCGAACTTCACCCGCGCCGCCGCCTCCGGGTCCATCGCGGTGATGTTCGGGTCGGTGCTGGCACGTTCGTGGGCGCCGCCGAGGCTGTCCTCCCAGTTGGCACCCCACGAAAGGCTCATCGGCTCGCCGGTGAGGGCCGAGCGGGGTTGCTTGACGGGGGTGTCGGTCAGCCCGGCGGGTGCGGTGACGAGGATGTCCCTGTCGAAGGTCGCGGGCTCGTAGTAGTCCTCGAGCGTCGGCAGGTCGGGGTTGGCGAAGATCCGCGACAGCCGCTTCGCGCGGCCGCCGGAGCGCAGCACCAGCCTGCCTTTCGTGTCGAGCTGCCAGCCGCCCTTCCAGCGTTCCTGGTCCTCGTAGTGCTTCGGGTAGCCGATGCCGGGCTTGGTCTCGACGTTGTTGAACCAGACGTACTCGGTGCCCTCCCGGTTGGTCCAGGTCTGCTTGCAGGTCACCGAACAGGTGTGGCAGCCGATGCACTTGTCGAGGTTCATCACCATCGCGACCTGGGCGCGGATGCGCATCTCAGTACTCCACTTCCTGGCTGCGGCGCCGGATCACGGTGATCTCGTCACGCTGGCTGCCGATGGGGCCGTAGTAGTTGAAGGCGTAGGTCAGCTGGGCGTGCCCGCCCGCCAGATGCGTGGGCTTGATGAGCAGGCGGGTCATCGAGTTGTGGTAGCCGCCGCGCCTGCCCTTGCCCCTGCCGTCGGCCTCCGTCTTCGGCACGTTCACGGTGCGCTCGGGCGAGTGGTACTGGAACACCGTGCCCTCGGGCATCCGGTGACTGACCACCGCGCGGGCCACGATCACGCCGTTGCGGTTGACGGCCTCGACCCAGTCGTTGTCGGCGACGCCGATCTTGGCCGCGTCCTCGACGCTCATCCAGATCACCGGGCCACCGCGCGAGAGCGCGAGCATGAGCTCGTTGTCGTGGTACATCGAGTGGATCGACCACTTCGCGTGCGGGGTGAGGAACCGGACGGTGACCCCGCCGTCGGCGAGCTGGCCGGGCTGGCCGAAGTGCCGCGCCATGTTCAGCGGCGGCCGGTAGCCCGGCAGGTGCTCGCCCAGTTCGGCGACCCAGTCGTGCTCGACGAAGAAGTGCTGCCTGCCGGTGAGGGTGTGCCAGGGCTTGCGGCGCTCCACGTTGATGGTGAACGGCGAGTACCGGCGCCCGCCCTTCTCCGAGCCGGACCACTCCGGGCTGGTGAACACCGGCTGCGGCGCCTCCTGGGTGGCCGCGTAGGTGACGTGGTCGCGCTCGTGTCCCTCGACCAGGTCGGTGAACGGCTGCCCGGTCCGCCTCTCCAACTGCAGGAAGCCCTCGTGCGCCACGCGGCCGTTGGTCGTGCCGGACAGGGCGAGGATCGCCTCACACATGCGGTCCGCTGTGGACAGTGAGGGCCGGCCCGCGAACGGCCCGTCTGCCACGACACCGTTCTGGCGGCGCAGGTACTCCAGCTCGGCGGTGACGTCGACGGTGATGCCCTTGGTGGTGGTGCCGAGCTTGTCCAGCAACGGGCCGACGGCGCGCATCTTGGCGCCGATGAGGGTGTAGTCACGCTCGATCTCGACCAGCTTCGGCATGCTCACGCCCGGCACCGGGTCGCACTCGCCGCGCCTCCAGTCCCGCACCCGGCCCGACGGGGTCGCCAGCTCGTCGGGGGTGTCGTGCTGCAGCGGCGCGGCCAGCACGTCGCGGCGGGTGCCGAGGTGGGTGACCGCGAGCTCGCTGACCTTGTCGGCGATCGCGAGGAAGGCGTCGTAGTCGGTGTGCACCTCGGCGGGCGGGGCGACCGCGGGGGAGAACGCGTGCACGAACGGGTGCATGTCGGTGGTGGAGATGTCGTGCTTCTCGTACCAGGTGGCCGCGGGCAGCACGACGTCGGCGTGCAGGCCGGTGTTGGTCATCCGGAAGTCGATCGCGGTGAGCAGGTCGAGCTTGCCGGTGGGCGCGTCGTCCCGCCACACCACGTCGCGGGGGCGTTCGTCCGGCCCGCACTCCTCGGCCGAGGCGAGGGAGTCCACGCCGAGCAGGTGGCGCATGAAGAACTCGTTGCCCTTGCCCGAAGAGCCGAGCAGGTTGGCCCGCCACAGGGTCAGGCAGCGCGGGAAGTTCGCCGGTTCATCGGGGTCGTCGGCCACGGCCCGCAGGCGGCCCGCCCGCAGCTCGGCGACGATGTGCTCGGCCGTGCTCACGCCCGCCGCCACGGCCTCGTCGGTGAGATCGAGGGGGTTGCGGTTGAACGCCGGGTGGCCCGGCGACCAGCCCATCCGCTGGGCGGCCGCGACGGTGTCCGCGAAGGTCATGCCGGCCAACCGGCCCTCCCCGAGCGGGGAGGCCAGCTCGTCGGCGGGCACCTTCTCGTAGCGCCACTGGTCGGTGTGCAGATACCAGAACGGCGTGCTGGCCTGATGGCGCATCGGACGCTGCCAGTCGAAGGCGAAGCTCATGTGCTGCTGCCCGGTGATCGGCCGGGCCTTCTCCTGACCGACGTAGTGCGCCCAGCCGCCGCCATTGACGCCCTGGCAGCCGGTGAGGGTGACCAGCGCGATGAACGCGCGGTAGGTCATGTCCGAGTGGAACCACTGGTTCGCGCCCGCACCCAGCACGATCAGGGAGCGGCCGCGGCTGCGCTCGGCGTTGCGGGCCAGCTCGCGCCCGATCCTCGCCGCCATCGCCGCCGGCACACCGGTGATCCGCTCCTGCCAGGCCGGGGTATACGGGGCGTCGGCGTCGTCGTACCCGGCGGGCCATTCGCCGGGCAGGTCGCCACGGCGCACCCCGTAGTTGGCCATGAGGAGGTCGAAGACCCCGGCGACTAGGTGGTCGCCGACACGCAGGACCGGGACGCCGCGGCGCATGGTGGCACCGCCCTCGGTCTCACCGACGTCGAACCGGGCGAGGTCGACGGCGACCTGTCCGGTGGCGTGGTCGAGCACCCCGAGCGCGGGCACCACGTCACCGAGGTCGAGGTTCCACCGGCCCTCACCCTCGGGGCCATACCGGAACCCGAGGGATCCGTTGGGTACCACCGGTTTGCCGGACGCGTCGTCGAGCAGGACGGTCTTGTGCCGCGCGCCCGCGTCGGTGTCACCGAGGTCGGCGGCGGTGAGGAACCGGTCGGTGACGTACACGCCCGGCTCCCGCTCGCGCAGTGTCACCAGGAACGGCAGATCGGTGTAGGACCGCACGTAGTCAGTGAAGTGGGGCACCTGCCGGTCGCGGAAGAACTCGGTGAGCACGACATGGCCCATGGCCATCGCCAGCGCCCCGTCCGTGCCGGGGTGCGGGGCCAGCCAGTCGTCGGCGAACTTCACGTTGTCGGCGTAGTCGGGGCTGACCGCGACGACCTTGGTGCCGCGGTAACGGGCCTCGGCGAGGAAGTGCGCGTCCGGCGTGCGGGTGACCGGGATGTTGGAACCCCACATGACCAGGTAGGTGGCGTTCCACCAGTCACCGGCCTCGGGGACGTCGGTCTGGTCGCCCCACACCTGGGGCGAGGCGACCGGCAGATCGGCGTACCAGTCGTAGAAGGACAGCAGCGTGCCGCCCAGCAGCGCGTGGTAGCGGGTGCCCGCCGCGAAGGAGGCCATCGACATCGCCGGGATCGGCGAGAACCCGACGACCCGGTCGGGCCCGTAGGTCTTGGTGGTGTACACGTGCGCGGCGGCCACCATCGTGGTCACCTCGTCCCACGTCGCGCGCACGAACCCGCCCCGACCGCGCTGTCCTTTGTAGACTGTTGCCTTGCGTGGGTCCTCGACGATGTCGGCCCAAGCGGCGACCGGGTCGCCGAACCGCGTGAGGCCGGCGCGGAACATCGTGATCAGCGAGCCGCGCACGTAGGGGTGCCGCACCCGCGACGGCGAGTACTCGTACCAGGAGAACGACGCGCCCCGGGGGCAGCCGCGGGGCTCGTAGTCGGGGCTGTCCGGACCCGTGGTCGGGTAGTCGGTCGCCTGGTGCTCCCACGTGATCAGGTCGTCCTTGACGAACACGTTCCAGGAACACGACCCGGTGCAGTTCACGCCGTGGGTGGACCGCACCACCCGGTCGTAGCTCCACCGGTCGCGGTAGAACGACTCCCAGGCACCCGAATCGATCTGGTGCAGCGTCCGTCCATGGTCGCCAACCGTCTCCTTGGTCAGAAAGCGACGGACGCCCAGCAGTGCGCCATGGCCGGGAACCTGGTCGTTCGCAGGCCCCGCGGGGTCAGGTCGGGTAGACACGAGTGACACGGCTCCTTCGAGTGGTCCGGCTCAACGACAACCGATCCGGGCACCAAGACACGAGGGCGAGTGACCGGTCAGGCATCACCCATGATCGCCGCGAGTCTCCGGCCGATCACCAGCCGAACGGCCCGCATCCTGGGGACCTACGTCCCGAAAGGCCCGTCCCCAAAGGCCCTGACAGATCACCGGCTGCCGATCCAGGAAGGCCCAACAGCAGGCCGCACAGTCTCGCGGCCCAACTCCCCCCAGGCGTAGCCATTGTCACCGTGCAGCGTCGCGAACCGGCGAGCGAGCACATCACGAGCCAACGCCTGGGGAGCGACCGCACGTTCGATTCCACCGGAGTCCTGCACGCCGCTGACCGGGTTGTTGCCTGCGACCACGTGGCGCAGTTGGCTGGTGCGGCGCGCTCATGCTCCAGAAGGCGGCCCAAGAGCTGGTCAGGGCGTCAGCTTTCGCAGCCAGTTCGGGTCGCCTACGTCGATCCGGGTGCCCGCGACCGCGACGGTGGGTGTGCCGAACGTGGCGCCGCCGGTCCCGGGCACGCTGAGCGCGGGATCGGTCATCGCGGTGGACAGGCTGCGCTGGACCGCCGGTTCGAACGCGCCGCCGGTGACCGCGTTCGCGAACCGCTCGTCGGTGATGCCGAGTCGTTCGCCGAGTGCCACCAACTGCTCGGCGTCGTACCCGCGGGCGCCCTCCGCGGGCTGTGCCGCCAGCAGGCTGTCAAAGAAGTCCAGGAACTTCTCTGGGGCGACGTCGGCGACGGCCAGGGCGACGTCGGCGGCGAGCAGGGAGTAGCCGGGTGGGTCGGTACCGGCGCCTCCATCGGCGCGGTATCGGAGTCACTGACCTACCTGCGTGGCCTGGCCCGTCGGCAGCGTGCCGCGCCGACCGACGGCATGCTCGGCCGGCTGGTCCGCAGACACGGCGACGAACTCGACGACGACGAACTGGCCGGGCTCGCCGACGGCCTGCTCACCGGCGGGTTCGAGACCACCGCGAGCATGCTGGCACTCGGCGCGCTGGCCATACTCCGCGACACTGTCCTGTTCGGACAGATGACCGGCGGTGACGACGAGGTCCACCGGGCCGTCGAGGAACTGCTGCGATACCTGACCGTCGTGCAGATCGCCTTCCCCCGGTTCGCACGCACCGACGTCACGATCAGCGCGACCACCATCGCCAAGGGCGACGTCGTGCTCTGCTCGCTGAGCGGCGCGAACCGCGACCCGGTGCTCGGCGAGAACATGGAACGCCTCGTACCGGACCGTGCGCCCACCCAGCACCTGGCGTTCAGCCACGGCATACACCGCTGCCTCGGCGCGGAACTCGCCCGGATGGAGCTGCGGATCGCGCTCCCCGCCCTCGCACGCCGTTTCCCCCGGCTGCGACTGGCGGTCCCACCCGAGAAGCTGTCGTTCCGGGAACTCTCACTCGTCCACGGCATCGACACCCTGCCGGTATACCTGGACTGACCGAAAGGTCCTGCCGGCATGGCCCGTTCGCCCCGGAGTGTGCCGCGTCTCGCGTTGCGGCAGGGACGAAAGCCTCTAACCGCGCCGGCCGGCTGGGGGCAACGTCATCGGTGTCAGTGCGCGGCTCGCCGGTCGCATGTCCATGCGAGGAGGGGAGTGCCGGTCGTGGGAGTGCACGGAGTCGACCGCTCGGATAGGCCTGGTGGCCGTCTACCGGTGGTGATCCAGGGTGGGATGGGTGTTGGTGTGTCCGGGTGGCGGTTGGCCCGTGCGGTGGCGGTGACCGGGCAGTTGGGTGTGGTGTCCGGGGTGGCGTTGGACGCGATCCTGGCGCGACGGCTGCAGTTGGGTGACCCAGATGGTGAGGTGCGGCGGGCGTTGGCGTGCTTTCCGGTGCCGGGGGTCGCCGAGCGGATCCTGCGGCGTTACTTCGTGGCCGGCGGGCTGCCCGCGGGCCAGCCGTTCCGGCCGGTCCCGCGGCTCGGGTTGCGCCCCAACCCCGCTCGCGACGAGTTGACCGTGGCGGGCAACTTCGTCGAGGTGTACCTGGCCAAGCTGGGCCATCGCGGGCCGGTGGGCGTCAACTACCTGGAGAAGATCCAGCTCGCGACACCGGCCGCCACGTTCGGGGCGATGCTCGCCGGCGTGGACTATGTGTTGATGGGTGCCGGTATCCCGGCCGAGATTCCGGCGCTGCTCGACCGTCTGGCCCGCGGTGAGCCGGGCGTGCTGACCGTCACCGTGGCCGGCGCCGCGGCCGGGCAACGGCACACCGTCGGCTTCGATCCCGCGGCGATGATCGGCGCCGGGCCGCTGCCGCTGTTTCGGCCGCGGTTGCTCGCGATCGTCTCCTCCGCGATCCTGGCCGCGTATCTGACCCGAAACTCGGTCACCACGCCGGACGGGTTCGTGCTGGAGACCGCGGTGGCGGGTGGGCACAGCGCGCCGCCGCGCGGGCGGCTGCGGCTGAGCACCGAGGGCGAGCCTGTGTATGGGCCGCGTGACGACATCGATGTGGCCAGGGTGGCGGCGTTGGGGTTGCCGTTCTGGCTGGCGGGCGGGTACGCGGGTGTCGACGCGGTGGCCAGGGCGCGAGCGGTGGGCGCGGCCGGTGTTCAGGTCGGTACCGCGTTCGCGTTGTGCCGTGAGTCGGACATCGATCCCGAGCCGCGCCGCCGGATGATCGAGCGGGCGCTGGCTGGCGAGTTGGTCGTGCGCAACGAGCCGTATGCCTCGCCCGCCGGGTTCCCGTTCAAGACCGTCCAGCTGCCCGGGACGCTGTCCGACGACGAGGTGTACGCCGGGCGGGCCCGGTTGTGCGACCTGGCTACCTGCGCGTGCCCTACGACCGCGGTGACGGCGCGATCGGGTACCGCTGCCCAGCCGAACCCGTGGAGATCTACGTGCGCAAGGGCGGCGCGGGCGAGGACACCGCCGGCCGCAGGTGCCTGTGCAACGGTCTGACAGCCACGATCGTCCTGGCCCAGCGCCGCGCCGACGGGACAGAACCGGCGCTGCTCACCCTGGGCCAGGACGTCGGCTTCCTGCCCGGTCTCGTCGCCACCGCCGGGCCGGACTTCGGCGCCGCGGATGTCGTGGCCCACCTGCTCGGGCACACGCCCGTGTGACGGTCCGCGTCATTCGGGCCTGGCGGGGCGGATGGTGACCAACACCGGTCCCGACCGGCGTGGCGCGCAGCCGCCGGCGGCTAGGGCGCAGCCGTGGCAGCTGCCGGCCGTGCAGCCGATGGTCTCGTCCACGACCAGCTCGCCGCGATGCACCCAGTACCCGATCAGCGCGTCGAGGTCGTCGCGGCTGACACCAAGGCGGCGGGCGAGCTCGTCCAGACCGGTGGCTGTGGTGCTGGCCCGGATCTCGGCGAGCACCCTGGCAAGGTGGCTCATGTCAGCAGCCGGCCGATCTGGAACACCGCGGTGGCCAGTACCCACGCGACGGCGAGTTGCAGGCCGACACCGGCGAGCGTCCAGCGGCCGCCGATCTCGGCGCGTTGCGCGGCGACGGTGGCTGCGCAGGGCGTGTAGGCGAGCAGGAACACCATGAACGCGAGGACGGCCGCCTCCGGGTGACCGCCGGAGGTACGTACGAACGTCGCTCGGAGACGCTCGCCGAGATCGGTGGTGCCCTCGGGGGTCTGGTAGGTCTGCGCGAACGTCGAGACGACCGCTTCCTTGGCCACGAACCCGGTCACCAGGGCGCCGCTGACGTGCCAGTCGCCGAACCCGGCCGGCGTGAACACCGGCGCGACCACTCGGCTCACCCCGCCGTACAGGCTGTCCGTCGCGTCGACTTGGCCGAAGCGGTCGGCATCGAGGGGGATCGCGGTCATCAGCCACACCGCCATGACGGTGACCACGATGATCCCGGCGGCGGTGCGCAGGAATCCAGCGAGCCGCTGCCAGGTCTGGGCGGCGACGACCCGGACGGTGGGACACCGGTAGGGCGGTAGCTCCAGCAGCAGCGCTTCGCGCGGCTCACCACGGAACACGGTGTGCCGCAACGCCAGCCCGACCAGCACGACCAGGGCGATCGACAGCAGGTACATCGCGAACACGACGGTGCCGGCCCGGTTGCCGAAGAACACGCCGGCCAGCAGGACATAGACGGTCAGCCGGGCACTGCAGGTGACGAACGGCACGAGCAGTCCGGTCAACAACCGGTGCCGGGCGTTGGGCAGGACACGGGTGCCGGCGATCGCGGGCACGTTACAGCCGAACCCGATGATCAGTGGAAGAAACGCGCGGCCGGGCAGCCCGACCACACCCAGCAGCCGGTCGGCGACCAGCGCCGCGCGGGCCAGATAGCCGGAGTCCTCCACCAGCGTCAACAGCACGAACATGATGGCCATCAGCGGCACGAACGTGAGCAACTGTCCCACACCGGCCACCAGACCACCGTCGACCAGCGCGGCGAACCAGGTACCACCCAGCCCGGCGTGGCCCAGCAACCAGCCCACCCCGTCCCGGACCGGCCCGTCGACCAACCACGACAGGCCGTCCTGCAGCGGCGCGGCCAACCAGGTCGTGGCGACGAACACCGCCCACATCACCAGCAGGAACAGCGGCGGGCCCAACCAGCGGGACGTCAGCACCCGGTCGACCCGGTCCGAACGGGTGACCCACCCCCGGCCGGTGCGGCGCACGCTCGCGGCCACGACACCGCGAACCCACTCGTAGCGCCGTTCGGCCGCCTCCTCGTCCGCGCCCTCGTCTCCGGCCGGCGCGTCACGGCCGGGCTCCCCGGGCGCGGCGGCACCCGAACGGGCGGGGGTGTCCCGCGCGGCGGCCAGTGTCATCGCGACCTGCCCGGCCAGCCCCGCCAACCCCTGCCCGCCGCGCGGACGCACCGGGACCACCGCGACGCCCAGGCAACTGCTGAGTGTCCGCGGGTCGACCCGCACACCCCGGTCGGCCGCGACGTCGAGCATGGTCAACGCCACCACAATCGGCACACCGGTATCCAGCACCTGCCCCAGCAGGTACAGGTTGCGTGCCAGGTTCGCCGCGTCCACCACCGCCACGACCAGATCCGGACGACCAGCGGTGAGGGTGTCACGCACCAGTTCCTCGTCGGGCGAGCGCGGTTGGAGGCTGTAGGTGCCGGGCAGGTCGGTCAGCGTCACCGGGCCGGCATCGGTCACCCACCGGCCGGAGGCGACCTGGACGGTCTTGCCCGGCCAGTTACCGACATGGTGATGCGCCCCGGTCACCGCGTTGAAGATCGTCGACTTCCCGACGTTCGGGTTGCCAACCAGCACGACCGTCGGGCTGGATGCGTCCCGGTCGTCCGTTCCCTCGCCGGCCGGCGGGCAGCACGGTGCCGGCCGGCGCCGTGCCCGACATCCGAGCAACCCGCGCGCGGTGATCGGCGCCGGCCTCACCACGCCGGCTCCACGATCAACGACCGTGCCAGCCCCGCGTCCAGCGCCACCCGGGCGTCGCCGAGCGCGACCACGAGCCCGCCCGCCAGGCTCCGCGCGACCAGCCGCAGCCGCGCCCCGGGAACGAATCCCCATTCCAGCATCCGCCGCCGTTCCGCCCCGACGGCCGTCATGTCCCGTAGGAGCACCGGGGCGCCGGGTGGGCAGTCACGCAACGTCATCCCAGCTCCAAGTTTGGTTAGGCATACCTAACTCAAGCTTCAGGTGCTCGGCGCCAGTAGGGCCGGACGGCACCGGTGCGGGGGTCTTTCGTCCGCCGCGTTTCGGGACGTTCTGCACTGCACCGGGTCGGCTGGCAGGCCGCAGGCTCGACGCCGTGATAGCAACGTTGTTGTTCGCGGTAGGGGCGGTACTGCTCGCTACCGGACCCGTGCTGGTTCTTCGAGGGCGAGCCGGGCGGGAACAGATCCAGCACGAACTGACCACCCAGAAGATCGTCTTCCCGCGGGTCGACGACCTTCCCGACGCGCTGACCCGCTATGCCGGGCTCCAGGTGACGACGGGCGAGCAGGCACTGGCCTTCGCCGAACTGATCGGGACGCATGTGACGCAGGCGACCGCGGGCCGGACCTACGCCGAGATCGCCGACGAATGGCAGGCGGGCGGCCGCACCGACCAGCGCCTGGGCAAGCTGAGAGAAACCGCTTTCATGGGCCAAACCCTGCGCGGCTCACTGCTGGGTGCCTACCAGGCCTGGCAGATCACCACCCTCGTCGCCGGACTCGGCTGCCTGCTCACCGCGATCGGCGTGGCCTTCCTCGCCCTGGGCGTGACATGGCCCTGACCGTCCGGCGAGACGGCCGTCGGATCACGTTCGACCGGCCGGGCGAGGTGAGTAAGCAGTGAGTCGGCTGGGTGCCCTGTGGCGGTGGGTTCGGTCCCCGGAGCGGCCGTTCCGGGAGAAGGGCATGTATCCCGGCGGCCGCCCCAACCGGCTGGCACTGGCACTGGTGCTGAATCGCGCGTGGGCCGTCGTCGGCAAGGCCGGGCTGTGGCCCAACCGGCTAGTCACCCTGGAGGTGCGCGGCCGACGCACCGGCCACCTGGTCCTGCTGCCGCTCGGGGTGGCCGACCACGACGGCGAGCGGTATCTCGTGGCGATACTCGGTGAACGCGCCCAGTGGGTCGCCAACGTGCGGGCGGCCGGCGGACAGGCTGTCCTGCGTCACGGCCGCCGGGAAGCGGTGCACCTGCACGAGGTCGAGGTGGGCGCGCGGGCGCCGATCCTGCGCCGCTACCTCCACGTCGCGCCGGGAGGCCGCGCGCACATCCCGGTCGACCGGCATGCCCCGCTCAAGGAGTTCGAGCGGATCGCCGCGCGGATCCCCGTCTTCCGCATCACGACCGACCATCCGGGCTACACCACACCAACGACCAAGCCATGAGCCCAACCCACGCCTCGGTGTGGGAGTCAGGTGCCGGCCGCGGTCCTTTCCAGCCGGACCTGCCACACTTCGGGGCCTTCCGGGCCGCGGTCACCTGATGCCCAGCTCCGCGGCCCCCCGCAGCTCCACGCCATGGCGGAAAGCGGCGACGATTGCGGAAAAGTGCGGGCTACGACGTCGTCGGAACTGTTTGTGGCGTCACCCGGTATCGCAGCCGCCGCGGAGGAACACGACATCATGCAGGTCTTCGGCATCGCCCAGACCGGCAGGGCCTACCTGACCACCCGGAACGCCGACGCCGAGTGGACACAGTGGACAGTTGCCTGACAGCTGGCCTGACGACCGGAACCAGACGGTCGAGCACCGCCCACCGGCGGCGCTCGACGTTTCCGCCGTGCCTCCCTCGCAACGAGGCATACAGCTTCTCGCCGGCCCAGGGCAGTCGGTGATCTTTCACATTGTCGTGTTGGCGGTTCGGTGAGGGTCTTCGTCGAAGAACTCCGGCCGCTGCCACCCCACGGAGCCGCGGTCGACACGCTGACGATGAGCCGCGAGCGCCCCGCTCGTTGCGACAGATGCCGTAGGAGCGCGACGGGCGCAGCCAGCGCATCGCGAGCCGGGCCGAGCCGATCCTGCGCAGCGAGGCGTTGCAGGCACAGAGCGCGCACATCGACATGGTGTCGGGCGTGACCATCACCAGCGAGGCCTACGCCCGGTCGCTGCAGGCCGCGATCGACGCGAACGGGAGCTGACGTGCGGTTCGTCGAACACGTGATGGGCATGCCGGCGTCGGTGGAGGTCCCCGACCGGGCCGCGGAGGCTGTGTTCGGCTGGCTACGCGAGGCTCAGGTGCGGATCACCGCTCCAGCCGATCAGGTCGTTCCACAGGTGCCCGCCGGTGTGGGTGTCGCGCAGCAGCGGGAACCGTGATCCCAGCCAGGAGCCGAGCAGGTAGATGGTCAGCGGGATGCCGTACATCTCGGTGAACAGGGCCACCAGGAACGCGGTGAACGCGCCCATCGCCCGCCAGTCCCGGCTACGGCCGGCCGGACGTGGGGCGGTGATCGCGGTCCTGCTCACCGGAGTGGCCGGTGTTCTGGTCGGATCCCCCGTGGCCACCGCCGTGCATGCCGCCCATCATGAACATCATCATCAGCGGGCAAGCCAGCGCGGCCAACCCGACCAGCAGGGTGCTCACCGGCACCCCGGCGAAGGCCAACCCGACGATGAGGATGGCCAGCGCGATCGCGTACTGCGGTAGGTGTTGACGGTTCATGACGGTCCCCTTCCTCGCTGGATGCCTACGAGGCTCGTCGGGGCGGCCGCCGGCCGCGAGGAGACAACATCGCCGCCCCGGCATCCGAAAGACCCCACCCGGAAAAGGCATAGGTCCCTACCCCTGATGGGTATCCAGCGCGCAGGATCAGACCACCCGCAGCCTGCGAAGGGAGTCCGCCATGAGCATGGCCGACATCACGGTACTGATCGGCGCCGTCACCGTCATCGCCGGACTGGGCTGGTACTTCTTCGGCCCGCGGCGCGCCCGCACCGCCCAGCTGGCCGACGGGGTGCAGCGGGTCGAGGTCACCGTCCGTGGCGGCTACCAGCCCGAGGTCATCCGGGTGCGGCAGAACGTTCCCCTGGAGCTGGTGTTCGACCGGCAGGAAAGCGGTGACTGCACCTCCCGCGTCGTGTTCGCCGATCTCGGCGTGAACGCCGCGCTCCCGGCGAACACCCGCACCACCGTGCGTCTTGACCCGGCGCGGGCGGGATCGTTCGGGTTCGCCTGCGGCATGAACATGATCCACGGCACGCTCGTCGTCGACCCAGCTGACGAACAACCCGACGGCGACCCACCGCCCACCGACCAGGCGACGGCGCCCCCGTCCACGTCGCCTGCGGATGGGCACAGCGCGGCGGACGAGGAAGCCGCGCAAGCCCAGGAGCGTCGGGCGGAGATCACCGACCTGACCCGGCGAGTGGTTCTCGGTGCGGTGCTGACTCTGCCGGTGCTGTTCGCGGTCATGGCGCACGAGCTGTTCGGCGCCGACTGGGTACCTGCGGTGCTGCTCAACCACTGGGTGCAGCTGGCGTTGATCACACCGGTGATGGGCTACACCGGTCTACCCATCCACCGCACCGGCTGGCTGACCCTGGCCCACCGCAGTGCCGACATGAACAGCCTCATCACCCTGGGCACCACGGCGGCCTTCGGCTACAGCCTGATCGTCACCCTGGCCCCCGGTCTGCTGCCCGAGGATCTGCGGGAGGTGTACTTCGAGGCGGTCGGGGTGATCCTCACGCTGATCCTGCTCGGCCGGCTGCTGGAGGCTCGGGCCAAGGCGGGCACCGGGGAGGCCATCCGCGCGCTACTCGGCCTGCAGGCCCGCACCGCCCGCGTCATCCGCGACGGCACCGAAACCGAGATCGGAGTCGACGAGGTCGATGTCGGCGACGAGGTGATCATCCGCCCCGGCGAGAAGATCCCCGTCGACGCCACCGTGCTCACCGGCAGCTCCGCGGTGGACGAGTCCATGGTCACCGGCGAATCCATGCCGGTCACCAAACACGCCGGCGACACCGTGATCGGCGCGACCATCAACGGCACTGGATCGTTGCGGGTCCGAGCCGCCAAGGTCGGCGCGGATTCCACGCTCGCCCAGATCATCCGCATGGTGCGGCAGGCCCAGGCGTCCAAGGCGCCCATCCAGCGGCTCGCCGACGCCGCCTCCACCTACTTCGTGCCCGCGGTGATCGCCATCGCCGTCGCGGCCTTCACGGTCTGGTTCATTACCGGGCCACCACCCGCGCTCACTCTCGCCCTGGTTTCCGCTGTGGCGGTGCTGATCATCGCCTGCCCCTGCGCGCTGGGCCTAGCCACGCCACTGTCGATCATGGTCGGCACCGGCAAAGGCGCCCAATCCGGGATCCTCCTCCGCTCCGCCGAAGCCCTGGAAACCGCGCACAAGCTCGACACCATCGTGCTCGACAAGACCGGCACCATCACCGCCGGCAAACCCGCCCTCACCAACATCCACACCACCGGCACGCTCGACGAGACCGACCTGCTCGCGCTGGTCGCCGCCGCCGAGACCGACAGCGAACACCCGCTCGCCGCGGCCATCGTCGACGGAGCCCGCGCCCGCGACCTCACGCCACCCACGGCCAGCGGCTTCGACTCCATCACCGGCAAGGGCGTCCACGCCACCGTCAGCGGGCGCGCCGTGCTCGTCGGCACCAGGCGGCTACTCACCGACGCCGGGATCGGCACCAGCGCGCTCGATCCGGTCGCGGCCGAGTTCTCCGCCCAGGGCAAGACACCCATTCTGGCCGCCGTGGATGGTCAGCCTGCCGGAGTGTTCGCGGTCGCCGACACCATCAAGGACGACTCGGTCGCCGCGATCACCGCCCTGCACCGGCTCGGCCTCGACGTCGTCATGATCACCGGCGACAACGCCCGCACCGCCGCCGCCATCGCCCGGCAAGTGGGCATCCGCCGAGTGCTCGCCGAGGTGCTACCCGAGCACAAGGCCGACGAAATCCGCCGCCTGCAAGCAGAAGGACGCCGCGTCGGCATGGTCGGCGACGGCATCAACGACGCCCCAGCCCTCGCCCAAGCCGACATCGGCCTGGGCATCGGCACCGGCACCGACGTCGCCATCGAAGCCGCCGACATCACCCTCATCTCCGGCTCACTCGCCGGCGTCGTCACCGCCATCCGGCTCTCCCGCGCCACCATGCGCAACATCCGCCAGAACCTGTTCTTCGCCCTGATCTACAACGCCATCGGCGTCCCCATCGCCGCCGGCGCCGTCTACCCGCTACTCGGACTGCGCCTGAGCCCCATCCTCGCGGCGGCCGCCATGGCACTGAGCTCACTGTCGGTCGTCGGCAACGCCAACCGACTCCGCCGCCACCAACCCGCACAACTGCCCACCGCAGGAAGTACCACTGTCGAACCGCACGTCGAGATCAGCACCGATCCCACCCAGCCGGCGCAGGTGGGGCGCATGTGCGCGGGTGAGCGGCGTGCTCGGTCAGGGTCGGGGTAGTCGAACCGGCGTGCATGACCGTCATGCCGTCCGCGCACTGGAAGCCGTACGCGAGAGCCAGACCGGCGAGCACCGTGAACACGGCAACAAGCCGCGCGAGGAATCCTCGAGCGGCTTGCCTGCGCCGGATCCTACCCGTTGCCGCACAGGCTACAGCGCCTCGTGGTCAAATCGCGTTCAGTCCTGTCTGCTCCCGACACAGAGTGCGGGCGACACGCGAGTCCCTCACCGCTGTCCCAGTCGCTACGAGCACAAGTGCCAAACTCGATGCACAGGTGCCAAACGCGGTGCAAAGTCACACTCGGGCAGCGGCTCCACACCGTCGGCGTACCGCACCGCGGCGGCCAACAACGCGGCCTTGCCGTCCACATACCCGTAGACCGTGCCCTTCGCCACCCCCAACACATCCGCGACGTCCTGCATCTGCGTGCGCTGATAACCCTGCGCGATGAACGTCTCCGCCGCCGCCGACACCAAACGCGGGAAGAACTCCAACGACCGAACCCTAGGCACCAACCAACGATAACTGACCGACCCAGTCAGTCAAATATTCGGATCAGGTGCTCGCTCGCGGGCCCTGGTCGATGCACTTGATGGCGTCATGGGCCGCACTGCTGTTCGGCCTCGTGCTCCTGCTGCCACCGCTCTGACGAAACGTCATCACACCATCGAGTGGCATCAGCGACCAAACGGCACTTCGACCACTCCGCTCAGCTACGGTGAGTAATATTCCCCGGTCGCCATAGTGAGGTGGTTGCACGCCGGGTGTCGCTGGCACGGAGGTGAGTCACGAGTGATCCGCAAGGTGGTGAGGTTCTACGAACTGCGGGGTGTACGCGAGGAGGGCAACGGGGCGAGCACCGTGCCGGTCTCATCCGATTTCTGGACGCGGATGGCCGACCACGTCGAGAGCTTGTCCGCTCGCGAGCGGCAGGTTCAAATCCGTGGCCGTCTGACACATGGCGAAAGCAGGCTTGGGCGGCAGCCGGCGCTGCGCTACTTCTACATCGCCGGTGTGCGGGAACGCTCGGAGTGGCCCGACAGCCTCAGCAGCCAGACCGGCGTGGTCGGCGAACTCCAGCCCACCGATCAGCACGCGGTCCTGATCGAACCCACGTACGTCGTTCCGTTCGGCGCCACGAACCAGGTCGCGGTCGTCACGATGTCCGCGGCAGCTCCCCGGGTCACCGCGTTGGAATCGTGGTTCACCCACATGCTGGCACCCGATGCGGTGCTGCACAGCTACACGTTGCTCCCAGTGATCAACTCACGGGTCTCCGAACGACTCCGCGAAGCGCGCGGCGCGGCCATCCTGCGGGTGAAGATGGCATCCGATGTCGAAGTTCCCCAGGTGGGCGGCGGTGTGATCGGGAACGCGGCTCGGGCCGCCAAGGAAGTCTCCTCGGAGACCGACATAGAGTTGGGCTGGTCACTTGGCCGACGCAGCGGCCACGACGACACTAAAGCGGTCCTGCTCGAGGGCGCACGGTGGGTACGCGAGGACTTCGTCTCGACCGCCCAGGTGAGCCTGGAACTGCCGGACGGGGACGACAGCTTCCGCCGCAAGCAGTACGACCTGGTCAAGGAACAGTTCACGTCGACCCAGAAGTTCGACGTGAAGCGGGACGAACGTCCCTCAGAAATGTCGGTGCTCACTGGTATCAATGCGGCGATCGAGGCCTTCCGGAAGGAGTTCTCGTAGCCGGCGCGAGTCCTCGGTCGGCAGTGACTACTAGGTACCAGGAGTGACCATGGGTCGCACTGCCGTCACGAGTGGGCGCAAGCGTGAGCGACTGAAGGCACAGTGGCTGACGGTGACAGCCTGGATTGTGGATCGACCCGTTCAGGTGACGTGGGCGTTGACAGCACTCATCGCCGCGCACGCGGTGCTCGGCACGAGCCTTCTCTCCGCGGTCAACCCCTACAAGTCGTTCGGTGTTGATGCCAACGCCGGTACTGCCGTGACCATCTATCTCGGCCTGGCCGCGGCTGCGGCGATCGTAGCCGGGTTCGCCGGTGTGATCATCATCTTCACCATCGGCTCCGAGGCCCAGCGCGTCCGGATGTTCCGTCGGACGGCTGGACAAGTGCTCCACCGCTCATGGCTGACCGTCGTCGCCGAACCCGTGCTCGCGACCTTCCTCGGCATCGTCGCGGCGGTGACCCAACTGACCTCCGGCCACGTTGTCGCACCGTGGCTGTTCGAGCTCGGGCTCGTGTTGCTCGCACACGGATCGCTCCGTCTGCTGTGGCTGCTACACGAACTGGTCGAGATCGTGCACGCCGACGACCAAACATCCGACAGCAGCGTTGAAGAGGTGCCGGCGGAGATGCTGTTCCCGAAACGCACTGGGAGCTAGTGCAACCGCTCTAAAATCCTTGAGGGGTTTGGTGGTTACTAACCGTGATTGTCGGTGTTGCTGAGGTAGAGGGTCGCTGCGGTGTCGAGGGCCTGGTTGGGATGACCGGTGGACCTGCCATCGAGTAGGGCTGTGGT
>NZ_WHTD01000221.1 GCF_009379765.1 Actinophytocola sp. | reverse complement strand
GATACTCGCCGCGACATACCGGGCCCGTCGTCCACGTTGATCCACAACGCGACAGACTCACAGATCGGCAGGTCAGACACATCACCGACACGCCTGACCTGTCCACCCCACCTCATGTGCGGAAGACGGGGCTAGCCGCCGTTCATCAGGCCTGTTCGCCAGGCCCATGCGGCGACCTCGACGCGGTTGCGGGCACCGATCTTCGCCTGCACCGCGGCGAGGTGCGTCTTGACCGTCGAGAGCGACAGGTACAGCTCGGTGCCGATCTCGGTGTTGGTCAGCCCACGCGCGGCCGCTTTCACCACGTCGCGCTCGCGCTCGGTCAGCGGCTCGGCGGGCGAGTCGCCCGCGGCCGGTGTCGGGGTCGTCGCCGCGAAGTGCCGCAGCAGCCGCACGGTGATCTGCGGCGACACGAGCGCGTCGCCGCGGTCGGCCGCGCGGACCGCCTCCAGCAGCAGCGCCGGGCCGGCGTCCTTGAGCAGGAACCCGTTGGCGCCGTTGGACAACGCCGCGTTGACGTACTCGTCGAGGTCGAACGTGGTGACCACGACGACCTTCAGCGGGTCGGTCACGCCAGGACCGGCGAGCACCTTGGTGACCTCGAGCCCGTCCATCCCCGGCATCCGGATGTCCAGCAGGCACACGTCCGGCCGCAGCTCGCGGGCGCGCCGCACGGCTGCCCTGCCGTCCGGGACGTCCGCGACCACCTCGATGTCGTCCTGCGTCTCCAGGATCATCCGGAACCCGGCCCGCACCATCTCCTGGTCGTCCGCGATCAGTACCCGGATCATTCCCCCTCTTTCCGCAGCGGCAGCCACGCCTCCACCGACCAGCCGACATAACCGCTCGGGCCGGCCTCGAACCGGCCGCCGAGCAGCTCCACCCGCTCGCGCATGCCGACCAGACCGTAGCCGCCGGACCCGCCGGCGGGGTTACCGGCCGCGTCGCGCCGTCGTCGTTGACCCGAAGGTGCAGGCCCTCGGCGTCGGTCACCACCCGCACGCGCACCGCGCTGGCCTCCGGCGCGTGCTTGCCGACGTTCGTGAGCGACTCCTGGACCAGCCGCAGTACCGAGCGGCCGACCTCGTGCGGCAGCTCCGCGGGCAGCGACAGCTCCAGCTCGACGGGCGGTCCGGTGAAGTGCTCGACCAGTGCGCGGATGTCCGCGTCGAGGTCGGTGGTCGCCTGCCCGGTCGCGTCGGAGCTGCCGGCGGTCCACGCCGCGGTGCCGTCCCGCAGGCTGCCGACGAGCGTGCGCATCGCGGTGAGCGCCTCGGTGCCGCTGTGCTCGATCTTCTCCAGCGCCGGCACCGCGACGCCCGGGTTCGTCCCGGCCACGAGCAACGCGGCCTGCGCCTGGACGACGATGCCGGTGACGTGGTGCGCGACGACGTCGTGCAGCTCCCTGGCCAGCGCCATCCGCTCGCCCTGCTGCGCGGAGGTCACCGCTGCCTTCACCGTCTGGTTGCGTTCCCGGTCCCGAGCCCGGAAGTACCAGCCGGTGGCCACCGAGACGACCAGCAGCAGGCCGAGCAGCAGCATGATGTCCGCGTCGGCGATGTAGTCGCCCGACGACCGGATGGCCAGCACGATCAGGTTGGCCGCGACCAGTGCCGCGGTGGCCCCGCCCGCCGTGCGCCGCGGCAGGTAGCGCACCGCGTAGGCGACCATCGCCATGCTCGCGGCCAGCCCGGTGAACGACAGCGGCAGGACCGGCCGGGCACCGATCCCGCTGACGGCCAGCGGGACGATCACCATCGCGGTGGCTCCGAGGAGGGCGAACCGGAACGGCGCCCGCGGCGCGAAGAACGCGCACAGCCCGGCGAGCCCGGAGCCGCCCAGCATGAGCACGTCGCTGTAGCCGACCTCGCCCGCCTCGACGAGCAGCAGCACCGCGAGTGCGGCGCCGAGCGGCCACTGCTTGCGGATCAGCGCGTCGGTCTCGGTCTCCACCCGCTGCTGGCTCGTGCGCCGCAGGTACGTGCCGATCGCGATCGACAGCATCAGCACGCAGAGCCCGAACACCAGCGAGCGGTAGATCTCGGAGTGGCCGACCAGGTCGTAGGGAATGCTGCAGAACCCGCCGTAGCAGGGGTTGCCGCGGGTCAGCATCGCGAAGAGGCCCGCGGCGACCAGCGCCACGAGGCAACCGGCGGTCACCAGCGGGGCGCAGCGCCACACCACCAGCACGACCAGTGCCGCGCCGGCGACGAGCTCGGACAGCACGATGCCGTGGATGCCCATGGACACCGGGTTCGAGTCGGTGGCCCGGATGACGTACGACGAGCCGACCAGCACGGCCGCGCCGGCGAGCGCGCCGGCGATCGGTCGGGTGAGCGCGAAGTAGGCGCAGAGGCAGAGCGCGAAGGCACCCGGCAGCGCCGGGAGCCCTTCGCTCAGGCTGCCCGAGCCGGCCAGCGTGAGATCGACCAGCAGCGCGGCGCCGAGCAATGCGGCCAGCCAGCGATGCGGCACCGGGATCGGTGTCATGCGCAAGAACGTATTGGACCGCCCACCCGGGCGCCTCGGCCAACTGGCGGGCGCGGGTCGGCCGATCGGCCAATGAGCCGGCCGCGTGCGGTGACCGGTCGGCCGGCGCACGGTGTCTGATCGACCGATCCGCCGCGTGCCCGCCCGGGGCGAAGCTGTGACCAGGACGTTTACCGGAGGTGGGAGAGATGGTGCAGGCAATCCTGGTGTGGAGCGGGGCCGTGCTGGCGATCGTTGTGCTGCTGTTGATGGCGCTCGGTCCGGTCATCGTCGAGGTCGATTCCTGGTGGTACGAGCGCAAGCTCGACCGGAAGCGGACGAAGAAGGCCGCCCCTGCCGGTTCGACGCCGCGCGCACCGGCGCAGGCGCCGGTCGCGCCGCGCGCCGCC
The DNA here is from genome assembly GCF_009379765.1 of Actinophytocola sp. GTDB lineage: Bacteria > Actinomycetota > Actinomycetes > Mycobacteriales > Pseudonocardiaceae > Actinophytocola. The sequence continues at coordinate 9,577 of NZ_WHTD01000221.1, read as the reverse complement.
TAGGTCAGTCGGCCGAGTCGAGCACCGTGGACACCAGGCCGGGGAACCTGGCGTCCAGCTCGACGAGGCGCAGGGTGTTCATGCGCAGCCGGCCGTCGTCGTACTGGTGGAGGATGCCGGCCTTGCGCAGGGCACGGAAGTGATGGCTGAGCGTCGAGGCGGCCACCGGGAGGCCGAAGGTGCCGCAGGCCCGGTCGCCCTCGGCGAGCAGCATCCGCACGATCTTGCGGCGGGTGGGGTCGGCGAGGGCGTGCAGCACGTCGTCGATCGCGACCGCGTCGATCTCGGGGTGGGAGATCGACGCCCATCGGCCCAACGGCATTCCCGACAGCCCTCTCAGTTCTCTTCGACAACTAAACGAAGACTCTATCTCCGGTCGGGACTATTCGATAGGTATCGAAACATCCTCGACCGGAGGTAGCAGCATGCGTATCCGTCTCGCCCTCGGACGCGCCCGGTCCGGTGAACATCGAGGAGGGCACCGCGACGGTCGTCCGCGACGCACTCGGCAAGCGTTGTGTGGAGGTCACCTTCGACGGCCGCCGGTACACCAAGAGCGGCGAGAAGCCGGCGGCGCCGCGCGAGTTCGTCTTCCTCTTCGACGACTCGATCAGCGTCAACGTGCTGTCGTTCCCGACCTGCGGCCGCGCGGTGCTGGCCGCGCAGGGGCCGGCCGGGTGCCCGCCCGGTTCGAAGGTCGGCACCGGCCGGGCCGAGTTCTACGGTGGGGGCGAGGCGGAGGTCGCGGTCTACAACACGAGGTTCGCGAACGGCATGCGCGGCGTGCTGATCACTGTCCCGGCGCTGGGCACGATCCTCGACAACACCCTCGAGCCCGTGCGGGGCACCTACCGGCGGAACTACACCTTGGGCCTGCACGAGATCGTCCAGCCGGACGGCGTGCCGCCGCAGGAGCGCGGTGCGACCTCCCGCTTCGTGGTCACCTTCGGTGCCACCTGGCACGGCCGCAGCTTCGTGGAGAGCCACGCGCGTGCCGGGCGCCCGCTGGACCTCGGCATCTGGAGCCACTACGTGACGGGCCAGGTCAACCTGACCGAGGGACAGGTCGCCCGCCCGTAGCGGGTCCGCGGCGCGGGTGGCCCTGGCCGTGTCACCCGCGCCGTCCCAGCGGCTGGTCGGTTCTTGATCGGCCCGCTCCGGCGATCAAACGCCCGACCACGTCGCGTCGCTCAGCGCGTGATCGCCCGCCGCAGCCGGTTGAGCGCCCTGTGCTGAGCGACCCGCACAGCGTCCGGCGTGGTGCCGACGGCCTCGGCGGTCTCCTGCGCCGACATGCCGAGCACCACCCGCATGATCAGGATCTCGCGCTGCCGGGGGAGCAGGGTGCGCAGCAGGCCACCGGTCCGCTCGACCAGCTCGCGGCGCAGTGTGGTCTCCTCCGGGGTCTCCTCGAGGTCGGGCATGTCAGGGGTGTCCGCCGTCGGCAGTGAGCGGTCCCTGGCGGCCGCGCGATGGACGTCGGCCACCTTGTGCGCGGCCACGCCGAACACGAACGACAGGAACGGCCGGCCGAGGTGGCGGTAGGTGGGCAGCGCCCGGAACACAGCCAGGCACACCTCCTGCGCGACATCGTCCGGCGAGTTGACCGGGCGCACGCGGCCCAGCTTGCCGCGGCAGTAGCGCACCATGATCGGGCGCAGGTAGGTGAGCAGTTCGTGAGTGGCGATCGTGTCCCCCGCGGAGGCGGCCGCTGCGACCGAGTCCACGTTGCCCCGGGTGACGGGTCGCGACCATGCCGTCGGCATGGGCTGGGCGGCAAGCTCGGCCTCGAGCTCGGCGAGAGCCGAGTCCGGCTCGACAGTGCACAACATCGCGCCTCCATGAGGGTGACCCCGCGGTTGTGGTCACACCAAGAGAGCACGCTCGGGGGCCGCAAATACGTCGCGTGCGAACTTGCGGCCCCCGGGAACGAACTTGTTGCCCTTTTGGGCATATGCCCAGAACAGGGCGTGCCTTGCCGGTTACCGTCAGCGGCGGGGGACCACTACGTCGACCCGGACGAGGTGGTGGTCGGAAGCGTCGTTGAGGCGGGCGAGCGGCGAGTCCGACCGCGGCCAGAACACCTCGCCGCCGACCGGGTGGAGCCCCGTCGACGGCAGCACGTAGTCCGCCCGAAGGTTGCCCGGCGCGACGTCGTTGAAGTCCGCGGTGTCGAAGTACGGGTTGCTGCGGTGGGAGGCGTTGGCGCCGCCCTGCTCGCCGGCCGCGAGGTAGCCGCCGATGCTGCCCGGCTTCGGGTCGATCACCCGCGGTGCGTGCAGCAGCTGCTGGATCGAGCCGGGCACGCTGTCGCCGTCGAGCGGGTCGGAGTTGTTGTCACCCGCGACGACGAACTTCTCGCCGGTCCGCAGGCCGCCCCGGTTGCCGTGGTCGTCGTAGACGTAGCGGCTCTTGCCAGGCGTGACGTAGTCGGCCCAGAACCGGATCTCGTCGTGGTTGCGCGTGCCGTTGCGGTCCTCGGCGCCGTCGAACGTGGGCGGGGTCGGGTGCGACACGAGGAAGTGCACGGTCGACCGGCCGACCCGGATCGGCACGTCCCAGTGCGACTTCGACGAGAGCCGCAGGATGTCGAGGATCTGCGGTGAGTACCAGTCACCCGGCGCCGCGGTGGCCGGGTCGTCGGGCAGCATCGCGCCGGGCATGTCCTTCCAGCGGAACTTCTGGAAGGTGCGGACCGAGCGCGTGTCGATCGGGTACTTCGACAGCACGAGCATCCCGTACTGGCCCTCGAACAGGCCGAAGCCGTGCGCGTCGTCGCCGGTGTCGGTGCGGCCGTCGCGGTTGAGGTCGAACCCGGTGAGCACACCGGTGTTGGACGGCGCGACGAACGCGTACGGGTAGCTGATCGGTTTCGCGCCGTTCTGACCCCGCTCCAGGTAGTTCTCCCGGAAGAGGTTCGCCGCGATGTTGTCCGGCACGTAGTCGAACTCGTTGATCAGCAGCACGTCCGGCCGGTTGCGCTGGACCACCTCGGCGACCTCGCGGGCCTGCGCGTTGTCCGGCGTGGACAGGTCGGTGACCAGCTGGCCCACCGCACCTCGGTTGAGCGAGGCGTTGAAGGTCGCGAAGCGGACCGGGTCGTGCCGGTCGCCGTGCTTGGCGGGGCCGGCCTGCGCCGCGGGTGCGGCGAGCACCCCGGCAGCCAGGGCCAACGCGGGCAGTAACAGGAGTCGTCGAGCTCGGATCATGATCCACCTCCAGGGTCGGCGCGTCACCCTGGCATGTCGCGGCCACGAACGGGTGATGCCCGAGTGAACACCGCGGGGTTGCGGCCTGCCAGCCCCCGGTCGACGGAATCCCGCAGGCCGAGCCGCGCTCCGGCGATACGGTGAGGTGGTGGCCGAATCCCCTGGCACGGTCGTGCGCACAGCGAAGAGCGAGACGACCCGGACCCTCATCGTCGAGACCGCGTTGCGCCTGTTCCAGGAGAACGGCTACGCCAAGACCACCATGCGCGCGATCGCCAAGGAGGCGGGAGTCTCCGTCGGCAACGCCTATTACTACTTCTCCTCCAAGGAACAGCTGGTCCAAGGTTTCTACGACCGGATAACCGAGCTCCACGAGCAGGCCTGCGAGGAGGCGCTGCGCACCGAGCGCGAGTTCGCCCCACGGTTGCGCGCGGTGATGCACGGCTGGATCGATGTGGCCGCGCCCTACCACGAGTTCGGCAAGCAGTTCTTCGTCAACGCCGCCGACCCGGACAGCCCGCTGAGCCCGTTCTCGGCCGACTCGAGCCCGGCCCGGGAGTCGCAGATCGCGCTGCACCGCCGGGTGCTCGACGGCTCGACGGTGAAGGTCGACACGGAGCTGCGACCCGAGCTGCCGGAGCTGCTGTGGCTCTACGAGATGGGCGTGGTGCTGTTCTGGGTGCACGACCGCTCGCCGAACTGCCGCAAGACCCGCCTGCTCGTCGACCGCACCGTGCCGCTCATCGATCGCGTGATCGGTCTGTCCCGGCTGCGTCTTCTCCGCCCGGTCACCAGGGAGATCGTGCAGCTGATCGGCGACCTGGTCCGGCCAGACCCCGAGCTGACGCCTTGACACGGCCGTTCCCTCGCGAGACCCTACCCAAGGTAACTGTTACGTGAGGTAACACTAAGCCTGGGGAGGATGGTCCACGATGGCCCGCGTGCTGCAACCCAAGGACCGGGAGGTCACTGCCGAGCGGCTGCTCGACTCCTCCGTCCGCAACTCCTACCAGCCTGATGTCGACGTCGACTGGGACGCGCCGCTGGTGGAGGGCAAGGGCTTCCTTCCCGAGCAGCGGGTCTCCCTGTTCGGCACCGAGCTCTGGGAGCGGTTGACGCCCGAGCAGCGGATCGAGCTCGCCAAGCACGAGCTCGGCAGCATCACGAGCGTCGGTCTCTGGACCGAGATCGTGCTGATGCAGCTGCTGGCCCGGTACGCGGCCGATCTCGACCCGCGCAGCCCGCACACCCACTACGCGCTGACCGAGATCGGTGACGAGACCCGGCACGCGATCATGTTCGGCAAGGGTCTGTCCCGGTTCGGTCTGCCCGCCTACGGCCCACCCAAGGTGGTCCGCTCGCTGTCGAAGGTGTTCGGTGCGGTCATCGGCGGTCCGGCGATGTTCGCCTCCGTTCTTGTGGTCGAGGAGACCACCGACCGGCTCCAGCGCTCCATGATCGACGACGACGGCATCCAGCCGATCATCCGGATGATCAACCGGATCCACGTGGTCGAGGAAGCGCGGCACGTGCGCTACGCACGCGAAGAACTGGTTCGTGGCCTGGACAAGCTGAGCCGTCCGGAGCTCGAGCTGCATCGGCTGGTGACGGCCGTGGTCGCCTATTCGGTGGTCAACATCATGGTTCATCCGGCCGTGTACAAGGCCGTTGGTCTTGATCCGCGAGAGGCGCGCGCGGCCGCGCTGGCTAACCCGCACCACCGCGAGGCCAGGCGGTGGATGGCCGAGAAGATCGTGGAGTTCCTCGACGAGGTCGGGATGATCGGCGGCCCGTCGAAGCGGATCTGGCGCAAGGCCCACCTGCTGTAAATACGTCGAGAGTTCGGATTTCGGCGCTTAGCCTGGGGATCATGAGCGCGACCACGATCCACGGGCGGCACGTCGACATTCGGCTGTGGGCTCGACCGGAGTCGGTCGAGCCAGAGGCGATGCGTCAACTGCACAACATCTCCGCCCTGCCGTGGACGTTCAAGCACGTCGCCGTGATGCCCGACGTGCACTACGGCAAGGGCGCGACGGTCGGCTCGGTGATCGCCATGCGGGACGCCGTGTCCCCGGCAGCGGTCGGCGTCGACATCGGCTGCGGCATGACCGCGGTCCGCACCTCGCTGCGCGCCGAGGACCTGCCTGCCGACCTCGCACGGCTGCGGTCCACTGTGGAGCGCGCGGTGCCGGTGGGTGCGGGCTCGCACAAGGCGACCGCGTTCACCGAGCGTGACGCGGGGGACTGGGACGGCTTCTGGCGCACGTTCGAGGACCTGACGCCGGCGGTGAAGGCGAACGCGGCCAAGGCTCTGCACCAGATGGGCACGCTCGGCGGTGGCAACCACTTCATCGAGATCTGCCTGGACACCGACAAGCGGGTCTGGGTTATGCTGCACTCCGGCTCCCGCGGCATCGGGAACCTCCTTGCGCAACACCACATCGAGGTGGCCCGCGGACTCGCGCACAACCAGTCGCTGCCCGACCCCGACCTCGCCGTGTTCATCGCGCGCACCCCGCAGATGGCGGCCTACCGGCACGACCTCTACTGGGCCCAGGACTACGCGCGACGCAACCGGTCGGTCATGCTGCGCCTGGTGTGCGACGTGCTGCGCAAGCAGTTCCCGCGGATGTCGTTCGACGCGCCGATCTCGGCGCACCACAACTACGTGGCCGAGGAGACCCATTTCGGAGAGGACGTGCTGGTGACCCGCAAGGGCGCGATCCGGGCCGGGCGCGGCGAGCTGGGTATCATCCCCGGCTCGATGGGCACCGGCTCCTACATCGTGCGCGGGCTCGGGAACCCGGACTCGTTCGAGTCGGCCTCGCACGGCGCGGGGCGGCGGATGTCGCGGACCAAGGCCCGCCGGCAGTTCACCGAGGCGGACCTGGCCGAGCAGACCGCGGGCGTGGAGTGCCGCAAGGACTCCGGGGTGGTGGACGAGATCCCGGGTGCTTACAAGGACATCGACGACGTGATCCGGAACCAGGACGACCTGGTGGAGATCGTCGCGAAGCTCAAGCAGGTGGTCTGCGTCAAGGGCTGACATGCTGCAATCTTGACAGTGTCATCGGAAACTGTCAAGATTGCAGCATGACCGACGAGCTGTGGACCATCGAGCAGCTCCCGGACCAGGTTGCCGCGTTACTGGCCGACAACTACGACGGCCAGAGCAACGGCCGGGTCCGGGAGCTGCCCAACGGTCGCACCATCCGGTGGTACACCACGATCGGGCTGGTGGACCGGCCGCTGGCCACCAGCGGCCGCACCGCCCGCTACGGGCGGCGCCACCTGCTGCAACTGGTGGTCGTCAAGCAGCTCCAGGCCGCGGGCCACACCCTTGCCGAGATTCAGGAGAGGCTGGTCGGCGCGTCCGACGGCCGGCTCAACGAGCTGGCCGGGCTACCGCCGATCGACATCGTGTCGTCGAGGCCCAACACCACCATCACCGGCAACTTCTGGAAGCACACGAACGCCCGCCCGACGGCCGAGGCCACGCCGGACGAGGACACTGTGAAGAACACTGTCACGAGAATGGTGCCGGGCATCCACCTCGGTGACAGTGTCACCGTGGTGCTGCACGCGGCCACCCGCGCACCCGATGCAGACGAGCTCGCCGCCATCGGGGAAGCCGCCGCACCACTGCTCGAGCTGCTCGGCCGGATGGGCCTGGCGCCTACCACAGGAGGGGAAAGCCGATGAGCATGCGAATCGACCTCATGGATGTCACCGAGGCGCCCAGCCGACCCACCGAGGACGACGGGCTGGGCTGCCTCACGACCGAGCGGGGAAACCTTCCGCTGGAGATCATCGACGTCCAGGCGGCCATCACCGGCCTCTCGTCGGGTATCCAGCTCACCCAGGGCTTCCGTAACCCACACGCCGAGCCGCTCGAGGCCACCTACGTCTTCCCGCTGCCGCCGCGCGCCGCGGTCACCGCGCTGCGCATGGAGGCCGACGGCCGGGTCGTCGAGGGCTTGCTCAAGGAGCGCGCCGAGGCCAGAGCCGACTACGACCAGGCCATCACCGAGGGCAAGCGCGCGTCCATCGCCGAGGAGGAGCGACCCGGCGTGTTCACCATGCGGGTCGGCAACATCATGCCGGGGGAGCGGGTCAGCGTGCACCTCACGCTGGCCGGCGCTTTGTCCTATGAGGACGGCGAGGCGACGTTCCGGTTCCCGCTCGTCGTCGCGCCGCGCTACATCCCCGGCACGCCGCTGGTCGACGGTCAGGTCGGCGACGGCGTGGCTCCCGACACCGACGCCGTGCCGGACGCGTCCCGCATCAGCCCACCGGTGCTGCTGCCGGGGTTCCCCAACCCGGTCCAGCTCTCGGTCGCGGTCGACATCGACCCGGCAGCGCTGCCGCTCGCCGGGGTCTCCACGAGCCTGCATGCCACGGCCACCGAGGACGGGCCGACCGGCCTGCGGGTCCGGCTCGAGCCGGGGGACCGGGCCGACCGGGACTTCCTGCTGCGCATGCGGTTCGCCGCCGACGCGATCAGCACGTCACTTTCGGTACTGCCCGACGGCGACTCCGGCGGCACGTTCGCCCTCACCGTGCTCCCGCCGGTCGTCGAGGCGCCGACCGGTGGCCGGGACGTGGTGATCCTGCTCGACCGGTCAGGCTCGATGGGTGGCTGGAAGATGGTCGCGGCCCGCCGCGCGGCCGCCCGCATCGTCGACACGCTCGGCAGCGCCGACCGGTTCGCCGTGCTGGCCTTCGACCACCAGGTCGACACGGCGCCGTCGTTGCCGGCGGGGTTCGTGGACGCCAATGACCGCAACAGGTTCCGCGCCGTGGAGTTCCTGTCCGGTTTGGACGCCCGCGGCGGCACCGAGATGCTCACGCCGCTGCGCCAGGCCACCAACCTGCTGCGTGAGTCGGCCGAACGCGACCGCGTCCTGGTCCTGGTCACCGACGGCCAGGTCGGCAACGAGGACCAACTGCTGCGCGAGCTGTCCAGTGGCCTGGCGGGTGTCCGCGTCCACACGGTCGGCATCGACCGCGCGGTCAACGAGGCGTTCCTGCAGCGACTGGCGGGTTCGGCCGGGCGCTACGAGCTGGTGGAGTCCGAGGACCGCCTGGACGATGCGATGCAGCACATCCACCGCCGCATCGGCGCGCCCGTGGTCACCGGCCTTCGAGTGGCCCCGGCGGGCCTCGCGGTCGACCAGGAGTCGATGGCACCGACACCACTGCCCGACCTGTTCCCCGGCGCTCCGGTCGTGGTCACCGGCCGCTACGCCGGCCGTGCGACGGGCGCCGTGACCGTGACCAGCGAGGGCGAGTGGCGGTCGACGGTGCCCGCGACGCCGAGTGACAACCCGAGCCTGGCGGCACTGTGGGCCAGGGCGCGAATCCGCGACCTGGAAGATCGCTACGTCGTGGGCTCCGGCGACCAGAACGCCCTGGAGAAGCGCATCGTCGACACGTCACTGAAGTTCGGTGTGCTGTCCCGATTCACCTCGTTCGTGGCGGTCGACCAGCGAGTGGTCAACGAGGGCGGCCAGGTCCACCGAGTCACCCAACCCGTCGACCTCCCCAGCGGTTGGGAGCCACCGGGTGCGCCGATGCAGTTCGCGGGAGGCTTCGCCGGCACGGCCCCGATGGCGGCCCGCATGCTCAGGTACGGCGCGGCCCCGGCCGCCTTCGGCGCGAGCGCGGAGTCGGTCTCCCGGATGCGTGGCTCCCTGAAGCGCCGATCCGCGGGCCCGAATCCCGCGATCCAGCCTCCGTTGCCGCCGCTCTCCGGCGGCCCACCCTCGGCGCCCGGCAGCCCGTCGCCGGCGCCCGGTGGCCCACCCATGGACGCGGTCACCGACGGCTCGGCGCTGGACAACGAGTTCGCGGGGGCAGTGCCGGTGCCTCCGGTGGTCCCACCCCCCGCGGCTCCCGTCACCATCGCGGACTTCGTGGTACGAGAGCTCAAGACCCTGCAGGCCGCCGCACCGGAGGACGTCTGGACCCGTGCCGGCATGCTCACGGCCCTGGCCGACCGCATCCGCGACTCGCTGCCCCACTGGAAGCTGACCGGCGAACCGGCCCGAACTCGCACGACGCTGAACACCCTCTTCGCCGACCTGTCCATGCCGACGTCAGACCCGGCGGAGGTCGACCGCCGCTGGCACCGGACGATCACCACCTTGGTGGCCCTGACGACGACCCAACCACCCCAGAAGTCCCGCCGCGCCTTCTGGAAGCGCTGATCCGCTGTCCCGAGGTGGTAGCTGTTCAGCCTTGGTGGCGTGATTACACGGCGGTGATGTCGGGGGTGAGGGCAGGCGGGAGCCACGCACCGGTGGTGAACAGGCGCGTCATCGCGTCAAGCGTGTCCAGACCCCACTTGGTTGCGGTGGACAGGT
>NZ_WHTD01000175.1 GCF_009379765.1 Actinophytocola sp. | reverse complement strand
GGGCCTCGCGACGTCGCTCGAGGGCGGAGTCCGCGCGCCGGCCCCGGCCCGCGCGCTCAGCGGTGCGGGTCGACCTGGATCGGGTCGGTGCCGTCATGCTGCCGCCTCCAGAATCCGCTCTGCCGCACGCAGCCGTACCGAGGCTGCCCGCGGGTTGTGCTCCGTCTCCTGCTCGTCGGCCTGCTCAGCGCCCCGGGTGAGCAGGCGCAGCTGCGGGCCGTGTCCCGGCAGCTCGACCGGGACCCCCGGCGGCGTCCGCGACTTCGCGAGCTCCGCCAGTGACCGCTTGACCAGCCGGTCCTCCAGTGACTGGTAGGACTCGACGACGATCCGGCCGCCCATCCGCAAGGCGGACAGCGCCGCCGGCAGCGCCCTGCGCAGGGCCTCCAGCTCGCCGTTCACCTCGATGCGCAGCGCCTGGAAGGTCCGCTTGGCCGGGTGCCCGCCAGTCCGCCGACTGGCCGCGGGCACCGTGTCGTAGAGCAGCTGGACGAGCCGGCCGCTGTAGGCGAACGGCTCCCGGGACCGGGCCGCGACGACCGCGTCGGCGATCCGGCGGGCGAACCGCTCCTCGCCGTAGTCGCGCAGGATCCGGGCGAGGTCCGCCGCGGGGTAGGTGTTGAGGACCTCCGCCGCGGTGAGCTCGGCGGTCGGGTCCATCCGCATGTCCAGCGGCGCGTCCTTCGAGTACGCGAAGCCGCGCTCGGCGACGTCGAGCTGCATCGAGGACACCCCGAGGTCCATGAGCACCCCCGCGACCGAGTTGGTCGCGCGGTAGCCGAGGCGGGTGAGCACGTCGGGCATCTCGTCGTAGACGGCGTGCACGAGGTGCACCCGGTCGCCGTGCCGGGCGAGCAGCTCACCGGAGCGGGCGAGCGCGTTCGGGTCGCGGTCGAGGCCGACGAGGGTGAGCGACGGGTGCGCGGACAGCAGCGCGTCGGCGTGGCCGCCGAGCCCGATGGTGGCGTCGACGAGCACCGCCGCACGGTCGGCGAGCGCGGGCGCGAGCAGCGCGAGCACCCGGTCCAGCAGAACCGGGACATGCGCGGCAGCCATTGAGTCACCCCCTTCCGCTTCGCTCCCAGGACGACAAAGCGACAAGTCGATCCGCGGGTGCCGCCAGGTCCCCGCCCGCTCGTCGAACCTGGCACCGGGGAAGGTGCGCCAGGGCCGAAAGCGAGCGGACCGAGGCCTCACGGCACCCGCGTCCCACCGGAGAAGCCCGGAGAACCGAGCGTCCGGGGTCAGAACACCCCCGGGAGGACCTCCTCAGCGGCCTGGGAGTAGCTGTCCTCGTGCTCGTCCAGGTAGGTCTGCCACGCTTGCGCGTCCCAGATCTCCAGGCGGGTGATCGCACCGATGACCACGCACTCCTTGGTGAGCCCGGCATAGCGCCGGAGCTCCGGTGCGACCGCGATCCGCCCCTGCCCGTCGGGTCGCTGCTCGTCGGTTCCGGCGAACAGGTACCTCTGGTAGGCGCGAACCGCCTCGTTCGTCAGGGGCGCCGCGGCCACCTTGCGTGCCATCTCCTCGAACTCCGCCCTCGGGAACACATACAGGCAGTGGTCCTGGCCCTTCGTGACCATCAGCCCGCCCGCGAGCGCGTCTCGGAACTTGGCAGGCAGCGTGAGCCGCCCCTTGTCGTCCAACTTGGGGGTGTGCGTGCCAAGGAACATCGGCGACTCACCTCCCCACCGGCCCTCGGGCCAGTCATGAGGCCCCCTTCCGCCCCACTTGCCGCCACCGTACCCCACTTTTCTCCACAGTCAACGGCGAATCGAGGAGCTAGATCGTCGAGTCATCCGCGTTTACGCAGGTAAACGGGGTGGGAGGAAAGTGGGGGACGATGCCGGGCCTCCCCCGACCGGGTGCCCTAACGGGCGGCTTCGGCCGCCCGATGAACCACCAAAGGCCCCGCACGTCCTCGGATCGAGAGCGGATCGGGGGCCGCCGGGGCCTCCCGTGGGGAGTCGTGGGGACACCGTGCGGGCGCACCGCACCGGACGGGCCGTGACGCGAATGCGAGATCCGGAACACGAACCGGCCCGGAGGCGTAGACAATGAATGAGGACACCGGAGAAGACGCTGGGGAGACCCCACTTCTCAGCGGTTTGACACACTTCGTAGAAGGCTTGCGCCGAAGTAAGAGCACCAGGAGGTCGCGTGACGTCCAGTACCCCGCCATCGGCGCTGCCCGGCAACCCCTACGCAGCGCCTGGCGGTGACCCCTACGCAGCACATGCGTCCGAGCCGCTCAACAACAACCACTACCGGCAGCCTTCCTCGCTCGACGAGCTGAACGCCACCGCACAGCGGATCGCGGCCAACGTCGAGCGGGTCCTGGTAGGCAAGCCCGAAGTGGTGCGGATCGCCCTCGTCACCCTGCTCGCCGAAGGACACCTGCTCGTCGAGGACGTGCCCGGGGTCGGCAAGACGTCCCTGGCCAAGGCCCTCGCGCGGTCCATCGACTGCACGGTCAGCCGGATCCAGTTCACCCCGGACCTGCTGCCCAGCGACGTGACCGGCGTGTCGATCTTCAACCGGCAGACCAACGACTTCGAGTTCCGGCCCGGCCCGGTGTTCGCGAACATCGTGGTCGGCGACGAGATCAACCGCGCCTCCCCCAAGACCCAGTCCGCGCTGCTGGAGTGCATGGAGGAGGAGCAGGTCACCGTCGACACCAACACCTACCATCTCGAACTGCCGTTCATGGTCATCGCGACCCAGAACCCGATCGAGATGGAGGGCACCTACGCGCTGCCCGAGGCGCAGCGCGACCGGTTCACCGCGCGCGTGTCGATCGGCTACCCGGACCCGGCCGCCGAGCTCGCCATGGTCGACGAGCACGCCGGACGCAACCCGCTCACGGACCTGCAGCCAGTGTCGCACGCCGACCAGGTGCGTGGGCTCATCGAGACGGTGCGCGCCATCAAGCTGTCGCCGGACATCCGCCGGTACGCCGTCGAGCTGGCCTCGACCACGCGCCGGCTGCCGGAGGTCCGCATCGGCGCCTCGCCGCGGTCCACCCTGCACCTCGTGCGGGCGGCTCGTGCGCAGGCTGCGCTGTCCGGCCGGGACTTCGTGGTGCCCGACGACATCCACGCGGTCGCCGTGCCGGTGCTAGCCCACCGGCTGGTGCTCACCCCGGAGGCGCAGGCCGGCCGCCGGTCGACCGCGGAGCTGATCCGTTCCCTGGTGCAGCGGGTGCCGGTGCCGCAGGCGGCGCCGGACCCGAGCGCGCACTGGGCCAGGAACAGGTAGCCGGCCGTGGCGCGGCCGGTACGCGGTGCGCTGTCGGGGTTGACCACGCGGGGCAGATGCCTGCTGGCCGCGGGGCTCGCCGCCGCGCTGTGCTCGATCATCCTCAACGAGCGTGACCTGCTCCGCGTGTCGGTGTTCGTCGTCGCGCTGCCGCTGCTCGTCTGCTTCCTTACCGCGGTGGCCCGGGTCGGGCTGCACGCGCAACGCCAGATCGTGCCGGTCCGCGTGCCGGTCGGCGGGCGGGCCGAGGTCTCGCTGCACATCCGCAGCACCGGTCGGCTGCCCACCGGCGGGCTGCTCGTGTCCGACGGCGTGCCCTACTCGCTCGGCGGCAAGCCGCGCTTCCTCATCGAGCACCTGCCCCGGCACACCGGCACCCGGCTGCGTTACTCGGTCCAGCCGATGCTGCGCGGCATCCAGCAGCTCGGCCCGCTGAAGGCGACGATCACCGACCCGTTCGGGCTGGCGGAGTTCGAGCGCGAGCTCGCGCACACCTCGCGGCTGGTCGTGGTGCCGCGGATCGTGCCGCTGCACGGCGTGCCCGGCGGCTCCGGCCTCGGTTCCGGCGACGACGGCTCGGTCCGGCTGGCCGCCGGCCAGGGCGAGGACGACGCGATCGTGCGCCCGTACCGGCAGGGCGACGACCTGCGCAAGGTGCACTGGCGCTCCACCGCCAAGCGCGACGAGATGATGGTGCGGGTCGAGGAACGCCCGTGGCGGGGCGGCACCACCGTGCTGCTCGACCACCGCGCCACCGCGCACCGCGGCGCCGGCACGACCGCGAGCCTGGAGTGGGCGGTGTCGTTCGTCGCGAGCATCTGCCTGCACCTGCACCGCTACGGCCAGCGCGTCCGGCTGGTCACCGAGACCGGCCGGCTGATCGTCAGCGACACCGGCGACGGCACCCACAACGACAACGCGGTCCTCGACGCGCTCGCCGCGCTGCAGGCCACGCCGCAGCGCGAGATCGACGCACGCAACGACCCCGGCCACGGCCAGGAGCTGATCGCGGTCCTCGGCGCCACGAGCCCGGAGTCGCTCAGCCAGCTCATCGGCCAGCGCTCCCGCGGCAACCGCAGCCTCGCCGTGCTGCTCGACACCGCGGCGTGGGGCGCGGCCGGCGAGGACGGCGGTGAGGTGGGCGGCGGCGTGGATACCGACATCGACGGCGCGACCGCCCTGCTGCGCGGCGCGGGCTGGGGCGTGACGGTCGCCCGCCCGAACATCCCGATGACCGCCACCTGGTCCACCCTGTGCCGCAGCATCGGCACCCGCAACGACGCCCTGACCAGCGGATTCGGCCAATGACCCCGCGAGTCCAACCCCCAGGACCCGCGAGTCCAACACTCGCGACCCGCGAGTCCGACACTCAGAGCCCGCGAGTCCAACCCCCAGGACCCGCGAGTCCAACACTCACCGGAGACAGCCAGTGAGCGCACCGACCATCACCCGGCCGACCCCGCCACGCCACCGCCGCCCCCCGGGCGGCCACCCCAGGCCGGGGAGCTGACCGCCGCGCAGTGGTCGATGACCGTGACGCCGGTGGTCGCCGCGGTCACCACGCTGTGCGCGTCGCTCGCGCTCGCCGGGGTCATCGACGGGCTGCGCTGGTGGGGCTACGCCGGCGTGGCGGTCACCGTCGTCACCGCGGTCGGCCTCGGGCTGCGCGCGGTCCGCACGCCGATCCTGCTGGTGGGCCTCGCCCAGATGTTCTCGGTGCTGTGCCTGCTGGTCGCGCTGTTCACCGACAGCGGGATCCTGGGACTGTTCCCCGGGCCGGCGGCGTTCGCCGAGCTCGGCGACGTGCTGCGAACCTCCATCGAGGTCGTGCGCACCGGGGTGCCACCGGTCGAGGCCACCCCCGCGGTGCTGTGCCTGGTGGTCATCGCGATCGGGCTGGTCGCGGTGCTGGTCGACACGCTCGCGGTGTCCGCGGGCACGCCGGCCGCCTGTGGCCTGGTGCTGCTGTGCGTCTACGCGGTGCCCGCCTCGCTCGCCGACGAGATGCTGCCCTGGTGGGCGTTCGTGCTCGGCGCGGTCTCCTTCGCGGCCCTCCTCGCGGTCGACGGCGCGCACCGGCACCAGCAGTGGAGCAACCGGCCGATGGTGCAGGGCACCAGCGGCGGGGTCGGCTCGCCTGCCTCGCTCGTGTCCGGCGCCGTGGCGATCGCGCTGTTCGCCGGGGCCACGGTCACCTTCATCGGCACGGTCGGCCAGCTGCCCGGCGGCCAGAACGGCGGCGCGTCCAACGGTCTCGGCCTCAACCCGTTCACCTCGCTGCGCGGCATGCTCGACCAGGACGGCAACATCGAGCTGTTCCGGGTCCGCAACCTCGGCGACGACCCCCGCTACCTGCGCGCGCTGACGCTGTCCCGGTTCGACGGCAACGGCGGCTGGCTGCCTCCCGAGGAACTGCCGGCCGGCGCGCCCGCGGACCGCAGGCTGCCGGCACCGGACGGGCTGCTGCAGAGCTACGGCCCGTCCAAGGCCGTCGAGATCGACATCGAGCCGGTCAACTCCAACGACACCTGGGCGCCGGTCTTCGGCATCCCGCTGCGGATGCGCGACCTGCCAGAAGACATGCGCTACGACCCGGTCGGCGGCATGATCTACGGCCCCACCAAGCGGCAGCTCCCCCGCTACGTCGAGGAGGCCGACCTCAGCCAGCCCAGCGGCGACCAACTGCGGGCGGCACGCCCGGCACTGCCCGGTGACGTCCCGGACGTGTACATGGTCCGCGACGGCATCGACGAGCGCGTCACCGCGCTGGCCAACCAGCTGACCGCGAGGCACGCGGCGACGTTCGACAAGGTGAGGGCGATCCTGGCGTACTTCGACCCCGGCAACGGGTTCGTCTACGACACCGAGACCGCGGCCGGCAGCGACGAGTCCGCCCTCGAGGACTTCCTGTTCGACAGCAAGTCCGGGTTCTGCGAGCAGTACGCGTCGTCGATGGCGATCCTGCTGCGCGCGGCCGGCATCCCGTCCCGGGTCGCGATGGGCTACACCGCCGGCTTCGAGTCCGGCGACTACCGGTCGATCACCACGCAGAACGCGCACGCGTGGGTCGAGGTGTTCTTCCCCGGGCTGGGCTGGATCCAGTTCGACCCGACGCCCCTGTCCGACGGCACGACCTACACCCCGCCCTACGCCGCGGAGAGCGGGTCGTCCGGTCCGGAGGACGACCCGACGACCCAGACCGAGCAGTCGCCCGCGCCGTCGGCACCGGCCGGACCGACGGACGACCCGCAGAACCCGCAGAACGACCAAGCGGGCGCCGGGGCCGCCAACCTGGGGCAGGGCGGCGCGCAGACCTGGCAGTGGGTGACGATCGGCGCGCTCGTCGGTCTGTCGGCGCTGATGACGGCACTGTCCGGCACCGGTCCGCCGGGCCGTCGCAGGCGGTACGTCCCGCTCGCGGCGGTGGCCTGGACGCTCACCGTGGTGTTCCTGGCCGCCGTGGTCTCCTGGTGGCTCGCGGCGCTGGTGCTCGTGCTGCTGCTCGCCGCGGCGCCCGGCCTCATCCGCGAACGCATGCGGCTGCACCGGCGGCACGAGGTCCACACCAACGGCCCGACCGCGGCGACGTCGGCGTGGGCGGAGCTGCTGGCGGAGTCGACCGACCGCGGCGCGGAGGTCGACCAGACGGAGACGGTCCGGGTGGCCGCCCGGCGCCTGGCCAACGACCACGACCTGGACGACGACGGCAAGCAGGCGTTGCGCACGGTGGTCGGCGAGGTGGAACGGTCCTGGTACGGCGGAAGCACCACACCGGACCCAACGCTGGGCCCGGCCTTCGACCGGCTGATCGCGGGCCTGCGCCGCTCGGATCCGTTGGGGTGGCGGGCGAAGCTGCTCCCCCGCTCGGTCCTGCGCCGCCGCACCGGATGAGGGCGAACGCCCCGCGCGCCGAGTGGGTCAGGTGATCGTCAGGCCGTCGAACAAGGCCCGGCCGGGTGTCGTGGCGTGCGCGCAGCACAGCACCCCGACGTCCTGTGTGGACGCCGCGGACGGGAGGTCCGCCGTGCCGACGTCGCGCCAGGTGGTGCCGCCGTCCGTGCTGACGGTGCCGGTGAACCGGGTGCCCGCGCGGGTCAGGCGCAGCCGGGCCGGGTACGGGGTCGGGTTCAGCTCCAGGCGGGCCACGGAGTCCAGGGTGCCGTCGCCGTCGGCGTCCCAGAGGAGCATGAAACCGTTGGCGGGCTTGGCGACCAGCACCACGTAGCCCGTCGCGGAGCCGGGGGCACGCAGGTCGTTGCGGAACGCGAGGCCGGCCCGCGCGTTGGGGTCCGTGGCGTCCTGGGCGACGAGCGTGACCTCCGCCGTCGACGCCGGGCCCGCCGCGCCGGGGTGCAGGATCGCGCCGTACTCGTCGATGCCGGTCCACATGTCCCGGCCCGCCGCCACGACCGCGAGCCGCGCACCCCGCTGGGCGAACAGCGCCGCCGTCGACGCGGCGGTCACCAGCGGCGCGGCCACCGGTTCGGCGACCCGCACGGTCCGCGACGCCGAGAACGACACGGGCTCCCCGGCGGCATACCCGGCGGTCGCCGACACGACGTCCGCATCGAGGAGTTCCGCCGGCGTGGTCGCGGTGACCGCCCACTCGGCGGCGAACGTGGCGCCTGCGGCCAGCGCTGGCGCGGTGGTCGGACCAGCCGGCGACGCGGCCCATCCCGGCGGCACGGCCAGCGCCAGCGCGACGTCGGACACGGCGACGCCCTCGTCGTTGCGGACCGCGACCGTCACCGGGAACGGCGCTCCGGGCGCGGGCGAGTTGGGTGCGTCGACGGTCACCGGACCCTGGCCCGGCGGCCAGGTCAGCACCATCCCGTCGGCCAGCAGCTCGCGGCGCAGCGTCGGGTAGTCGACGTCCTGCACGGCGACCCCGTCGCGCAGCGCGAGGTCCGCGGCGGCCGCGGCGGCGTGGCCGAGCAGCATGAACACCGGCTCCATCCGCACCGACCCGAACGCGATGTGCGACGCCGAGAGCGCCACCGGCACCACGAGGTTCGGGCACTCGCCGCGCGCCGGCACGATCGCCCGGTAGGAGATCCCGTACGGCCCGGCGGGGCCGACCTGCACGTCGCCCTCGTTGCGCGCGGCGCCGTCGACGACCACGCGGGCGCAGTTGTGCGAGTCCATGTTGTAGGAGGCCAGCCCGACCGGGTCCGGCGCGGTGCGGGTCCAGCGGCAGTCGTGCTCGGTCACCACGTAGTCGGCGACCATCCGCCTGCCCTCGCGGATGTACAGCTCGTGCGGCCAGCCGCCGGTCTGCGCGAACTCGTCCGCCGGCAGGCCCCAGGCGCTCACCTCCGCGCGGATCGCCGCGGGCACCGTCGGGTCGTTGGCGAGGAAGTACAGCATGCCCTGCTGGTACCGGACGTGATCTTGGAAAATCCGTTCGCGCTCGCGGTAGTCGCCGGCCGGCCAGCCGTAGTTGCGGCCGATGTTGTCCGAGCTGACCGCGCCGTTGTTGTTCAGGTCGGTCTTCCCGTTCGGCATCGGGGTGTTGAGCCGTATCGCGTCCCACACACCGGCGTCGATGTAGCGGCGCAGCAGCTCGTAGCGGGCCGGGTCGTAGCCGGGCGGGCGTGGGAACGGCCGCCGGTCGGCCGCCTTGGTGAGGCAGACGCGGAAGTTGAACGCCTGGATGCGGTGGTCGCCCTCACCCGGCGTGCCGACCGGGTCGGCCTGGATGCCCGGGAGCAGGCCGCTCGCCGGGTCGCCGGGTGTGCGGTACGGGTCGATCGTGCGCTGGAACTGGTGGCCGGTGCGGATCTGGACGCCGTTGAGCGTCTCGCCGTGGGTGGCGTTGGACTCGCGCCCGACGGTGTGGCTGACGCCGGCGGCGGCCATCAGGTCGCCCTCGTAGCTGGCGTCGATGAAGACGTTCGCCCGGAACACCTTGCCGTTCTCGGTGCGCAGCGCGGTGATCCGGCCGCCTTCGAGGTCCACGGCGGACAGGCGGTGCTCGCGGTAGCTGGGGATCGACTCCTCGGCCACCCAGGCGTCGAACACCTCCTCCGCGACGTGCGGCTCGAACCCGAAGGACTCCGGCCGGCCGTAGTGCGCGCCGACCCGCCGGTAGAACTCCCGGGACAGCCCGCCGATCGCCTCGATCCGCCCGGAGTCGGTGGCGCCGAGCCCGGCGGCGGTCAGCCCACCGAGATGCGGGCCGAACGCGACGAGCACGACCGACCGCCCCGACCTCGCCGCCTGGACGGCCGCCGAGACGCCGGCGGAGGTGCCGCCGTAGACGCAGATGTCGCTCGTCACGGTGCCGCGCGCGGGCCGCACCGGGTACCAGTAGCGCAGCCCGGGTGCCCGCCCGCGGCCGCCGGCCGCCACCGTGACCCCGCGGGTCACCCGCGGGGTCACCCGGAGCCGCGCTCGCGCCGGACCGGCCGGCCGCCAGCCACAGCGCCGTGGTCCCGGCGCCGGCGAGCAGCGCTCGTCGGGTCATGGGGTGGTCGTTCACCATGTCGCGCCCGCCTTCGGGTCGAAACCAACCGACTTTCGAAATCTAGCAACAGAAGTTGGTTGATTCCAAGCAAAAGTAGCGTGATACGGCGAACGGGGGTGCGGTCAGACCGCCGGGTAGCGGTTGTAGTCCGGGAAGTTGCCGTACAGCAGCTCGTCCACCGGGCCCTGCGTCACCGCGTGCACCAGGTGCACGCCGCCCACGAAGGCGCCCTTCCACGAGCCGCCGCGGCCGCCGAACGGCTCCGCGCGGTCACCGCGGGAGCGCGGCTTGTTCACCCCGACCTTGAACGCCTGCACGTGCTGCGCGAGGTCGTCGGCGAGCTCCGCGTCGTCGCAGGCGATACTGGCCACCAGGGCGCCGTTGGACGCGTTCATCTGGGCCAGCAGCTCCGCCTTGGTGTCCACCACGACGATGGTGTCGACCGGGCCGAACGGCTCCTCGTGCATGAGCCGGCTGGCCCCGGGCGGGGCGAGGAGCGCAGTCGGCGCGACGTAGGCCGACGTGTCCTGGCCCGGGAGGAACCGGCCCTCGTCCAGCGACCCGCGGTAGAGCGGCACGGCGCCGTGGTGCAGCGCCTCGTCCACCCGCTTGCGCAGGTCGGCGGCCTTGGCCGCGGAGATCATCGGGCCGAAGTCCAGCACCGGCAGGTCGGGCTTCTTCGCGGCCTTGCCGTCACTGCCGTCGACCGCGAGCGGGTGCCCGAACCGGATCGACTGCACCACCGGCAGGTAAGTCGCGAGGAACGCGTCGACCAGGTCGCGCTGGACCACGAAGCGCGGGTAGGCGGTGCAGCGCTGCTTGGCGTACTCGAAGCCCTTCCGCAGATGCGCGGAGAGGCCCGCCCAGTCGGAGAACTCCCAGATGCCCCAGCAGTTGAGGCCCTCCTGCTCGAGCATGTGCCGCTTGCCGGTGTCGACGAGCTGGGCGGCCACCTTGCCGCCGTTGTCCCGGCCGCCGACGAACGCGAGCGCGCCGAGCTCCATCGAGCGCACCAGCGCGCCGGAGAGCTTCGAGCCGTCGCCGGAGAGCAGCGTGACCGGCAGGCCGGCGTCGTTCATCAGCGCGTGCGCGACGGTGAGGCAGACCGCGCCGCCCTGGGTCGGCGTCTTCGCGATGACCGCGTTGCCGGCGAGGAGCTGCACCAGCTCGGCGTGCACCAGCACCGACATCGGGTAGTTCCAGCTCGCGATGTTGCTGACCGGGCCGGGCAGCGGCGTCCGCTCGAACGGTCTGCCCTGCGCGTCGGTGGCGAGCATCTCGTCGATGTTCTCCAGGTACCAGCGCACCCCGTCCAGCGCCCGGTCGACGTCGGCGCACGCGAGCTTCCACGGCTTGCCGATCTCCCACGCCAGCAGCAGGGCGAGGTCGTCGCGGGCCTCGGTCATCGCGTCGACGGCGGCGGTGACCCTGGCCTTGCGGTCGGCCAGCGGCACCTCGCCCCACTCGCGGTGCTGCTGGTGCGCGGCGGCGACGGCCTTCAGCGCGGTCGGCTCATCCACTTTGGACAGCTGACCGATGGTGGTCTGGTCGACCGGGGAGACCATCGGCGACCGTTCGCCGACGTCCTGCCAGTGCCCTTCGTACAGGTTGCGCAGACGGTCACCGGCAAAGCCGGAAGGGGCCACCCCGGCGACCCGCTCGGCCAATCGCGTCCACTGTGCGTGCTCGGGAATCCGCAGGCCCACGGCAAACCTCCATCATGTGACGGGTGCCAGGCCGATTTTGCCTTATGGGGTCTCGAAAAACACTCGTGCTGCGGCCGATGTCACGCACGAAGGACGGTCGGGTGCCACTGGTGGCGCCCGACGACCTCTGCGGGAGCCGGGCCTATGGCTCCTCGTCGAACCGCTTGCGGAAGCGGTCCTCCATGCGCTGCGAGAACGAGCTGCGGCGGGCCTTGGACGCCCCGCCGCCTTCGGACTCCCCGGCGCCCTCCTCAGCCTCGCCGCCACCTTGTCGCAGGGCGGAGAGCGTGAGCAACGCACCGAAGAACATGACCAGGAAGCCGAGCAAACTGACTACCGGGACACCGCCAGGCTTCAGCGGCAGGATTACTCCCAGCACCAGAAGTGCGACACCCAGTACGAACAGCGCGATGCCCTGAAGGCGTCGGCGCCGGGACGGACGGCGCAGGCGCGCGCCGCGCACCGTGGATGCGAACTTGGGATCCTCGGCGTAGAGCGCACGCTCAATCTGGTCGAGCAGTCGCTGCTCGTGCTCGGAGAGTGGCATTCGTTCCTCCTCCGGCACAGCGGTCGCGAGCGCCGGGCTCTCACGGTGTTGGCCGCCGGACCCGGCGGGCGCCCCGCTCCGGGGGCGTCACCCCCCAGGATACGAGCCCCGAGGCTCCGCGACTACCCGATCCGGAATCATGGTCGTATGCATCGGCAAAACCCGGCTCGTTCCGAGTGTGTCACGAGCCCGCTCGAACCCTCTCGGGTGGGCTGAATGGACCCTTCCCGAGCACTCCGCCAGATCGCGTTCCTGCTGGAGCGGTCCGGCGAGCCGACCCACAAGGTGCAGGCGTTCCGGCGTGCCGCGGGGGTCGTCGACGGCCTGGCCGAGGGTGAGCTCGAGGACCGGCTGCGGGCCGGCACGCTCACCGGCCTGCCCGGGATCGGCCGCTCCACGGCGGGTGTCATCATCGAGGCCGCCCGCGGCGAGCACCCCT
Organism: Actinophytocola sp.; assembly: GCF_009379765.1. Classification (GTDB taxonomy): domain Bacteria; phylum Actinomycetota; class Actinomycetes; order Mycobacteriales; family Pseudonocardiaceae; genus Actinophytocola. Next base: position 5,090 of record NZ_WHTD01000175.1, on the reverse strand, counting down.
CCTACCTGGGCAGACTGCTCGTCCAGGGCATCGAGCCGGTGGCCGGCGGGGAGGCGATGCGCGACGCCCTGCGCGGCGACTGCCACACCCATTCCGAATGGTCCGACGGCGGCAGCCCGATCCGGGAGATGGCCGAGGCGGCGATCATGCTCGGCCACGACTGGATGGTGCTGACCGACCACTCCCCCCGGCTGACGGTGGCCAACGGGCTGTCTGCCGAGCGGTTGTGGCGACAGCTGGACGTAGTGACCGAGCTCAACCGCGAGTTGGCCCCGTTCCGCGTTCTCACGGGCATCGAGGTGGACATCCTGGATGACGGCGCGCTGGACCAGACGCCCGAGCTGCTGGCCCGACTGGACGTGGTCGTCGCCAGCGTCCACTCGAAGCTGCGGATGTCGAGCGCGGAGATGACCGACCGGATGATCGCCGCGGTCGAGAACCCGCACACCGACATCCTCGGCCACTGCACCGGTCGCAAGGTCCTCGGCCGGGGGCGCCCGGAGTCCGAGTTCCGCGCCGAGGAGGTCTTCGCCGCCTGCCGGTCCGCCGGTGTCGCGGTGGAGATCAACTCCCGGCCGGACCGGCTCGACCCGCCGCGCCGGCTCCTCTCCCAGGCGCTGGACACGGGCTGCGTGTTCTCGATCGACAGCGACGCGCACGCGCCGGGCCAGCTGGACTGGCTGCCGTACGGGTGCGAGCGCGCCGAGGAGTGCGCGGTGCCCGCGGACCGCGTGATCAACACGAAGACCGCCGACGAGCTCCTCGAGTGGGTCGCCGGCAGGTGAGGGGCGGGATGAGGGACCCGGACGAGCTGGCGGAGGCGGCCGCGACGGTGGCCGAGGCCTCGCGGGTGGTCGTGATGTCCGGAGCCGGGATCTCCACCGACTCCGGGATCCCCGACTTCCGCGGGCCCAACGGGCTCTGGACGCGCAACCCAGGCAGTGAGCGGCTGTCGAGCCTGCGGGCCTACCAGGAGGACCCCGCGGTGCGGCGCCAGTCGTGGCAGGCGCGGCTCGCGCATCCGGTGTGGGACGCCGAGCCGAACGCCGCGCACCGGGCGCTCGTGGAGCTCGAGAGGGCCGGGCGGCTGCTCGCGATCGTCACCCAGAACATCGACGGGCTGCACCAGAAGGCCGGCTCCAGCCCGTCGCTGGTGCACGAGCTGCACGGGTCGATGTTCGACACGGTCTGCCTGTCGTGCGGGGACCGGCGGCCGATGCGGGACGCGCTGGACCGGGTGGCGGCCGGCGATCCGGATCCGGCGTGCCTCGCGTGCGGCGGGATCCTCAAGTCGGCCACGATCTCGTTCGGGCAGCCGCTCGACGCGGATCTGCTCGTCCGGGCCCGGGACGCGGTGGTCGAGTGCGACCTGATGCTGGTGGCCGGGAGCTCGCTGGCCGTGCAGCCGGCGGCCGGGCTCGTCGGGCTGGCGGCGCGGGCCGGCGCGCCGGTGGTGATCTGCAACGGCTCGGAGACGCCGTACGACTCGCTGGCCGCGATCGTGCTGCGCGACCCGCTGGGGTCGGTGCTGCCGGCGCTGCTCGGCGGCTCGGTCCGGGAATAGCTGGGTCAGGGGATGGCTCGGTCAGGGGATGGCGAGGCCGGCCCGGCGCAGGGACTCCTCGACGCGGAGGCGTTCCATCTCGCGCTCGATCCCCTCGGGCAGGACGTCGAGCCGGTTCGCGACGTCGACGGCCGTGCAGGCCTGACACAGGAGCGCGTCGTAGGCCTGCCGGGCGGCCTCGCGGCGGACGGCCGGGGTGCCGGGCGGGCAGTCCGCGAGCGAGCGGTGCACCCGGCGAAGGTCGGCGGCGAGCCGTTCGATGGGCGGCGCGGTGGCCGCCGGCGTCCGGCGGCGCCGGATCCGCGCGCCGACGCCGTCGACGAGGCGCGGCACCCGCAGCATGATCCAGAACAGCAGCGTCGGCGCGATCACGGCGACGGCGAACAGCAGAACGTTCGCCATCGGGATGTCCGCCATGCCCGGAGATTCTAGTGCACGGGCCCGTCGGATGAGCATCAGTGAAGACCTAACGGACACGGTTACATTCTCGGAGATCCTTCACCATAATATGGTGCCATGGTCACTCTCCGCCGTTCCCTGGTCGCGCTCGCCGCGGCCGTCGCCGTGGTCGGCTCGCTGTTGCTGAGCTCGCCCGCGAGCGCGTACCCGAGCGCGTTCTTCCACACCCAGAGCACCGGCAACCGGGGCGCGGACGTGCTGGCGCTGCAGCACTTGCTCGCCCACCGCGGCCACGCGACGCCGACCGACGGCGTGTTCGGCGCGGCTACCACCACGGCGGTGCGCGCGTTCCAGTCCGCGTCGGGGCTCGGCGTCGACGGGATCGTGGGGCCCGCGACGTGGGGTGCGCTGGTGCCGCAGGTCAGCCAGGGCGCGAGCGGCCCGGCGGTGCGGGCGCTGCAGGTGGAGCTGAACGCGAAGCGCCGCCTGTCGCTGCCGGTGAACGGCGTGTTCGACGCGTCGGTGACCACTGCCGTGCGGTCGTTCCAGCAGCACGCCGGCATCGGGGTGGACGGCGTGGTCGGCCCGACGACGTGGCGCAACCTGGTGTGGCACTACGACTATCCGGACTTCGGCGCGGGCATCTGCGACCAGGACCCGGACGGCAACGGCACGGCGGCCAACTGGGCGACCGCGGCGGCCGTCGCGCAGCTGGAGCAGGCGGTCCGAGCGTTCAGTCGCCCCGTCCCGCTCGGCGACGCGGGCTTCGAGCACGGCGGCGACATCCCCGGCCACGGCAGCCACGACGTGGGCCTGGACATCGACATCTGGCCGATGCGCACGGACAACGCCCAGTGCACAGCGGGCCGGATTACCTGGCAGTCGGCGACCTACGACCGCGCGGGGACCCGCGCACTGGCCCAGGCGATCCGCGCGGCGGCGCCGGGCCACGTGAAGCTGATCTTCTTCAACGACCCGGTCCTGATCGACGAGGGCCTGACCACCCAGTACCCCAACCACGACAACCACCTGCATGTCCGCTACTGCGAACGCGTCCACCCGAGCAGCCTCTACGACTGCTAGGGCGTGTCTCCCATATGCGCGGTGAGGCGCGCTGCATGATCGCGGGGTGAGTTCGTTGCGGTTCCGTTCGTTGTCCGATGCGCAGTGGGAGCAGATCGAGCCGTTGCTGCCGTCGAACGTCGGCCGGCGTGGGCACCCGTTCGGTGACAACCGCCAGGTGGTCGAGGGAATCGTCTACCGGTACCGGACCGGGATCCCGGCGCGGCATCAAGGCCGTGATCCCGCAGAAGAAGGACGAGATCGCCGCCCGCCGACGCAAAGGCTCCGCTGGCGGGCGACCCCCGCACCTGGATGCCGACACCTACAGAGGCCGCAACGTCGTCGAGCGGCACTTCAACCTCGCCAAGCAGTGGCGAGGACTGGCAACCCGCTACGACAAGCTCGCCATCACCTACCGCGCTGCCTACATCCTCTGTGCCTGCATCGCCTGGACGCGCGCATAGGAGCCGAGGCTCTGCGTCAGCCCGGGGTGAGGACGCAGAACTCGTTGCCCTCCGAGTCGACGAGGCACATCCATGGCACATCGTCCTGGCCGACGTCGGCGTCAGTGGCGCCCAGAGCCCGCAGCCGGGCCACCTCCGCTCAAAACCGGCCGAGCGCTGAGTCATCCCGAGCCTTGAAATTCACCTGAACAAGTCGCAGCGCCATGCCGCCCAACCCTATGCCCAGGTGGATGCGTTGTTGACCAGCCAGTCTCAGGCACCACCGCGAGGTCGCTGCCAGACGCGCTCGAAGACGGAGCGGTCCACGACCACGAACTGCGGATCCGCAGCGATCTCCCCGGACGCAGCCCGACTCCTGCTCATCGTCCGCCCACTCGAGGCGCCCGTCAGCGAACTCGTCGACCTTCCGCACTTCCCAACCGTCGACGACGTGCGCCCAGAGCAGTACCGGATCCTCAGCGTTGTCGTGAAGCCACTGAACACGCTGGAAGTAGCTCGTCACCTCACGATGCTCCCGCGCGCGTGTGTCCTCTCGCATCCGACCTTGCGCAGAGCGTCGCCGCTGGGCTGCGGTGCGCCAGATTCAGTGAGACGCAGACCACCGGGTCCGTCTCATCGAACTTGTCGTAATCTGTCGAACCGGCCGCCCGGCTCGCCCGTCCCGAGCGCCTGATCCGGCGATCTGCGCCACAGCGCCCTGACAGGTCGGGGGCGGGTCTTTGTCCTGGCCCATGGGGACAGAACGAGGACACGTTCGCGGCCCCTCAGTCGAGATCGAACTCGTTGCCCTCGATGTCCTGCATCACGAGGCACGACTCGTTGTCGCCATCGGCAAGCAGTAGTCGCACGCGTACCGCGCCGAGCGCGACCAGTCGTGCGCATTCGGCCTCGAGTGTGGCGAGGCGCTCGTCACCCACGAGCCCGGTGCCGACCCGCACGTCAAGATGCAGCCGATTCTTGACGACCTTGCCTTCGGGAACGCGCTGGAAGAACAGTCGCGGGCCCACACCTGAGGGATCAATGCAGGCGAACGCTGAGCCCTGCTGCTCAGGCGGCCGCGAGCGTTCGAAATCGTCCCAAGTGGCAAACCCCTCCGGTGGCGGCGGTACGACGTACCCCAACACCTCGCACCAGAAACGAGCGACGCGCTCAGGTTCTGCGCAGTCGAAGGTGACTTGGAACTGCTTGACCGACGCCATCGGTCCACCATAGTGGCGCGTGCTGTTCACCGAGACCCCGGATGTCATCGCCGCGCGGGTCGAGGTCTCGCGTGACATGAGTTGGTGACGCGCTGGGCCGGGTCGCATCCGGTCGTTGAATCTCGCCAGATTCAGTGAGACTGTGCCGCCTTCGATGAGACAGGACACCGCGTGGCTTACCCGATATGGGAGACACGCCCTGATATGTAGGTTGGTTTGTCAAGTGGGCAGGGTGAGGCGGTGTCCGGATTCCGCAGAGGTGGTGGCGAGCGTGTCGGTGTCGACGCGTTGTCAGTCTGATATGCGCGGGTTGGTTACCGCAGGACGGACTGTTCGGCTGGTGAGCGGTTCCGCGGTCTAGACATCGAGCGTGCTCCCCCTGGCGGGGGTTGCTCATAGGGC
>NZ_WHTD01000042.1 GCF_009379765.1 Actinophytocola sp. | reverse complement strand
GTGTGCCGCCGTCGAGCAGGCCGCCAGGAACGCCGGCCACGAAGTCCAGGTCCCGTTCACCCCGGGCCGCACGGACGCGTCGCAGGAGCAGACCGATGTGGAGTCCTTCGCCCCGCTGGAGCCGGCCGCGGACGGGTTCCGCAACTACCGCGGGAAGGGTCATCGGATGCCGTCCGAGTACCTGCTGGTCGACCGCGCGAACCTGCTGACCCTGAGCGCGCCCGAGATGACCGTTCTCGTGGGCGGCCTGCGCGTCCTGGGCGCGAACCACCAGCAGTCCACGGTGGGTGTCCTCACCTCGGCGCCCGGGTCGCTGACCAACGACTTCTTCGTGAACCTGCTCGACATGGGTACGGAGTGGAAGGCGGTGGCGACGGCGGAGTCCGGGGACGCGGAGACCTTCGAGGGCCGCGACCGTGCCACGGGCGAGGTCAGGTGGACCGGCAGCCGCGTCGATCTCGTCTTCGGCTCGAACTCCGAGCTGCGTGCCGTCGCCGAGGTCTACGCGAGCGACGACTCGCGGGAGAAGTTCGTGCACGACTTCGTGGCCGCCTGGGACAAGGTCATGAACCTCGATCGGTTCGACCTCACCTGATCCCGATGTCCAGGTCGGCCGCTCGATGGCCGACCTGGACATCCTCGGTCGGTGGCCGTATCCCCTTCCACGAATTGAGGACGCCCCATGGCCCTCGTCGTGCTCGGCGGGTGTGCCGCCGTCGAGCAGGCCGCCATGACCGCCGGCCACGATGTCCAGGTCCCTTGACCCCGGGCCCGCGGCCCGCAGGTTCCCCGGCTGACGGCACGCGCGAGCCCGGGCGACCGGCGGTCACCCGGGCTCGGCGGCGTGGTCAGGCGGCGGCGCGCCGGCGGCGCAGCGTGTCCAGGGCGAACGCGCCCGGGCCGAGGATGCCGATCAGCAGGAATATCCAGCTGTACAGCGCGGCGGGCTCGCCACCGTTCGGGATCGGCAGCAGCGCGATCGGCTGGTGCACGGTGAAGTAGGCGTAGGCCATCGCGCCCGAGCACAGCAGCGCGGCTGCCCTGGTGAACAGGCCGACCAGCACCAGTGTGCCGGCCACCAGGTGGATCATCGAGCCCCACCAGTCCGGCCAGGTGAAGAGCTCGACGGTGCCACCCTGGCCGTCGACGCCGCCGAAGGTGCCGAACAGGCCCATCGCGCCGTGGCAGATGAACAGGAACGACACCACCACGCGGGTCGCGGCGATCGCGCCGGCCTGCAACGTCGGGCTCGTCGAGGTGGTTGTGGCGGTCGGTTCGGTGGTGTGCAGGGGTCGCAGCGACGGCCGGATCGACAACCGCGACCAAGATTGTGGCTACCAGTAACGGGACGTCGGGCGGCGGCGGCCGGCCACGCCGCCCGTCTCGTCGGCCGGCCACCGCGTGCGCGATGCCGGGCCGGATCTGACTTGGGCTTATGGAGGAGTTCTAGGCTGATGACCTTGGTTTTCCAGGCAAGTCGAGCCGCCTGCCTTCAGATAGCCATTCAGATGGCCGGGTCCAGCTCGCAGAATACGACCGTGCCACCAGCCGCCGGCAGCGCCGGTCGCGTCAGCTGCTCACCATCCAAGACATCCATCTCATGTGGAGGCTGTATGAAATACGCCCGACTGGGCTGGTCGGGCCTGCGCGTGTCGCGGATCTGTCTCGGCATGATGAGCTACGGATCGAAGACCGAGCGGGCATGGCATCTGGACGAGGCCGAGGCCGAGCCGATCGTGCGGCGGGCAGTCGAGGCCGGCGTGACGTTCTTCGACACTGCCGACATGTACTCCGACGGCCTGACCGAACAGATCACCGGCCGCCTGCTGGCCAAAGTCTTCCAGCACAGGGACGACTACGTGCTCGCGACCAAGGTCTACTTTCCGATGGGACCCGGTCCGAACGACGGAGGGCTGTCGCGCAAGCACATCCTGGCCGCGATCGACGGGTCGCTGAACCGGCTGGGCACCGACTACGTCGACCTCTACCAGATCCATCGCTGGGACTACGAGACGCCGATCGCCGAGACCATGGCGGCACTAGACGACGTCGTACGAGCCGGCAAGGCACGTTATGTCGGCGCGTCGAGCATGTACGCCTGGCAGTTCGCGAAGGCGCAGCATATCGCCGAGCTCGGCGCCTGGACCCGCTTCGTGTCCATGCAGAACCACTACAACCTGGTCTACCGGGAGGAGGAGCGCGAGATGATCCCGCTCTGCCTCGACCAGGGGATCGGTGTCATCCCCTGGAGTCCGCTGGCTCGCGGCCTGCTGGCTGGTACGCGGGATCGGGAAGGTCCGAGCCGGACGGTACGGTCCGGCAGCGACCCGCTCGCCGACCAGATGTACAACGACGCCGACTTCGACGTCGTCGACGTCGTGTGCGAGATCGCCGGCGAGCGCGGACTGGCACCCGCACAGATCGCCCTTGCCTGGCTGCTCGACCAAGCAGCCGTCACCGCACCGATCGTCGGCGCCACCAAGATCGAAAACCTCGACGACGCAGTCGCCGCCGTCGACGTGACCCTGGACGCCGACGAAGTCGCGCGTCTGGAAAAGCCCTACCGCCCCCACTCGGTCCTCGGCCACTCATGACGCGGCAAGGGCCACGGTCACAATGAGCCGACGGTCCCAATCCAGCCGGCATCCGGCGGCACGGACATGCTCCCCGACTCCGCGCCAGGCCGATGAACGTCAGCGCGTGGATAAGCGAAAGTGCCTCTCCTGCAAGGGAACTTGTTTACGGCGTGGTCGAGGGAATAAGCGTGTTCTGACAGGTCACACCGCGGAGTCCAGGCGTTCGCGCTGGTCGGCGGTCAGCTTCAGGGACACCCCCGCGACCGCCTCGTCCAGGTGTTCGACGGTGCTGACGCCGACGACCGGCCTGACGGCCGGGATCCCTGCGGCCAGCCACGCCAGCACCACCCGGTTGCGGTTCGTGCCGGTCTCGGCGGCGATCTCGTCGAGCACCGCGAGGCGACTGGTGGTGCCGGGGTGGTCGTACGTCGCCGCCAGCGGCTTGTCCGCGCGGGTGTAGCTGCCGCTCAGCAGCGGCGTGTACGCCCACAGCGCCATGTCGGCGTGGTGCTCCAGGTAGTGCAGCACCTCCTCGGTGACCGCACCGAACCGGAGCCCGCTGGGCCGGACCCCGGGGCGGGGCTGCAGGTACGTGTGGTGCTGCTGCACCGCGGTGAAGCCGGTGCCCCCGTTGGCCCGCGAGATCTGCCGGGCCCGCTCGAGCTGCCAGACGGGGTAGTTGGAGCAGCCGAGCCGGCCGACCACACCGGCGGACACCAGCTCGTCGAAGGCGCCGACCGTCTCGTCCAGCGGTGTGGCCGGATCGGGCATGTGGGCCCAGTACAGCTCGACGTGGTCGGTGCCCAGGCGCCGGAGACTGTCCTCGATCCCGCTCTTGATCGCCCCGGCCGAGAGGCCCTCGGCCGTCTCCGGCCACGGCCCGGCCTCGGTCGGCGCGGCGCCCACCTTGGTGCTGATCCGGACGCGGTGACGGACACTCGGACGACGCGCCAGCCAGCGTCCGAGCACCGTCTCGCCCTGCCCGCCGAAGCCGGACGGGTCCACCCAGAACGCGTAGGAGTTGGCGGTGTCGATCCAGACGCCGCCCGCGTCCACGTAGCGGTCCAGGATCTCGAACGACCGGTGCTCGTCCACGAGCGTGCCGAACCACATGGCACCAAGAGCCAGGCTGTCAGTCATGTTCGCCACCGTAGGCGGATTCGGCTCGGCGTACCCTCCAATCTCGTGGCGGTTTCCCAGACCAATCTCGCGTGGGCGACGTTGCTGGACGTCGGCCCTCCGGACCACGGCCGCCGCCTGCACGATCGCCTCGCGCACGCGCTGCGCACCACGATCCGGGGCGGCCGGCTCGCGGAGGGCGCGGCCGTGCCACCGAGCCGAGCGCTCGCCGAGGAGCTCGGCATCTCCCGCTGGGTCGTGACGGAGGCGTACGGGCAGCTCGTCGCGGAGGGCTACCTCTCGGCCAGGGTGGGTTCGGCCACGCGTGTCTCATGGACACCGGACACGTCACCGGGCACCGCGCCGCCGCGCCCGCACACGCCGCGGGCCCCGGCGGTGCCACCGATCCGGTACGACCTCGCGCCCGGCCTACCCGACCTGCGGGCGTTTCCCCGCCGCCGCTGGGCGGACGCCGTCCGGGCGGTCACCGGCTCGGCCGTCCACTACGACCTCGGCCTGCCCCACCCCGCCGGGCACGCGGTGCCGCGTACCACCGTCGCGCAGTACCTGCGGCGCTCGCGCGGCGCGGACGCGCACGCCGCGTCCGTGTTCGTGTGCGCGGGCGTCACCGACGGTCTGGTCCGCACGTGCCGAGCGCTGCGCGCCGAGGGGATCGCCGACCTGGCTGTGGAGGACCCGGGCTGGGGGCGGCTGCGGGACGCCGCGACGAGTGCCGGCCTGCGCGTGCACCCGGTGCCCGTGGACCACGACGGCCTCCGCGTCGACGACCTCGCGCGTACCCCGGCCCGGACCGTCGTCGTCGGTGCGGCACACCAGTTTCCCACCGGCACGGTGCTGTCCCCGGCGCGCCGGGCACAGCTGGTGCGCTGGGCCCGTGAGGTGGACGGCTTCGTCATCGAGGACGACTACGACGCCGAGTTCCGCTACGACCACCACCCGGTCGCCGTCATGCAGGGGATGGACCCGAGCCGGGTCTTCCTCCTCAGCTCGGTCAGCAAGACGCTGTCACCCGCGCTCGGCCTGGGCTGGCTGGTCGCGCCTGCCGCGATGACCCCGGCGCTGCGGGCGGCGAACCCCGTCGCCGCGGCGCCACCGGTACTGGACCAGCTCGCGCTCGCCACCTTCATCGACCGCGGGTGGTACGACGCACACCTGCGCGCGGCGCGGCGGCGGTTCCGCTCCCGCCGCGACGTGCTGGTCCGCACACTCGGCGCCCAGGTGCCGCAAGGCCGGGTCGCCGGTACCGCCGCCGGCCTGCACATCCTGCTGCACCTACCGAACGACACCGACACCAGCGCGACGGTCCGAGCGGCAGCCACCAACGGCCTACAACTGAACGACCTCGACGACTACCGCACGAAACCGTCGACGGAACGCGCGCTCGTCCTCGGGTACGGCAACATCAGCGACACGGAGATCCCCCCGGCCGTCGCGCTCCTCCGCGAAGCGTTGCGTTCGACCGCTCCGCGGTCACGGCCCCACGCTGACCAATGACGAGGCACGCTGATGCCGGAGGGTTGGCGACACGGGTGATCAGCAGTCGGCACTCGCCCGGCTCGACGTGCTGTCGTCGGCGTGTAGACAAGCGAAAGCGCCGCTCCTGCAAGGGGAACTGTTCGACAAGCTCCAGGAGTCCCGCGCGTCGATCGAGGATCTCGGCCCACCTCGACCGACGCCAGGTACGGCATGCTGGTCACCGTGATGCTCGGCAAGCAGCTCAGGCCGTCCGATCGGCGGCCCGGTTTCGCGCGGGGTCGTTGACACGGGCACCCACCAGCACCGTCCCGAACGACAAGGGAGTCGACGAGTGCCTGAACGACGTCCTGACCTGGGGCTTGGGCGTCGGGTGGGTCGAGACACAACCTAACGCGGACGGGACTCGATGGCCTCGATGATGCGCGGGCGGAGCTCGGCGGCGCGGATGACGGCGTCGACGGAGCCGACCTCGACGGCGCGCTGGATGTTGTGCACGCGGTCGAACTCCGTTGCCACCTCGCCGAGCTTCTCCGCGCGGACCGACGAGCGGAGCTCGTCGAGCTCCGCGGCCAGCGCCGCGCGGTCGGCGCCGGAGGCAGCCGCGACGCGGGTCTCCAGGTCCCGCACGCGCGGGTCGGCCGCGGTACGGGCGTTGACGTCGCCGGCGAACACCACCGCGGCGGCGGGGGCGCCACCGAGCACCGAGGCGAACGAGCCTTCCAGCGCGAGCACGGTCATGTTCGGGTTCAGTACCTTCGAGAACACCACGAACGCGCCGCCGTGGTACCGCGAGATCACGCAGAACACGATGGGCCCGCGGAAGTTCACGATCGCGCGGCCGATCTCGGCGCCGTACTCCAGCTGCAGCTTCCGCATCGACTCCGGCGAGCCGTCGAAGCCGGACAGGTTCGCCAGCACCACCAGCGGCCGGTTGCCGCTGGCCGCGTTGATCGCCCGGGCGGCCTTCTTCGACGACTGCGGGAACAGCGTGCCGGCGGTGTAGGTGTCCGGGCCGTCGGTGGGCGGGAAGCCGCGCCGCGGCACCGCCTGTGACTCGATGCCGAGCAGGCACACCGGCATGCCGCCGAGGTGCACGTCCTGCACCACCGCGGTCTCCGCGTCGGCCATGCCCGCCCAGCGTTCCAGCACCGGGTGGTCCTGGTCGGAAAGCGCCCGCATCACGGTCCGGATGTCGAACGGCTTCTTGCGGTCCGGGTTGGCCTCGGCGGAGAAGATCTCGCCGACGCATGCGAAGTCGCTGTCCACCACGGCATGCGGGAAGTCGGAGATGTCGCGGTCGACGGGGTCGGTCGTGGTCGCCCGCCGCGGCGCCTCCTCGCCGGGTGCGACGTACGTGTGGTCGTAGTGCGACATCAGCACGTCCCGCGCGGCGGCCAGGTTCGGCGCCCAGTACTGCGCCTGCCCGTTGGGGCCCATCACCCGGTCGTAGCCGCCGATGCCGAAGTTGTCCTCGGCCGACACGCCGCCGGAGAAGTCGAGCGACTGCTTGCCGGTGAGCACCATGGCCGAGTCCGGTGTCATCACCAGGATGCCCTTGGTGTGCATGAGCATCGTCGCCTCGGCGTTCCAGTACGGCTGCGCGCCGACGTTGATGCCCGCGACCACGATGTTGATCTCGCCGCCGTCCTGGGTGAACTCGACGATCCGCTTGAGCGCCGCGGCCACCCAGTCCATGTTCTCCGTGCCCGACGCCATGGAGATCCGCGCGCCGGCGGACAGCGCGTACCACTCCAGCGGCACCCGCATCCGGTCGGCCAGGTCCAGCGCGGCGATCACGCGGCGGCACTCCGGTTCGGAGAGCGCCCCCAGTGACTTGGTGGGGTCGCCGAGCAGCACGACCCTGGCGACGCCCCGCGGGTGCCGCCGGGTCGGCGTGGTCACCACGCCCGCGACGATCGCCGCGGTGTTGCGGCCCTTCGGTCGGTCGACCGGCACCAGCGCGTGGTCTCCCGCGTCGTCACCGTCGAGGTCGTGCTCGACGAAGTCGCCGAGCAGGCCGGTCAGCTCGTACGGGTACACCGTGTTGCGGCTGCTCGCGCGCAGCACCTTCTGCCGGTAGTCGTCGAGCGGCTCGACCGGCTCGGCCGACGGCTCGCGGACGGTCAGCTCGGTGCCGCCGGTGGCGTCGAAACAGATGCGTACGGCGATCTTGGTCAGCTCGCCGGTCTTCCGGGAGCGCTGCCGCGCGATGAACAGGATCTCTTCCAGCCCGGCGCCCGCGGTCGTCGGCAGCACCCGCCGGGCGATCATCTCCAGCTCCGCGCGGGTGATGTCGCTCGGCGGCCAGACGTAGACCACGATCCGGTTGGTGTTGAAGCGACTCGTCGATGGCCGCCCTGACTGTGCGCGGCGGATCGAGTCGAGGCAGGTGGCGATGGTGTCCTCGGCCGTCGGCAGCGCGACCAGCCTGCCGTCGTGCTCGCGCAGCTCGGTCAGGTCGCGCACCTGAGCGAACGCGACGAGGCGGTCGTCCGACGGGTTCTCCCGCGCCACGCACTGGAAGAGGTAGACCTCCTCGTCCGACGACGGCAGCCGGGTGAGGTCGAACTTGCCCAGCCGCTCCAGCTGCATCCGCTGCGCGATGTACGGATGCAGGCCGCGGATCAGCCGTTCCTCGGTCATCCCGGTGGTCAGTCCGGTCGTCACTGGGCGGAACGTGACGTGGTGGTGCATCACCGCGCCGCCGCTGCCCGCGACGGTGGCGGTGAGCCTGCGGACCTGGTTCGGCAGCGGGTGCGCGCTGACGACCTCGTGCAGCGCGGCCGCCATCGCGTCGGAGTCCTCCGGCTGCCTCTCCCAGGCGAGGTAGATGTCGGCGTCGATGGCGTCAGTGGCATTCTGGCCGCTCGCCAGCTCCGCGAGCCCGCGCAGCGCGCTGCCCAGCGCCTCGAAGCTCACCGCGGAGGAGACCACGCACGAGCCCGCGCGCTCGGCGACCACGAACGTGCAGCCCGCGACCTCGCTGGTGCGGACGCCGGTGAGACCCTTGTTGCCGTAGTACCGCCGGGTCAGCACTTCCAGCATGATCGCGTTGTCCAGGTCGGTGTCCGTGGTACCGCGGACAAGCCGCTGGCCGAGCAGCCGCACGAGCGGCTCGGTGCTGCGCACCATCTCGGCGACGCGCTCGGCGCGGTCCGGCGCGTCCGGGTGCGCGTCCAGGTGGCGCAGGTGCTTGCGGACGTCGGCGTAGACGCGGGCGCGGTTGCGGCGCAGCAGCGGCTGGCCGAACCAGGCGAACACCACGCCGCGCGCGAGGTCGGACACCACGGGGAAGCGGACCTGCGTCGCGGCCACCAGCCGCTCCAGCGCGAGACCGGCGGGCTCGCGCAGCGTCTCGTCCGGCGGCGGCTCGCGCAGCCACGCGCGCAGCAACGTCGTGACGACCGTGGCGTCGGCGGACGCGCGTTGCTGGGCGAGGAAGATCCGGAACACCGCGGCTTCGAGCTCGGGGGAGCGCTCCAGCTCGGTGACACCGTAGTGCCCGAGCGCCTTGGCGAGCTTGGCCTGGAACGCCTCCGGCAGTCCGGCCCGCTCGACGTCGAGGCTCTGCAGGTAGGTGTGGAAGTACTCGCGGGCGGTGTGGACGTGCAGGTGCACGTGGTCGTTACCGCCGCCGTCGGTGCTTCCGTCGCTGCCCGCCTGCCGGTTGCGGCTCAGCTCGGCGAGGTCGGCGAACACGTCGACGAGCTCGAGCTCCTCGGCCAGCGGCCGGTGGCCGTCCTCGGTTGCCGCCCGGCGCGCGACGAGGTAGTCGTCGAGCACCCGGCGTTCGTCGTGCGGGTCGACGTCGAAGCCCAGCAGCAGGCCGCGCAGGTCCTCCTGGCCGCGCGTGGTGCGCGCCCGCGCCGGGATCTTCCCGGGCGCGGCGGGCAGGTCCAGCTCGACGGATGCAAGTAGGTCCCGGGTGTCCTCGGCTTCGGCGTCGGCTTCGTTGTCGGCGTCGGCGAGCGGCTCCAGCCGCAGCAGCGGTGTACCGGTCTCCACCTGGCTGCCCACGGAAACGGGGCATTCCTTCAGCCGCGCCTTGAACGGCGCCCGCAGCACCGTCTCCATCTTCATGCTCTCCAGCACCAGCACCGGCGCGCCGGCCTCGACCTCGGCGCCGACCGCCAGGGGCGTGGCGACGACCAGCGCGGGCGCGGGCGAGCGGACGACGCCGCCCTCGTCGCGGCTGACCCGGTGCGTCACGCCGTCCACCTCGACCTGGTGGATCGGCCCGTGCGTGCCGGTGAGCAGGCGGTACCGGGTGCCGTTGACGACGATCCGCCCGGTGTGCCGGTCGAAGCGGTCGAGCTCGACGTCGGCGATGCGGACAGTGGTGTTGACAGTCGTATTGACACTGCCACCCGCCCCACCATCTTCCATGCCGACGCGGAACCGGTGCGCGCCGACCCGCGCGACGCGCACGCGGTAGCCGACGCCACGCAGCTTGAGGTCCAGCGGTCGGCCGCTCTCGTGCTGCACCTGTGGGCGTCCGCCGAACGCCGTCGACAGCAGCCGCTGCCGCTCGACGCGTTCCTCCTCCTCGTACGCATCGATGGCGGCGGCCGCCAGCGCGACGGCGGAGTGCCGGTGCGAGACGAGCCTGCCCTCGCCGCGGACGCGGTCGATCCAGCCGGTGTCCGCGCTGGCGTCGATCACCTCTGGCTGGTCGAGCAGGTCGAGCACGAAGCTCTTGTTCGTCGCGCCACCCTCGATGATCACCATGGTCCGCGCCATCGCCCGGCGCAGCCTGCCGAGCGCCTCGTCGCGGTCGCGGCCGTAGGCGATGATCTTCGCGATCATCGAGTCGAAGTCGGCGGGGATGGTGTCGCCCTCGCTGACGCCGGTGTCCACCCGGATACCCGGCCCGGCGGGCAGGTCCAGCCGCGCGATGCGGCCCGGGGAGGGCGCGAAGTCGCGGTCGGGGTCCTCGGCGTTGAGCCGGGCCTCGATGGCGTGCCCGCGCTCGACCGGTGGCTCGCCGTCGAGCGAGTCTCCACATGCCACCCGCAGCTGCGCCTTCACCAGGTCGAACCCGGTGGTGGACTCGGTGATCGGGTGCTCGACCTGCAGGCGGGTGTTGACCTCGAGGAACGCGAACTGCTTGTCGCCGGGGTGGTAGAGGAACTCGACGGTCGCCGCGCCGCGGTAACCGACCGCGACGGCCAGCCGTTCGGCCGACGCCTTGAGGTCGGCCGCCTGCACCGGGCTGAGCACCGGCGACGCCGACTCCTCGATGACCTTCTGGTTGCGCCGCTGCACCGAGCAGTCGCGGACGCCGAGCGCCCACGCGGTGCCCTCGCCGTCAGCGATCACCTGGACCTCGACGTGCCGGGCACCGGTGACCAGGCGCTCCAGGAACACGATGCCGCTGCCGAACGCCCGCGCGGCCTCCTGGCTGGTGCGCTCGTAAGCGTCGGCGAGCTCGGCCTCGTTCGTGACCACGCGGATGCCGCGTCCGCCGCCGCCCGCGGTCGCCTTCAGCATCAGCGGGTAGCCGATCTCGGCCGCCGCCGCCAGGGCGGCGTCCAGGGTCTCGACCGCACCGCGGCTCCACGGCGCGACCGGCACGCCGACCTCCTCGGCGATCAGCTTCGCGCCGATCTTGTCGCCGAGCTTGCGCATGGCCTCCGCGCTCGGTCCGACGAAGGTGACTCCGACCTTCTCGCACAGCTCCGCGAACGCAGGGTCCTCCGCGACGAAGCCCCAGCCGACCCACGCCGCGTCGGCCCCGGTCTCCACCAGCGCGCGCTCCAGCGCCTTCAGGTCGAGGTACGGGCGCGCGGACGCGGGACCGAGGTCGTAGCACAGGTCCGCTTCGCGGACGAAGGTCGCCGTGCGGTCGACGTCGGTGTGCAGAGCGACGGTCTCGATCCGCGTCCCGGTCTCCGCGGCGATTTCCCTTACGGCGTGGATGAGCCGCATGGCGGCCTCACCACGGTTGACGATGGCGACACGACCGAACACCCGACCGAGCCCTCCTGTAGACCAACGATGTGCGCGCCGCGACACGGCTGCCCCGGCAGTGTTCACCCTTCCGTCTACCGGCTGCCAGCGCCATGTCGCAGACAGCGCACGCTACGCGGCTCCAGTTGTGGAAAACGACCAAAGCAGTCGGCCGCCCGCGCCTGACCAGGGCATGTGCGAACGGAGTAGCGGCACGCTCTGCCGCACGTCGACGGTTGACACGACGCAGGCTCGATGCGGATACCAGTACAGGCCGGCTGGGCCGCTGGGGGCGCGTCGGCAATCGTCCCGTCCCGCATCGACCGGGTTGTGACCGGACACGGCGGCGAGGCGGCCGGTAGCCCGCTCCCGGTCAGCGGCCCGCGCTCCGACCGGGAGCGACTCGGCGGGTCACCGGCGGCGGACGCGGTAGCGCAGGTGCGTGACGTGCTGCGCGAGCTCCTCGACCTCCGGAGTGGTCAACCGGCGGACCAGGTCGAGCTCGATGTGCTCCGCCGGCAGGTCGTCGAACAGCCGTCGCCCCCGCCCGAGCAGGACCGGTACGACGTGCAGCTCCAGCTCGTCGAGCTGGCCGGCCCGCAGCAGCGCCTGCGCCGCCCCGGCCCCGTGCACCAGCACGTCGCCGTCCCCGGCCGCCGCGCGGGCCTGCGAGGCGCACTCGCGCACATCGGTGACGTAGCGGACGCTGCCCGGCGGCGGGTCGTCCGGGACGTCGTGGGTCAGAACGAAGACCGGTACGCCGTCGTGGTGGTCGCCCTGCCAGCGGCCGGCCAGGTCGTAGGTACGGCGGCCGGCGATGACCGCGCGGGTGGACATCGACTCGGTGAACACCTGGCCGCTCGGTCCCGGGTCGTTGCGCCGGTCGAGCCAGTTGAAGAGGCGGAACCCGTCGATGCCCATCGGCGCGTCCACGCTGTCCTGCGGCCCGGTCACGTAGCCGTCCAGGGACATGGTCATGTACAGCCGGATGAGTGCCATCGCCTCAGCCCGCCGACCGCACGCGGTAGCGCAGGTGCTGCACACCCGGCCCGTCCAGGGCACGGAGCAGTTGGAGCTCGGTGTGGTCGGGCGGCATGTCCTCGAACAGCCGACGGCCCTGCCCGAGCAGCACGGGCATCAGCTGCAGCTCCATCTCGTCCAGCAGGCCGGCACGGAGGCACTCCTGCGCGACCGCGGCGCCGTGCAGCAGGATGTCGCGGCCACCGGCCGCCGCCTTGGCCTGTGCGACGCAGGATTCGATGCCGTCGGTGACGTAGCGCGCATGTCCGGGCGCGGGCTCGTCGGGTGCGGCATGGGTCAACACGAAGATCGGGACCCCGTCGTGGTGATCGCCGGCCCAGCCGCCCGCGTTGGCGAAAGTACGCCGACCGGCGATCACCGCTCCCGTGGCCATCAGCTCGTCGAACACGGTTGCACCGGGTCCGTCGACGGGCCGGTGCGAACGCGGATCCACGCCGCCGGAGCGCAGCCAGTCGTGCAGCCGCTCTCCGTTGACGCCGAGTCCGTGATCCATCCCGTCGTCCGGGCCGGTGATGAACCCGTCCACCGACATCGACATGTAAAGCACGACCTTGCTCACTAGTGCTCCAGCCGTAGATTGTTGTGATCATGATTGTGCGGCTTGTTGGCGCTGGTAGTGACTGGTCTGGGCGCGGTGTCGTCGCCAGTGTGACCAAGCGTGTGGGCTGGCTACGGTGCGGGTGGGCTCGATGACGAGGGTGGCGAGGGCCCAGTTGTAGAACCGCTGTCCCGTTCGCGCCCGGCCCGGCTGAGAGGTGCTGCCAGGCCCGTTCCGGCAGCCCTTTGGTGATCTCATCAGCGCGTTGTGGCCCGTCGGGGGTCGGGACGCGCCGGTTGCACGTCAGGCGCCCGCCAGGAACGGGTGGAGCTCGTCGAGGGCGTCGAACGCGAGGTGGATGTCGTCGGCGGTGTTGTAGAGATAGGCGGACAGGCGCAGCACCGCGTGCCGGCGATGCTGTCGACCAGGGGTTGGGCGCAGAGGTGGCCGCTGCGGCACATCACGCCGTAGCTGTCCGACAACGCCCGCGCGAGCTCGGTCAGGTCGTCGACCCCTCGCACCGCGGCCGACAGCGTCGCGCTGCGCTCGCCCGGGCCGGGCTCGAGCACGGCCAGGTAGTCGCGCTTGCCGGCCTCGGCGTAGAGCAGCTCCGCGAGCCACCGGTCGTGGTCGGCGACCTCGGTCATGCCGAGCGCGTCGAGGTAGTCGACCGCGGCACGCAGCCCGTAGGCGCCGGCGATGTGCGGCGTGCCGGCCTCGTACCGGTGCGGCGCCCGGCGCAGCACCCACCTGTCGACGTCGACCCAGTCCACGACGCCGCCGCCGAGCGCCGTCGGCCGCATCCGGGCGGCGAGCTCCTGGCCGATCGCGAGCACCCCGATCCCGGTGGGACCGAGCATCTTGTGGCCGGAGAACGCGATCGCGTCGGCGCCGAGGTCGGGCAGCAGGACCCGCCGGTGCGGCACGGACTGCGCCGCGTCGACGACGGTGAGCGCGCCGTGCTCGCGGGCCAGCGCGGCCATCTCCACGACCGGGGCGTACCGGCCGGTCACGTTGGAGCAGTGGGTGATCGCCACCAGTGCGGGTCGCCGGGCGAGCAGGCCGGCGTAGGCGTCCAGGTCGACCGTGCCGTCGGCGTGCACCGGCAGCCACTCCACCCGCGCCCGCGCGCGCAGCGGCAGTTGGAGCGAGTGGTGCGCGTCCCGCGACATCAGCACGAGGTCGTCGGGGCGAAGGTCCAGGCCGGCGGCCACGATGTTCAGCCCGTGGGTGGTGTTGGCGGTGAACACCACGTCGGCGGCGCGCACGCCGAGGAAGGCCGCGACGCGCACGCGGGCCGCCTCGTAGGCGTCGGAGGCCTCCTCGGACAGCATGTGCTTGCCCCGGTGGATGTTCGCGCTCACGTCGGTGTAGTAGTGGGTCGTCGCGTCGATCACCGGCTGCGGCTTGAGGGAGGTCGCCGCGCTGTCCAGGTAGGTCACCCGCATGCCGTCGACCTGGCGGCGCAGCACGGGGAAGTCCGCGCGGAGGGTGTCCCGCATGGTCATCGGGCCTCCCGGACGCAGCCGAACAACTTGCCCGAGCGCTCCGACTCGATGTGGCCGACCGCCGTGGCGGTGACCTCGCGGCCGGTCCGTTCCCTGATCGCGGCGGCCAGGCGCCGGCCCGGCCCGGCGTGATCGGCCCCGGGCACCGGGATGTAGCGCAGCAGCAGCGGCCCGGTGTCGTGGTGGGTCAGCTTGTAGAAGGCGAGCCACGCCGCGGGGCCGGCAAGCTCGTCGAGCGTGCGCGGGGTCAGCACGACCGCGCCGCCGGCGGTGAGGTAGTCGCGGCACCGTCCATGGTGGACGGCGCGGGGGAACCGGTGCCCGCACGGGCAGTCGCCGTCGAGCAGTACGTACCCGTCGCCGGTGCGGTAGCGGATGTGCGGGCTGAGCTGGTCGCCGATGCTGGTCGCGTACAGCTCGGCCGGCTCGCCCGGCTCGGCGGGCCGGTCGGTGCCGTAGGCGAGCAGCTCGAGGTAGAAGCTGTCGGTGTTGAGGTGTAGTCGCCCGTGCGGGCAGGTCATGCCGAGCCAGCCCAGCTCGGACATGGACGCGACCTCGACGACGACGGTGTCCTCCGGCAGGTGGCCCCGGATCCGCCGCAGCGCGGCGCCGGGTGGCCAGGTTGTAGGCCAGCACGACGCCACCCACCTCGGGTACCGGCAGATCGCGCTCGGCCATGGCATCCAGCAGGAACGCGAGGTGCGCAGGGTCCGCGTAGATCCACTGTGGACCGTGGGCGAGCAGCTCTTCTGCGGCCTGCTCGACGAGCTCCTGCGACGTGGCGAGCAGGTCGTGCGTGACCGGCAGCACCAGCGTGCCGTCGTCGAGCGTCCGGCTCGCCATGGTCGTGAACGGTGTCGCGCACTCGACGTCCGAGCAGGCGGGCGGGGCGTAGCGGCAGACCCGCTGCGGGCGCGCGCCGGCGAACACCCGCAGCATGTCCCTGTTGACCGAGGTGGTCCGCATCTGCCGCTGTGCCAGGGTGAACGTGTGCGCCAGGGTCACCAGCCGCTCGCCGGTGGTGCCGGAGCTGCGGCTGCGGAACACGAACTCGTCGACCAGCGTGCTGCCGCGCACGAGCACTCCGGCGGGAAAGTGTCGCCGGTAGTCGGCCTTGCTGGTGGCCGGCACCCGGCGGAAGTCGGCCGGGCTTCGGATGTCGCCCGGCCGCAGGCCGGCCGCGTCGAGGTGCGGCCCGTAGAACGGCACCACCTCGTAGGCCCTGGCGAGCTCGTCCACGGCACCGGCGAACGACGCCTCGAACGCCTCGGTGGTGGTCATGCCGGCCCCCGGTCCGAACTGCGGGCAAGTCTCCGAATCGTCGAGGAGGGCTCGGGCTCGGCGGGCGGCGCCGCGCTCATCGCGGTGATGGTGACCGCCATCTCCGCGACCGTCGGAGTCTCGAAGATCGCCCGCATCGGCAACCGCACCCCGGTCGCCTCGCGGATCTGCGCGATGAGCTGGACGGCGACGAGCGAGTTGCCGCCGAGGTCGAAGAAGTCGCTGTCGGCGCGCACGGTGGTCACGCCGAGCACCGACGACCAGATCCCCGCGACCATCGCCTCGGTCGGGTTGGCGTCCGGGTCCGCGGGCGTGGCCTGCGCCACCGGCTCGCCGCCCGCGGGCGCTCCGCCGCCGAGTGCCGCCCGGGCGTCGCGGGCGACCTGCTCGACGACCCAGTCCAGCGAACGCGGAGTGATCAGCACGTGCCCGCCGACGTCCGCCCGCAGGCTGCGCAGGAACGCGTCGACGCCCTCCGCGGGCGCGAGCCACCGCGCCTCGGCGTCGGCCGGAGCGGCCGGGGCCCTCCGTGCGGCGGCCGGCCGCACGGAGTCCATGCGGCGCAACAGGAAGTCCGTGACGGATACGAGCTCGGTGCCGTGGTCGTCGACGACGGTGAAGCTGTCGGTGCGGATGTCCGATGCGACGGCGTCACTGCCCGGGGTGGCTAGCCCGCGGTGGACCCACACCCGCGCCGGCAGCGGCCCGTGCACCAGCAGCCGGCCGTAGCCCATGGGCAGCGCGCCACCGCCCGCGCCGTCGAAGACGAACGTCGCCTGGTCGAGCACGGCCGGGGAGAAGCCCCAGCCCGCCAGGTCGCCGCGCTGGTCCTCCGGGACCTCCAGGAGGGTGAGCTGCTCGCCGGCCGAGCGCCACACGTCGCGAACGGTGCGCCAGTGCGCGCCGTAGGTCACGAGGGCGCCGGGCGGCGCGTGGCTCCCGGACGCCAGGTCCGGCCGTGGGGTACACCGGGCCCGCACGGCATCGAGGTCGAGTGCCGCGCCGCGTTGGGTGGTGGGCCAGGCGACCGTCGCGCGGCAGTAGGTCGTCCCGCCTCCGGTGAGCGTGGCCGGCGCCGAACCGTCCGCGCGCGGGCCGATCGTGACCCGGAGGTCGGCGGTGGAGCCGTCGGGCACCGCGAACGGCTCGAGGAACAGCACGTCGGTCAGCTCGACCGGCGCACCCGTGCCGGCGGCGGCCGTGGCGCGGACGGCCTCGAGCTGTGCGGTGCCGGGCAGGACCGGCACGCCGTCGATGCGGTGCTCGTCGAGTGCCCAGTGGGTGCCGGCCGAGACGGTGCCGTGGCCGGTCGTGGTGCCGTCCGCGGCGCGGCGGATCTCGGTGACCAGCGGGTGCGCCGGCGGCTCGGCCGGCCCGGCGGCACCCTCGTCGCCGCGCCCGGCGCCGGGCTCGAGCATGTCGGCGAGCATGCCTACCTCCAGCCAGCCCGCCCAGCCGAGGGAGCGGACGGGCGCGCGCCAGCCGCCCGCGGACGCGTGGGCGTCGAGGTAGGCGTTCGCGGCGCAGTAGTCGGTCTCGGCCAGCCCGCCCGCGGTGCCGGTGACCGACGAGAACAGCGACACGAAGTCGAGCTCGTCCGCGCCGAACACCGCGCGCAGCGCCACCGCGCCGGCGACCTTCGGCGCGAGCACGGCCCGCATGTCGGTGATGTCGCGCGTCTCGACCAGGCCGCCGCCCGCGATGCCGGCGGCGTGCACGATGCCGTCCAGCCGCCCGAACCGGGCGAGGAGCTCGGCCCGCAGGTTCCGCAGGGCGTCCACATCGGACACGTCGACGGCCGCGGTGAGCACCTCGGCGCCGGCGGACTCCATCCGGCGCACGGCGCGGACGGCCCGGCCCATCTTCTCGCCCGGTCCGTGCCCGCGCAGGTACCCGTCCCACTCCTCGCGCGGCGGCAGACCGGACCGTGAGGTCAGCACGAGCCGGGCACGCCGGCGCTCGGCGAGTGTCTCGCCCAGCACGAGGCCGAGGCCGCCGAGGCCGCCGGTGATCAGGTAGACGCCGCCCTCCCGGACCACGTCCTCGCCGGCCTCGGGCAGCTCGACCTGGTCGAACCCGACCGTCCACACGCGACGATCGCGCAGCGCGAGCAGCGCGTCGCCGGCCGGGCGGCCCAGCACGCCGGCCAGGTCGGCCGGCCGGGTCGCCGCGGTGCAGTCCACGTGCCGCAGCCGCATGCCCGGCACGTCGAACGGCGCGGAGCGGACCACGCCGGCCACCGTCGCGTGCTCCGGCCGGGAGAGGTCGTCGCCGACCACGTGCTGGGTTGCCGCGGTGACGACGTCGATGTGGACGTCGATGCCGGCCGGGCGGCCCGAGCCGGCGAGCGCCTGCACCAGGCGCACCACGCTGAACAGGCCGAGGCGCTGGGCCGCCCAGGTGGCGTCCACGTCGCCGGCGGGCCCGCCCGCGAGCGCCCACGCGTGCACGAAGCGGCCGGGAACGGCGCCGAGGTCGGCGTCCAGGTCGGCCAGCAGCGCGGCGTAGTCCTCCGGAACGTCCGGCCGGATCGCGTACCCGGTGCCGGCGCGGGCGTAGGTGTCGCCGGGCACCACCTCGGTGACCGCACATCCGGCGGAACGCAGCAGCCCGGCCGTGGCGCTGCCGAGCTCGTCGGCGGCGAACAGCACGCACGACGCCGGCGGCTCGGCCGCGGGAGCCGGCGGCAGCTGGCGCCAGCTCGGCACGGCGAACCGGCGCGACGGCGGCAACCGGTGGTCCTCGGCCCGCGCGCCGGCGCCGGGCCCGGCGGTCACCGGGTCGGCGTCCACCCAGTGCCGGGTGCGCTGGTAGGCGTAGCCCGGCAGCGAGACGCGCCGGCCCCTCGACGGCGGGGCCACCGGGATGCCGTGGGTCCACAGGGTGCCGGCCGCGGTGTACAGCGTCTCGATCTCGCTCAGCTTGCCGGCGGGCCCTGGGAGGCTCGGCACTGCCGGCCGGCTTCCGTCGCGGGTCTGCATGCGCACCAGCCCCGCGAGCTGGCGGCCCGGCCCGCACTCGACGAACAGCGACGGGCCGGTGGCGAGCTGCGCGGCGACGCATGCGCCGAACCGGACCGTCTCGCGCAGCTGGCTGGCCCAGTAGCCAGGGTCGGTCGCCTGCGCGCCGGTGATCGGCTCACCGGACACAGTGGACAGGAACGGGGCGGTGGGAGTGCGGAGCGGCACGGCGGCGACCGCTTCGGTGAACGCCGGCAGGATGGCGTCCATCATCGGTGAGTGGAAGGCGTGCGAGGTGCGCAGCCGCTTCACGCTCACCTCCTCGCCCAGCCCACCGGCGAGCTCCTCGACCAACTCCTCGGGGCCCGCGACGACGCACGTGCCGGGGCCGTTCACGGTCGCGATCGAAAGGCCCTCCGGCAGCAGGGGCGCGATCTCCGCCTCGTCGCGGGAGATCGCGGCCATCGCGCCGGGCGGCAGCGAGCCCATGAGCCGGCCGCGGGTGGCCACGAGCCGCAGCGCGCCGGGCAGCTCGAACACCCCGGCGAGCGTGGCGGCGACGTACTCGCCGACGGAGTGGCCGATCATGCCGTCCGGCCGCACCCGCCACGACTTCCACAGCGTGGCAAGCGCGTACTCCAGCGTGAACAGCGCCGGCTGGGTCAGCTCGGTGCGGGCCAGCGCCGCGTCGGCCTCCTCGCCGGTGGCGAACATCAGCGTGCGGAGGTCGGCACCGAGCTCGCCGCCCAGCACGCTCGCGCACTCGTCGACCGCCGCGGCGAACACCGGCTCGCGCTCGTACAGCCGCGCGCCCATCCCGCCGTACTGGGCGCCCTGGCCGGTGAACAGGAAGACGACCGCCGACGGTGCGTCCGGCACGGTGAGCCCGTTGCGGCGCTTGGGTTCCCGCAGGCCAGCCACGGCCTCGTCGGCGGTGGCCGCGACGACGAAGCCGCGGTGGGGGTGCTCGGTGCGGCCGACCCGCAGCGTGTGGGCGACGTCGGCCAGCCGCGGGTCGGGCAGCGCGGCCAGCCGGTCGGCGAGCCGCTCCGCGCCCGCGGCGAGCGCCGTGGCGTCCCGCGCGGAGACCTGGAGCAGCTCGGGGTCGGGGGAGGCGCAGCGGTCCTCCCGCGGTGGCGCCTCCTCGAGGATCACGTGCGCGTTGGTCCCACCGATGCCGAACGAGCTGACCGCGGCCCGCCGCGGTCCGGTGTCCCGCTCCCATTTGGACAGTGTGGCGTTGACGTAGAACGGGCTCGCGGCGAAGTCGATCGCCGGGTTCGGGCTGGTGTAGTTCAGGCTCGGCGGGATGAGGCCGTGCTCCATGGCCAGCGCCGTCTTGATCACACCGACGACCCCGGCACCCTGGCTGAGGTGGCCGATGTTGGACTTGACCGAGCCGATCCCGCACCACTCGCGGTCGTCGGTGCCGCGCGCGTACACCCGGGTCAGGGCCGCCATCTCGATCGGGTCGCCGAGCGGGGTCGCCGTGCCGTGCGCCTCGACGTAACTGATCGTCCGCGGGTCGACGTCGGCCTGCGCGAGCGCGTTGGCGATCACCGCGGCCTGCCCGTCGACGCCGGGCGCGGTGAACCCGACCTTGCCGGCCCCGTCGTTGTTGATCGCGTTGCCGAGGATCACCGCGCACACCCGGTCGCCGTCGCGCAGCGCGTCGGCCAGCGGCTTGAGCAGCACCGCGCCCCCGCCGGAGCCCCACATCGTGCCGGTCGCGGCGGCGTCGAACGAGCGCACGTGACCGTCGGCCGACGCCACCCCGCCCTCGTGGTGAACGTGGCCCCGGTCCTGGGGGAACTCGATGCTCACCCCGCCGGCGAGCGCCATGTCGCAGTCGCCGGCCCGCAGCGCGTCCGCGGCCATGTGCACCGCGACGAGCGAGGTGGAGCAGGCGGTGTACACAGCGGCGCTGGGCCCGCGCAGGTCGAGCTTGTACGACACCAGCGTCGTCACGTTGTCCGACAGGTTGCCGATGCCCACCGCCATCGACGGTGTGGTGGCGAGCACCGCGTGGTTGCGGTGGACATGCTCCCATCGGTACCGCTCGGTGCCGCGGCCGGCATAGACGCCGATGTCACCGGGGTAGCGGGCGGGGTCGTAGCCCGCGTCCTCCAGCGCGCCGTGGCACAGCTCCAGGAACACGCGGTGCTGCGGGTCGGTGACGTCGGCCTCGCGCGGGGTCATGCCGAACAGGTCCGCGTCGAACATGTCGCTGTCGTCGAGGACGAAGCCGGCTGCCACCAGGTTCGGATCGTCCAGTTCGGACTCGGTGGCCCCGGCCGCGGCCATCCGCTCCCGGCTCAGCCGGGTGAGCGACTCGACGCCGCCGACCAGGTTCTCCCAGAACCGCGCCACGTCGGCCGCGCCGGGCACCCGCGCGGCCATCCCGATGATCGCGATCGGCTCGACCGCCTCGTCGGCCCGGTCGTGGGCCCGGTCGCCCTCGGGCGCGGGTAGCTGTGTCACTGGGTGCCTCCCTGGTGAGCTGCGCGGGCGGGCGTTCGCGGGTCTCGGATGTGCAGCCGCAGCTCGGAGTAGTAGCGGCGGCCTTGGGCGTCGGGCACCCACGCCTGCTCCGGAGTCGGCAGCAGCTCGGTGAACGTGACCGGCACGTCCGGGCCGTGCTCGGCGTGGGCGGCGTGGAGCATCGTGCAGAGCGTCGAGACCGACACCGGGCTGGTGAGGTCGACGTAGCACGGCTTGATCTCGGTGCCGACCTTGGTGAACATCCGGTCCGGCAGGCCGAGCGCGCGGCGGAGCGCCCGGGCGGCGAGGTAGCGGTCGGGGTAGTGGACCACCTCGGCGAGGCCGGTGGCGCCGATCGTGGTCCGCCACGTCTCCCTGGACACCACGAGCCGGTCGATCGTGACCCGCGGCGTGTGCCCGGCGGCGCCGACGAGTTTGTAGGCGTCGGCGGCGAACGTGCCCAGGAACTCGCCGAAGAGTTCCACCAGCGACCAGCTCCGCCCGCGCCCGTCCCGCGCGACGAGCTCACCGTCCACATCGGACACCGTCAGTCCGCTGACGGACACCAGCTGCTCCTGGTCCCACACCGGGGCCGCTGCGTGGCCGACGCGATGGTCACCGGGGCCGACGAGCATGTCGGCGATCCGCGCGGTGAGCATCGGGAAGTCCGTGGAGTACAAGGGAACCGTGCGCCGCCCGAGGTCGCGGTGAGCGGCGGCGACGAGCGCGTCCCGGTCCGGGTGGAACTGGACGAAGACGCCCGCGGTGCAGGTCAGCCACGCGGCGTGCAGCTCGCCGAGCACCGCGGTGAACTCACCACGCGCGAGATCGTCGATGCTCCCGGCACACAGGAGGAGGTCGGGGCTGTGCAGCCGTCCGGCGGACCAGCCCGGCCGGTCCGCCGGGAACGCCCGCAGCGCCAGGTCCGCCAGGTCGGCCGACGCCAGGTCCACCCGCCGGGTGCCCGGCGGCAGGGCGTCGAGGCCGAGCAGCCCGGCCCAGCGGCGGACGAACTCGGCCATCACCGCGTCCACCGGCCGCTCGCCGACCCCGTACACGAGGCCGTTGGCGAGGAACCACAGCTCGCCGAGCGGCACGTCCGCGGTGCCCAGCTCCGCGGCCATCTCCTCGTACAGCGCGCGGAACGCGGCGCGGTAGGCGTCCGCGATCGCCACGGTCAGCCAGCGCGCGGCGTGCAGCAGGATGTCCAGTGGGGCGGCGAGCGCGGCGAGCACCGGCTCCCCGATGACGAGATCGAGGTCGCGCTCGGTGTCCTCGTAGCAGAGCGCGCGGCCCGCGTAGGTCTCGCCGGCACGGTGTCGCGGTTCGAGCCCGGTCACCGCGGTGAACTCCGTGCCGAGCCGCTCGATCGCCGCGCGCACCTCGCCCGCGTCGCCCGTCGCGCCGGCCACCGCGTCGCGCGCCTTGCTCAGCCGCCGCAGGTCCGCGTCGATCCGGTGCCGCACGACCTCGTCGCCGATCCCGTCGACCCAGGACCGCAGGTAGCTCTCCGCGGACAGGTCGTAGGGCAGGTCCAGCCGCCACCGCAGCAGTTCCTGGCCGGTGAGCCGGTCGGCGAGCAGGTAGACGTCGTTCTCCTTGCGCAGCCCCGAGTCCGGGTCGGCGACCGCGAGCCCGGCGACCTCGTTCGCCGGGCGGCCGTCGGACAGGGCGAGCACGGCGGCGTCGGCCGGGCTCAGCCGCAGCGGCGGGTGACCCGGCCGCAGCAGCACGCCGTCGCGCAGCTCGTGGTGCGGCTGCCGGGTGAGCGGGAACCAGCGGCGGACGGCAGGGTCGCCGGCGTAGTGATCGGCGAACGCGGTCAGCGCCCACCATTCGAGGTGCACCACCCGCCGGCGGATCAGGCTCGGGCCCGGCCCACCGCGCACCGCGTCCGGCGCAGCGGTCACCGAGGTCCAGCAGACCGGCCCGAAGAACCCGACGGTGTCGTTCTTCCCGCAGTAACGCGACCAGTACCGGGCGACGATCTTCTCCCGCTCCCGGCGCTTGTTGTTGCTCGGCCTGTCCGGATCGGCCGCGACCAGCTTGTCCAGCGCGATCATCGCGCCGGGGTTCTGCCAGGTCACCGCTTCGCGGAAGGCCGGGTCGGCCGCCACCCCGGCGAGCCGCGCGCCGACCGCGCGGGCGGCGTCGTCGAACGTGGCGCGGAACGCCTCCCGGCCGGTGCGCCCGTCGAGGTGCTCGTCGGCCACCGCGGCGCACTCCGGCGCGGCCAGCAGGTCCAGCCCGTCGGCCGGGAACCCGGCGGTGCGCAGCAGTCCCGACGACCAGACCTGCCAGCCGGTGCCCGGCAGGGGGACCAGATCGATGCCGGCGGCGGCCTGTGGCCCGTGATTCTGGTGTGTTGCGTGGATCCGGTGATCCACGTGGTCCTCTGGCAAGGCGGAGGGAAGTCCTCGTACCGGGTCGTACTCGGACTTTCCGACAACGCCGCCAGAGGCCGCGTGGGCGCCGGAGGCGCGTGACAGGCCAGGATCGCTGGCCACTAGATCGGCCGCGACCAGCTCGGTGACCACCCGCGCGGCGGACTGGAAGAAGAAGTGGTCGCCGGGCAGCACGTGCGCGCGGAAGCCCGCCGTCGTGTGCCGGACCCATTCCGCGGCCAGCTCCGGGCGGGTCACGGTGTCGCCCTCGCCGGCGATCGCGACCAGCGGCACGGGAAGCGGTGGCTCGTCGGCGAGCCGGTAGTCGTGGTACCAGGTGAAGTCGTGCCGGATGGCCGGGAGCATGAGCGAGACCAGCTCCGGATGGTCGAGTACCTCCGGGGGCACGCCGCCGATGTCCCGCACGGCCGCGAGCAGCTCCGCGTCGGGCGCGAGCGCGACGGCCGACAGCGGGTCGGGCAGGTGCGGCGGGCGGCTCGCGGCGAGGTAGCAGCGTGCCGGCAGCCGCGCGCCGCGGCGGCGCAGCTCGCGGGTGACCTCGAACGCGATCCGACCGCCGAGGCTGTGCCCGTAGAAGGCGTACGGCCGGTCCGCTCCGGCCTGCACCGCGTCGGCGATGAGCGCGATGTCGATGGCCGGCGGTTCGGTGATCCGCCGCTCGTGGCCGGGCAGGGCGAGGACCCGGAGCTCCACTGTGGACGGAAGCAGCGGGGGCCACGTCCGGAAGGAGCTGGGTCCGGCGCCGGCCGGGGGATAGCAGAACAGGATCGTGCCCGCCCCCGGGCGCGGCACCGGGGTGACGAACTCGTCAGCCATCGTCGCCCGCCTCGCTCCGGTCGTACCGGTGCGGCCGCGGCTCCGAGCGGTACCGGCGGCCGGTGGCGTCGGCCGGCCAGGCCTGGTTGGGCGTCGGCAGGGTCTCGGTGACCACCACGGCGGTGTCCGCACTGTCGGTGCGACGGGCGCGCGTGCCGGCGAAGTCGGCGAACATCCGGTCACGCTGGACGGCTCTCACGGCGCCCCCTCCGGTGGGCTTGCGGGGTCGATCCAGTGCCGCCGGCGACGGAACCGGGGCAACGGGCGGCGGGGGCGTTCGCCCTGACCGGTGGCCTGCTCCACGATCACGTGCGCATTGGTGCCGCCGAGGCCGAACGAGCTCACCCCGGCGCGGCGCACGGCGTGTCCGGCGGGCCACTTGGTGAGCTCCGTGTTGACGTGGAACGGACCGCCGGTCAGGTCGATGTCGGGATTGGGCGTCGTGAAGTGCAGCAGCGGCGGGATGAGGCCCTCGCGCACCGCGCAGACCGCCTTGACCAGCCCGACCACGCCGGCGGCGGCGTCGAGGTTGCCGATGTTCGTCTTCGCCGAGCCGAGCGCGCAGAAGCCGGTCGAGCCGGTGCGGAACGCGCGGGTGAGCGCGGCGACCTCGAGTGCGTCGCCGACGACCGTTCCGCTGCCGTGCGTCTCGACCAGGCCGATGGTCTCGGCCGCGATGTCGCCGCCGGCCAGCGC
Organism: Actinophytocola sp.; assembly: GCF_009379765.1. Classification (GTDB taxonomy): domain Bacteria; phylum Actinomycetota; class Actinomycetes; order Mycobacteriales; family Pseudonocardiaceae; genus Actinophytocola. The sequence continues at coordinate 26,892 of NZ_WHTD01000042.1, read as the reverse complement.
CTCGACCACGACGGCGGCCTGACCTTCCCGGCCGGGTGCGGTGAAGCCGGCGCGGCGCGCGCCGTCGTTGTTCACCGCCCAGCCGCGCAGCACGGCGTCGACGTGGTCGCCGTCGTCGAGGGCGTCGGCCAGGCGTTTGAGCACTACCGCGCCCGCCCCGTTGCCGAACACCATGCCGTTCGCGGCCGCGTCGAACGCGCGGCAGGTGCCGTCGGCCGACAGGGAGCCGCCGGGCCGGTACCGGTAGCCCGCCTGCTCGGTGGAGATGACCGCGGCGCCGCCGGCGATCGCCACGTCGCAGCGGAAGTCCAGCAGGCTCTGCGCCGCCTCGCACACCGCCACGAGCGACGACGAGCACGCGGTCTGCACCGCCACGGCGGGCCCGGAGAGCCCCAACTTGTAGGCCACCCGGGCCGGCATGAAGTCCGGCGTGCTGCCCGGGATCGCGTCCTCCCACTCCTCGCGGTGCAGGTGGCCGAGCACGTTGAACAGGAAGTAGCGGTTGGCCGCGGCGCCCGCGAAGACGCCGACCGTGGCGCGCCGCGCGGCCGGGTCGTGACCGGCGTCGGCGAGCGCGGTGACGGCCACCTCGAGGAAGAGCCGCTGCTGCGGGTCGATGCGCGACGCTTCCTCGCCGGTGTAGCCGAAGCGGTCGGCGTCGAAGCAGGTCAGCTCGTCCAGGTGGCCGTAGGCCCGGACGTAGTACGGATCCGCGAGCAGCGCGTCGTCCACACCGGACTCGCGGAGCTCGGCGCCGGTGTAGCGGCGCACCGAGTCGACCCCGTCGAGCTGGTTGCGCCAGAACGTCGCCACGTCGGGCGCTCCCGGCACCCGGCATGCCATGCCGACGACCGCGATCGTGTCCTCGGCGGCGTCGTTCGGGACGTCCGGCTCGTCGCCCTGCATGGCGGTCACCGTCCCGCCCGCCGGGCGCGCGCCTGCCGCCGGCGCGCGGACCGCTCGACCGCCGCGTCGACCGCGTCCTCGGCGGGGAGGTCGGCGCCGGACAGGTACGCGGCCAGCCCGCCGACCGTCGGGTGCGCGAACAGGTCCGACATCGGGATGCGCCGGCCGAGCGTGCCTTCCAGATCCTCGTGCACGAGCGCCATCAGCAAGGAGTGCCCGCCGAGGTCGAAGAAGTTGTCGGCCCGGCCGACGCTCGGCAGGTCCAGCACCGTGCACCACGTGCGTGCGATCACCGCCGCGACGCCGTCGAGCTCGTCGCCGGCACCGGCGGGCGACGGCGGCGGCTGTGCTGGCGGCTGTGCGGGAGGCGCGGGCAGGGCGCGCTCGTCGAGCTTCCCGGTGACGGTCAGCGGCAGCTCCGCGAGCGCCACGACCGCGCGCGGCACCATGTAGTCGGGCAGCAGCTCACCGAGCGCGGCCCGGATCGTGGCCTCGTCGGCGCCTTCGTCCGTGGCGCCGTGCCGGGGTACGACGTAGCCCACCAGCTCGGTCTCGCCCCGGCCGGTGCCCGCGCGCCGCGCCACCACCGCCGCCTGTGCGACGCCCGGCAGGTCCGCCAGGCAGGTCTCGATCTCACCCAGCTCCACCCGGAAGCCGCGGATCTTCACCTGCCGGTCGGCGCGGCCGAGGAACGTCAGCGTGCCGTCTGGGGCACGGCGCGCGAGGTCGCCGGTGCGGTAGGTGCGCTCACCCCGCAGGGTGCCGAAGCGGGCCGCGGACGGCTCGGCGCGGCCGTGGTAGCCGAGCGCGACGTGCTTGCTGCGGGCCAGGATCTCGCCCTCGGTCGCGCTTTCCCGGCCGTCCCGGTCGAGCAGCACCACCTCGATGCCCTCCAGCGGGCGGCCGATCGGCACGACGCCGTCGGCCACCGGCGCGCCGGGCGGCAGGTGGTGCTGGGCGATGAAGCTGACCTCGGTGGCGCCGTAGCCGTTGACGAACACGCAGGCCGCGCCCATGTGGCGCCGGCAGAGCCGCACGTCGCGGGCGGTCACCTCCTCGCCGCCGAGCAGCACGACCCGCACGCGCGGAAGGGCCCGCTCACCGAGGCTCGCCACCAGGTAGCGGTAGACCGTCGGCGTCGAGTGGTAGACGGTCACCCCACGCTCGTCGAGCGCCCCGGCGAGGTGGGCGAGCCCGCGGCCGCGGATGTCGATCGGCGCCGCGGCCGCGCCGGACAGCAGCGCGGAGAACGTGTCGGTCACCGCCATGTCGAAGCCGAACGAGGTGAGCACGCCGGTCCGGTCGGCGGGCGTGATCCCGAAGGTGCGGATGTGGTTGCGGGCGCCGAACACGACGTTGCGGTGGCTCTGCCGCACCCCCTTCGGCGTCCCGGTGGAGCCGGAGGTGTAGAGCAGGTAAGCGGTCGCGTCCGGGTCGGCCGCGGTCGCCATCCCGGCGAGGTCCACAGTGGACGCATCGGCCAGCACGGGGTCGGCGTCGACCGGTGCCGGCCCGGCATCGGTCGCGACGGACCGGGCGAGCGGCCCGTTGTCCGCGTCGGTCAGCAGCGACGTGGCGCCCGAGTCGGTGAGCTGGAAGGCCAGCCTGCGTGCCGGGAACGTCGGGTCGAGCGGCACGTAGGGCCGGCCGGCCTGCAGCGCACCGAGCATCGTGCTGATCATGGTGACGCCGTGCCGGCACAGCAGGGCAACCGGCCCGGTGCTTCCGGTGTCCCGCAGTAGCGCGGCCACGGCGGTGGCGTTCGCGGCGAGCTCGCGGTAGGTCGCCACGCCGTCGTCGGCGAGCACCGCGGGGTTGTCGGGGGCGTTGGCGACCTGTGCGGCGAAGCCCGCGGTGATCGTCTCGCTGAGGGCGGGGCTGCTGGGGGAGCTCTGCTGGGTCGTGGTCATGACGGGCGTGTGTTCATCCTTCAGCGATCGTCGTCAGCCGAGCACCGCCGCCGCGACGTCCGCCACGGACTCGACGGTGGGGGTCGTGCTCAGGTCCGGCGTCTGGTAGTCGGGCGTGGCGTACCAGCCGGAGCCGTGCACCACGATGTCCGCGCCCGGCTCGACGAGCCCGCGGTCGATCGCGTTGAACACGCCGGTCATCGCCATCACCAGCGACCACTCCCGCAGCGTCCGGAAGTCCGCCGGCAGCCCGCGTCCGTGGCCGGCCAGCCGGGCCCGGATGGCCGGGTACCGCTCGAGGCACTCGTGCAGCGACACCACGATCCCGTCGCCGCCGAACCGGCCGATGATGGCGTTCATCGCCGCCGAGGTGACCGGCCGGCGCGTGTAGAAGGTCGGGTCCAGCACCTCGTCCGGGTCGTGGATCGTCGCGGGGAAGCGCGGGTCGGCCTCCTCGGCGTCCTGGTGGTAGAGCCCGGTCGCCGGGTCGCGCCGGTAGCTTGGCAGGTTGTCCCGCTCGAAGCTGCCCCGCCGCAGCGAGAGCACCATGTCCGAGGTGGCCATGTGCTGCACCAGCAGACTCGCCGGCCGGCTCGCGACGCTCGCCTGCCCGCCGTGCTCCAGTACGGCCCGTCCGCGGTGGTACCCGAGCAGGCCGAACGCGCTGGACACGGCGTGCGCGTGCAGGCGCGGCCGGCCGGTCGCGTCGGTGGGGTCCGCGTCCTGCTCGAAGTAGGCCCGCGCGGTGTCCGCGACGAGGTAGTTGGTCAGCTCGAGGGAGAACCAGAGGTTGGTCCCGTGGCGGCGCTTGAGCTGGGCGGCGTGCCGGTCGGCGAACTCGCGGCCGATCCGCTTGACGGCCTCCGGCTCTCCGCCGGTGTAGAGCAGCAGCGGGTTGAGCTCGCGCAGGCGGGCGTCGGCCGACAGGCGGCTGGCGCGCAGCTTGTCCCGGCAGGACCACGGCGCGAGGATCACCACCCGCAGCTGCTCCGGCGTGACGAGGTTCGCGTCGATCGCCCGCAGGACGGCGTCGCGCAGCGCGGTGCCCTTGTTCGCCGACGTCGGCGAGAAGATCGTCACCGGCTCCCCGGTACGCCGGATGTACTCCACCGCCCGGGCCACGATGAGCAGCGAGGGGAACGTCTTCGTCGTGTGCGTGCCGGGGTTTCCGGTGAGGTCCAGCAGGGAGAGCCGGTGGCCGGCGTACTCGCCGAGTGGGCGCCAGCCGGCTGTCGCGGCGGAGTAGAACTCGCGCACCTCCTCGGTCGGCTCGGGCAGCGCGAACCCCGGCGAGAACGCGGCCGGGTCGCCGGTCACGGGGGTGGGGTCCGCCACGCACGCGCCGACCGAACGGGGCATCAGCTCCAGGTAGTCGATCAGCAGGTTGCCGGACGCGGTCGCGGTCGCCTCGATCGTCGCGGTGCCGCCGACCGTGCCTCCCGGGTCTGAGATCATCAGAGTCCCTTCGTCTGCGCTGGGTTGTGCGGTTGCTTGCGTAGCTCGGCGCGCAGCGCCAGCAGCTCCCGGCACACACCGGTCAGCTCGGCCGCGTCGAAGCTCTCGAGCCCGGGTGCCGCCGGTGGCAGAGCGGACACGACGGCGGGCTCGAGGTGGACCTTGCCGTCCTCGACCCGCACGCCGTCACGCTTGGCGGCCCGCTGGTTGAACCCGACGGCCTCGGCTTCGCCGATGTCGGCCGGCAACCGCAGGGACACCCGGCCGGCGGCGACTCGGACCGGATAGCCGCCGGGCAGGCCGTTCGGTCCGGGCACGTGGGTGTCGGCGGTGTCGCCGGTGAGCATGGCGGAGAGGACGAGGGCGGCGGTGAGGCCGGTGAGCCGGTTGAGCAGGGCGCGGTCGGTGGCGCGCTGCGTCGCGAGCAGCGCCGTGATGTCGGGCAGCGGGGTGCCGTCGAGCCAGGCACATGCCTCGTCCGCCGCGTCGTGGGGCGGGTGCAGATGGGCGTGGTGGGCGAGCAGCTGCAGCCTGGTCTGGTCGGGCAGGCCGAGTGCGGCCTGCAGCGAGGCGGCGAGGGTGCCCACGTTGCCGACGCCGCACAGCACGGGGATCTCCAGCCCGGCGAGCACGGGGTTGACGGCGTCCGGGAAGCACGCGTTCACCAGCCACGCGCCGGGGGCGTGCGTCGCGATCAGCCGTTCGGCCCGGGCCGCGATGTCCGCGTGCAACGGCAAGGCCAGGCCGAACCCGGCGCGCGCGAGCAGGTCGGTCCACGCGGACGGTGCGGTGACCCGCTCCCACGGCGACTGATGGGAGGCGCAGACGAAGACACCCGTGGGGCGCGCGCCGGCGAGGACGTCCGCGAGCCGCGCGCCGAAGTCGGCGACGACCGGCTGGAACGTCACGCCGGTGCCGCCGAGGGCCGCCCGGGTGCCGGCCAGGTAGCAGACGGCGTCGGCCTTGCCGCGGCTGCGGCCGACCACGGCGACGTCGACTGGTTCGGGTGAGACTGTGGCGAGAGCGTCGCACGTCGCGTGTGCCAGTGACCCGGTACCGAGGACGACGAGGGACGCTCCGCTCATAAGCGGGTGCTCTCGATCTCGCAGCACCGCATCGACATCTCGGCACCCTCCACCACGGCTGGCGCGCACGGGGCGACTCGGTGGTGTCGTTCACCCTGCGCGGGGTGGGGGGATTGTTACACGCTTAATCCGTTGATTGGAAGTAACGCTACAGCGATTGGGTGAGTTACTTACTCCGAAGAGAATCTCCCTCCGCCGGACGGTCAGTGGCCGAATTGTTCCGGAGATATCGGGCCTTTTCCGACGGAACGGTCTTTGTGGACATCCCGGCTGTCTCTGCTCGCCGGGCTTGCCGATGACGCCCCGCTGCCACGATCACCTGCGTGAAAGTCGATCGGTGCCGCGCGGTAACTCGCACCGGACAAACAATTGGCGCGTCCGCGATCATCAGGCGCGCGCTGCCGATCGGGAGCCGGGCGGGCCGGCCTGGTCAGCGAAGCGCATCGCTTGTCTCCCGGCGTTGGAACCGGTTAGAGTCCGACGTGCTTGGAAATTAACGGGCGATAACTTGTCGGTGTCGCCGCGGTGCGCGGGCCGGTTTTCGTGCGCGTTCGGCGAGCACTCCAAGGGGATGATGACGCTGTCATTAGCGGATCCGCCGGAGCACGCGACCGGGCTCCCCGGAACGTCGTGGCAGGTCTGGCGGGACGCGTTGCCGCGCGCGGCCGGATTCGCCGTGGACCACCACCTCGTCGGCCGCGGCCGGGCCGCTCGCCTCGGGCCGATCCTGTGCATCCTGCCGCGCTCCGCGCGGCGGGCGGGCGGCGACGGCACCGCGACGGCGGTAAGCGAGATGCCGCCGAACCAGGCCTGGCTGGCCGACCCCGATGGCCGTCGGCACATCTCCGAGCCGCCGCGCCAGGTGGAACCGGTGGAGGCCGCACGATGACGGGTGAGGAGTCGGTGGGCGACTTAGCCGAGCCGCCCCGCAGCCGGTGGCGGGCGAGCGCCTCCGGGGTGCGCGCGGTACCCGCGGACTGGATGGTCGCCGCCCGTCCCGGCTGCCCCGCCGGCACCGTGGGTGAGCTGATCGCGGCGCACGCGGCCGTCCGGCCGGATGCGGTCGCGGTGCGGCAGTGGGACACCGAGCTGACCTATGCCGAGTTGGTGGCGACGGCGTGGCGCTTGGCAGGGACGCTGCGCGAGCTCGGCGTCGGCCCCGAGACGCGGGTCGGCGTCTGCGTCGGGCGGCACCCCGGGCTGCTCGTGGCGCTGGTCGGCGTGCTGCTCTCCGGCGGCGCCTACGTTCCGCTCGACCCCGATCTGCCGGCGCTGCGGCTGACCGAGACCGCGCGGGCCGCCGGGGTGGCCCGCGTGGTCGCCGACGACGCAGGCCGGGCCGTGTTCGCCGGCACCGGACTGTCCCTTGTGGACCTACCGGGCGCCGGGCCGGCCCCGGCCGCGTTTCCCTGCCCGGCGATGCCGGCGAACGCGGCCTACGTGATCTACACATCCGGTTCGACCGGGCTGCCCAAGGGCGTCGTGGTCACCCACGCCAACGTGGCCGCCTTCATGACCGGCATCCGCGAGCGCGGCCGGATCGAGCGCGGCTGCCGGGCCCTGGCGATCACCTCGATCGCCTTCGACGTCTCGGTGCTGGAGTTGCTGGTGGCGCTGATGGTCGGCGCGTCGGTGCAGCTCGCGGCCGAGTCCGACCGGGCGGACCCGGACCGGTTGCGCCGCTTCATGGTCTCCCACGACGTCACCTGGGCCGAGGTGGCCCCGGCACTGCTGCCCCTGCTCGACCCGGCCGACCTGCCACTGGTGCGCTCGGTCGTCACCGGGGCCGAGGCGCCCGGCCCGGAGCAGGTGGCCCGCTGGACCGCGGACGGCCGGCGGCTGATGAACGGCTACGGCCCGACCGAGACGACGGTCGCGGTGGCCGGGTTCGTCGCGTCCGGCGAGTGGCACCGGCCGATCCCGATCGGCCGCCCGATGCTCAACCACCGCCTGTACGTCGTGGACGAGCGGCTGCGCCTGGTGCCGCCGGAGGTGCCGGGGGAGCTGCTGGTCGGCGGTCCCGGGGTGAGCCGCGGCTACCTCGACGCGCCCGGCCTGACCGCGGAGCTGTTCGTCCCCGACCCCTTCGGCGACGAGCCCGGCGAGCGGCTCTACCGCACCGGCGACCTGGTCAGCTGGGGTGCCGACGGCCAGCTGCGCTTCCACGGCCGGACCGACCGTCAGGTCAAGGTCCGGGGCCAGCGGGTGGAGCTGGCCGAGGTGGAGGCCGCGTTGCGCACCCACCCCGGGGTGGCGCACGCGGTGGTGGCCGCGGTGTCCGACGCCGTGTCCGACGCGGTGTCCGATGCCGCGCTCGGCCGGGCCGGGGTGAGCCTCGCGGCGTTCGTCACCCCGGCCGGCGCTCCGGACGACGAGGAGCTGCGTGCCCACCTCGCCGCCCGGCTGCCGGCGGTGATGGTGCCCACCCGGTTCCGCAGGCTGGCCGAGCTGCCGCTGACCACGTCGGACAAGGTGGACGTGGCCGCGCTGGTTTCCGGCCTCACCGACGAAGCGCTCGCCGAGGTCGCCGACGTGCCGGGGGTGCCGCGCGAGCTCGTTGCGGTCTGGTCCGGCGTGGTCGGCGCGCCGGCCGGCTCGGCCGAGGACGACTTCTTCGCCGCCGGCGGGCACTCCCTCGCGGCCATGCGGCTGGTCGCCGCGCTGCGCTCGGAGCTGCGCCGCGACGTCGCCGTCGAGGACGTGTTCGCCGCGCGCACCCTCGGCGGGCTCGCGAAGCGGGTCGCGGCCGCCGCCGAGTTGTCCGATGTGGACGACACGGACCTGCCGACCGGCAACCCGCCCTCGCTGTCCGCCGCCCAGCGCCGGCTGTGGTTTCTCGACCAGCTCGCGCCGGACGCCGCCGCGTACAACATCGCGCTGGCGCAACGCCTGCGCGGCCCGCTGGACCCCGACGCGCTGCGCCGGGCGCTGATCGAGGTGGTGGCCAGGCACGACGTGCTGCGCTGGCGGGTGCCGGACGACGGTGGCCACCCGTACGCGGTCCTCGACAAGGAGAGCACCGCGGTGCCGCTGCCGGTCGAGGACCTGACCGCGCTGTCCACTTCGGACCGCGAGCACGCGGTGCGGGATCGGCTGCACGCCGAGGCGGCCATCAGGTTCGATCTTGCCGAGGGCGGGCTGCTGCGAGCCCGGTTGCTGCGGCTCGGCGAGGACGAGCACGTCCTGGCGATCACCGCGCACCACGCCGTCTTCGACGGCTGGTCCGAGCGGATCCTCTACCAGGAGCTCGGCGCCGCCTACGCGGGGAGGACCCGGCCGCCGCTGCCCGCGGCGTTCGCCGACTACGTCGTCTGGCGCGAGAAGCGGGCCGGCCGGCGCGGCAAGGAGGACCTGGCGTGGTGGACGGAGCACCTGGCCGGCGCGCCGACCGTGCTCGACCTGCCGCGCGACCACCCGCGCCCGGCCGAGCAGAGCTACGCCGGCGCGTTCGCCGCCACCGACCTGCGCCCGGCTACCGACGCGGGGATCCGGTCGCTCGCCGTCGAGCTGGGTGCGACGCCGTCCACCGTGGTGCTCGCGGCGTTCGCGGAGCTGCTCCGCCGGGTGTCCGGCCAGAACGACGTGGTGGTCGGCTCGCCGGTCGCGGACCGCCGGCACACCGCGTTCGCCGACCTGATCGGCTTCTTCGTCGACATCGTCCCGCTGCGCCTCGGCGGCGCCGGCGAGTGCACGTTCGCCGAACTGGTCACCGGCTGCCGGGACGAGCTGTTCGACGCGCTCGCCCATCCGGACGCGCCGCTGGAGCGGGTCGTGGACGCGCTCGCCCTGCCCCGCGACCCGTCCCGGGGGGCGCTGGTCCAGGTTGTGTTCAACGTCTACAACTTCGCCCAGGCCCCGCTGGAGCTGCCGGGCATCCGGGTCGAGCAGCTGCCGCCCGGGGTGCCCGGCTCGCCGTTCGACCTGACCACCTACCTGGTCGAGCGCGCCGGGAGGATGCGTTTCGAGCTGGTCTACAACACGGACCTCTACACGGCGCAACGGATCGAGACGCTGCTGGCCGCGTTGGTGCACCTGGTCGACGCCGCGGTGGCCGGGCCGCACCGCCCGATCGGCGCGCTCGAGGTCCCCCATCTCGACGTGCTGCGGTCCGGGCTCGTTCGGGAGCCGGCGGCCCACGTCGAGCCGGCCGCGGACATCCCGGGGACGCGGCGAGGGGACGGTGGTCGGGAAAAGGAGGTGCCGCCGGCCGCGGCCACCGAGCGGGCCGTCGCCGCCGCCTGGTGCGCGGTGCTGCGCCGGGACTCGGTCGGCGTCACCCAGAACTTCTTCGACCTCGGTGGCACGTCGCTGGACCTGGTGTCCCTGGCGAAGCTGCTGCCCGGAGACCCGAGGGTGGTGGACCTGTTCCTCTACCCGACGGTGCGCACGCTGGCCGCGTTCGTCGACGGGACCACCGACCGCGACGGCCTCGACGGGGACATCGATGGGGGAGCAGCGGACTCGCCCGTAACCAGTGGAGGGAGCTGACATGGCTGGCGAGCAGGCCTTCCAGGTCGTCGTGAACGACGAGGACCAGTACTCGGTCTGGCCGGCCGAGCAGGAGCCGCCCGCGGGCTGGCGGCCGGCCGGGTTCACCGGCGGCCGGGACGACTGCCTCGCCCACGTCGACCAGGTGTGGACCGACATGCGCCCGAAGAGCCTGCGGATCGCCATGGAGTCGGCCGGCTCGGCGGGGGCCGGATCGCGGTGAACGAGGTCCTGAGCTACCGGGCGTCGCACGCCCAGCAGCAGATGTGGTTCGTCGAGCAGTTGGTGCCCGGCGAGCCGGTGCACAACATCAGCCTCGAGCGCCGCCACGCCGGCCTGCTCGACCCGGCGGCACTGCGTGCGGCGGTGGCCGACCTGGTGGGCAGGCACGAGTCACTGCGCACCCGGTTCGAGGTGCGGGACAACACCTTGTGGCAGGTCGTGCAGGCCCCGCCGGACCAGCCGCCGGTGGAGTTCTGCGAGCTGAGCGGCGCGGCCGACCCGGAGGCGGCCTACCGCGACCTGTGCGCGCGGGTCGGCACGCGGGTGTTCGACCTCGGCCGGGCACCGCTGCTGCGGATGGTGCACGCCCGACTCGGCCCGGCCACGGACGCGCTGGTCGTGGTGCTGCACCACGCCATCGCGGACGCCACCTCCGCGGGGATCCTCATCCGCGACCTGACCACCGCCTACGAGCGGCGGCTCGCCGGTCGCGCGCCGGACTGGCCGGAGCTGCCGGTGCAGTACGCCGATTTCACCGCTTGGCAGGAGGACCGGGCCGCCGGCCCGGCCGTGCGGCAGGACCTGGACTACTGGCGCGGGCAGCTCGCCGAGCTGTCCACATTGGACCTCGCATACGGCAAGCCCCGGCCGGGGCGGCTGACCCAGCGGGGCCGCCGGCTGAGCTTCGCGATCGAGGCCGGTGTCGTGTCCGCGCTGGACGAGTTCGTCCGGGCCGAACGGGCCACCGCCTTCATGGGTCTGCTGGCGGCGTACGCGGCCACCCTCGGCAGGGTGTTCGGCGGCGAGGACGTCGCCGTAGCGAGCACGGTCCTCGGGCGGCCGCTGCCGGTGCTGGGAGATGTCATCGGCATGTTCGTCGACCAGGTCGTGCTGCGGCTCGACCTGTCCGGCGGGCCGACGTTCCGGGAGCTGGTGCGGGCGGCGCGGCGGGTGGTCGGCGAGGCCCACGACCACGGCTCGGCCACCTTCGACCAGATCGTCGCGGCGGTGGCGCCGGAACGGGTGGCCGGCATGACCCCGCTGGCCCAGGCGGCGATCAACCTGCAGCCGCCGGTGCGGCCGCGGCCCTCCGCGGGTGGGATGCCGAGGACGACGGGCTCCTCGCAGATCGACACCGGGACGGTCACCCACGACTTGCTGCTGGACCTGGTACCCGACCCGGCGCCCTACGCCGGCACCGTGCGGTACCGCCCCGACGTGGTCGACGACGCCGCGGCCGAGCTGGTGTGCGAGATGTTCCCGCGGCTGCTGCGGGCCGCGCTCGCCGAGCCGGATCGTCCGATGTGGACATTCCAGGGGCTGTGGCCCGACGAGGACGCCGGGCCGGTGGCCACCCCGGACGGCCTCCTGCTGCACGAGCTGATCGAGCAGCAGGTCGCCGGTACCCCGCACGCGCCCGCGGTCGTGTGGGCGGGCGGGTCCCTGGATTTCGCCGACCTGGCCGCCGCGGCGAATCGGGTCGCGCACGCCCTGCGGGCCCGGGGCGCCCACCCGGAGGAGCCGGTGCTGGTGGCGCTGCCCCGGTCGGCCGAGCTGGCGGTGGCCTTCCTCGGCGTGCTCAAGGCGGGCGGCGTGTGCGTCCCGGTCGACCCGGCGACGCCGGCGGCACAGCTGGCCGCCCTCGCCGGCCGGTGTGGAGCCGGCCTGGCGCTGACCCTGCCGGACGCCAGGGTCGCGCTGCCCGGCTCGGTCGAGGCGGTGCCGGTTGCCATCGCCGCCGCGCCGGACCCCGGCCCGCTCTCCGTGCCGGTGCGGCCGGACAACGGTGCGTACGTGATGTTCGGCTCGGGACCGGCCGGCGTCCTGGTCACCCATCGCAACGCGGTGTCGGCCGTGGGCGGTCTGCTCACCGTGCTGCCGGCCGGTTCGAGTCACCTGCCCACGGGGTCGTCGCCGACCGCGCTGCTCTGCGCACTGGCGGGCGGCGGCGCCCTGCACGTGGCCGACGACGCGCCGCCGGCCGACTTCCTGCACACCACCCCGGCACACCTGACGGCGTTGTTGGCCGGGGGCGATCCGGCGGCGGTGCGGCCCCGCCGAGCCGTCGTCCTCGGTGAGCCCGCCGACCCCGCACTGCGGGCGCGGTTGGACGGTGCGGGCTGGGACGTGGTCGTGCTGTACGGGCCTGCCGAGACCGGCACCGTCGCGGCGGGCCCGCTCGACCTGGCCACGCCGCTGCCCGGGGTCCGCGCGGACGTCCTGGACCGGTGGGGGCAGCCGGTGCCGCCGGGCTGCCGCGGCGAGTTGTACGTCGGCGGCCCCCAGGTGGCGCGCGGCTGTCCCGGCGCTCCCGGCGCGACGGCTGCCGCCTTCGTGCCCGACCCGGGTTCGCCCGGCGCGCGCCGGTTCCGGACCGGCGACCTGGTGCGCCGCCTGCCGGACGGTCGCCTGGAGTTCTGCGGGCGCACGGACCGGCAGGACGTGACCCCGGTGCCCGAACCCGCGGGTCCGCCGGAACGGGAGGGTCCGCGGGAGCCGGAGACGCCGGTCGAGGAGGCGCTGCTGGACGGCTGGCGGTGGCTGCTGCCGAAGCGGGAGTTCGGCGTCACCGACGACTTCTTCGACATCGGCGGCGACTCGATCCTGGCTATCCACGCCGTCGCCGAGGCCCGCCGGCACGGGCTGACGCTGACCGTGCGGCAGATCCTCGACCTGCGCACCGTCCGCGCGCTCGCCCGCGCGCTGGACGTGCGGGATCCGGTCCGCCGGCCGGCGCCCTTGGGGATCACCGGCCCGACGGTCCTCCGCCTCCCGGCCCCGGTGGCCGAGGCACCCGCGATCCCCGGCGTCACCGTCGCCGGCCGCCGGCTCACCGCCGATCCGTCCCAGGTGGACGACTGGTCCCTCGGCCGGATCGTGCGCCAGCTGCGCCCGGCCGGGCCGGCCGCCCCGGCTGCGTCCGCCGCAGACGGCGTGCCGGGCCTGCTCGTGCCGCCGGAGACGGTGGCCGCGCTGGACGGTCCGGCCCACGAGGCGTACGCCACCACGACCACCGACCTCGTCGTGGCCGCGACCCTCGCCGCGACCGGTGAGCCGGCCGTCGCGGTCGCCGACACCCGGCGCGAGGAGCCGGCCGCGACCGGCGGCCATGCCGTGCCCGGCCTGGCGCGGGTCGGCACGGTGGCCGGCGAGGTCGACCTGATCCGCGCGGTCAAGGCCGCCCTGCGCACACCGGAGGAGGACGACCCGGCCGTGCCCGGCGTGCGGGTGCTGCTCCCGCCGGCCGACATCCCGGTGACCGCGGTGGGCGATGCCGGAACGCGGCTGCTGGTGACCCTGGCCGGCGCCCGGCTGATCGTCACCGGCGAGGGCGGGGACGGGCTGGCCGAGCGAGTTCGCGACCAGCTGGTCCGGCTCGTCGAGCACTGCGTCGCGGCCGAGCCGGCGTACTCGGCGGCCGACTTCCCGGACGCGGGCCTGGACGACGCCGCGATGGCCGGCCTGCTCGCAAGCCTCGACGGCGTGGGCTCGGCGGTCGACGCAGCGGTCGACTCGGCGGTCGACTCGGCGGTTGACGCGGAGGCCGCGCCGTGACCAGCGCCGTGACGAGTTGGGTGGCCGACCCGGATCTCCGGCCGGACCTGGCGGTGGACCGCACGGCGGAACTCGTCGCCAGGGAGGTCCGCGCGCTGCTGGCCGGCCCGCCGGCCAGCCGCGCCCTCGCCGCACTGGCCGAGGCGCGCCGCGGGGGCACCGAGCTCGATCCGCGCCCGCTGTACCGGCTGCTGGGCGAGCACCGGCTGCTCGCGGTGTCTTGGCCGAGGGCTTACGGCGGGCGCGAGCTGCCCGCCCGGTGCGCCGCCGCGGTGGTCGGCGAGCTGATCGCGGGCGGCGTGCCCGAGGTGCTGCACACCCTGTCGGTGCAGATCTGCGGCAACTTCCTGCTGACCGCGGGGTCCGACGAGCAACGGGCCGCGGTGCTGCCGGGGCTGGCGTCGGGCCGGCGGACCGCGACGGTTCTCTACTCCGAGCCCGGCGTCGGCTCCGACCTGTCCGCCCTGGAGACCACGGCGGCGCCGACCGGGAACGGCGGCTGGCGGATCACCGGTCGCAAGGTGTACAGCGTGGGGACCGCGCTGGCCGATGTCGGTCTGGTCGCGGCCCGGACCAGCGTCGAGCCGACCCCGTACCGGGGCATCACGCTGTTCCTCGTGCCGCTGAACCGTGCCGGCGTCGGCACCGGTCGGCTGGACTCGCTGGCCGATGAGGACTTCGCCGACGTGCGGCTCGACGGCGTCGAGGTACCGGCGAGCGCGGTGATCGGCCCGGTGGGCGGAGCCTGGCCGCTGATCACCGAGGCGCTGGCGCTGGAGCGCACCGGCGTCGACTACGTCGCGAAGGCCGAGCGGTGGCTGGGGGTCGTGCCCCCCGCGCCCGGCGACGAGCGGGCGGCGAGCGAGTACGGCCGGCTGCGCACGCACACGGCGGCCGCCCGCGCGCTCGCCGTGCGCTGCGTCGACCAGCTCGACACCGGCCGGGTCGACGCGGTCGGCGCCGCGGCGACCAAGCTGTGGTGCTCGGAGACCGCCCGCTCGGTCGCCTGGTGGTGCGCCGAGACGGTCGGGCCGGCCGGCCTGTGGCGGTCCGGCGGTGACAACGGTGACGCGGACGGTGCTGACAACGGTGCGGGCGCCGCGCCCGACGGCGGGCTGCTGGAGGCCGCCTACCGCGAGGCACCCGGCCTCACCCTGTCTGCCGGCACCTCGGAGATGATGCTGGAGCTGGTGGCCTCCGCCGGGCTGCCACTGCCCGACACCGATGAGCCGCTGGCCGGCGAGCTGCGCGCGGCGTGCCGGGCCGTCTCGTCCGCCTACGACGAGCGCGACCCGGCCGGCGCGTGCTGGCCGGAGCTCGCCCGGATCGGGGTGTTCGGGCTGACGGTCCCGGCCGCCCGGGGCGGGCTGGACCTGGGCCTGCGCGCGGCGGTGATCTGCTGCGCCGAGCTGGGCCGGGGCCTGCACGACGACGGGCTGCTGGACACCCTCACCGCGATCGACGCCCTGGCCCGGGCCGGCCGCGAGCTGCCCGCGCCGGACGGCCGGTGGCGGGCGGCGTTGGCGGACCTCCGGCTGCCCGACCGCCCGGTTGCCGACCCGCACACGGCGGACGCCGTGGTCGCGGTGCTGGACGGCCCCGCCCTGGCGCTCGTCTCCGCCACCGACGTGGCGATCCGGCGGCACCGCACGTCCACCGGTCCGGTGTGGACCGTCCACGGCCCGGCGCCGGCCGGACCGGTGCTGGTGGACGGCACCGCGGCCGCCGAGGTGCTAGCCGCCGGACGGGTGCGCCGGGCCGCCTGGCTGCTCGGTCTCGCCGCCGGCTGCCTCGAGCACGCCTGCCACCGGGCCCGCACCCGCGAGCAGTTCGGTCGGCCGCTGATCGCCAACCAGGAGATCGCGTTCCGCCTCGCCCGGCTGTCCGTGCGGCTGGCCGCGCTCACCGCCCTGGTCACCGAGATCGCCGGGCGGTTCGACGACGGCATCCACGGCGGCATCCACGGTGGCATCGACGGTGGCGCTCCCGCCCCGTGGCTCGCCGCCGGGGCACTCGCCGAGGCGGGCACGCTGGCGCTGGACGTCAGCCGGGAGGCCGTCCACCTGCACGGCGCGTTCGGCATGACCGACGGATCGCCCGTGCGCCGGCACTACCTGGTCGCGCCGCGGGCGGTCGCGGCCGACGCCGCCCCCGCCGCGCTGCGCGCCGAGGCGGGGGTGGACTGACCGTGGCCGAGAGAACCGGCAAGACCGCCACCCGCCGGCGCCCGTTCTCCGCACCGGTATGGCGCAACCGCGACTTCGTGCGGCTGTGGTCCGGCCAGGCATTCTCCCAGTTCGGCAACCACGTGAGCACGGTCGTGGTGCCGCTGCTCGCGATCGAGACGCTGCACGCCGGCGTCGGCGATCTGGGCCTGCTCGGGTTGCTCAGCAAGCTGCCCGCGCTGCTCTACATCGTGGCCGGGGTCTCGATCGACCGGATGCGCAAGCGCCCGACGCTGATCGTGACGAACCTCGCGCGGGCCGTGCTGCTGCTGATGATCCCCGTCGAGGTGGCGCTCGGGGTGCTCTCGATCGGCCTGCTCGGCGCCACCCTGCTGGTCTCCGCGGTGCTCACCGTCTGGTTCGACACCGCGTACCTGAGCTACCTGCCCGGCCTGGTCGGCCGCGAGCACCTGGTCGAGGCCAACAGCCGGATGGAGTCGGCCAGGGCCAGCGCGCAGCTCACCGGTCCGTCCCTGGGAGGCGTGCTGGTGCAGGCGGTCACCGCGCCGGTGGCGATCATCCTGGACGGGCTCGCCGTGCTCGCCTCCGTGTTCATGCTCGGCCGCATCCGCCACAAGGAGCCCGTACCCGAGCGCAAGCCCGGGCCGACGTCCGGCCAACGCTGGCCGCGCCGGGTGTGGGGCGAGGTGGCCGCCGGGATCCGGTTCCTCGCCCGCCACCCCGTGCTGGGGCCACTGATGCTCGCCATCACCATCAACAACGTGGCGTGGGCCGCCGAGACCACGCTCTACGTGATCTACCTGGTCTCCGTGATGGACCTGCCCGCGTCGCTGGTCGGTCTCACGCTGCTCGGCGCGGGCCCGGGCGCCGTGGTCGGTGCACTGGCCGCCGGGCCGGTGGCCAGGCGGATCGGGCTCGGCGGTGCCATCTGGTCCGGCCTCGCCGGCTTCTGCCTGGCCGCCCTGCTGATCCCGCTGGCCCCGCCGGCCGTCGCGGTGGCGCTGCCGATGCTGATCGCCGCCTCGTTCCTGATGGCGAGCAGCGGCCAGGTGTGCGCGATCAACGTGGAGAGCATGTGCCAGAGCGCCACCCCGGACCACCTGCTGGGCCGGGTGAACGGCGCGTTCCGGTTCCTGTGCGTGGGCCTCGCGCCACTCGGCGCGCTCGGGGGTGGGCTGCTGGGCGTCGCGATCGGGCCCCGCGCGGCGCTGTTCGCCGCTGTCGCGGGGTTGGCGATCGCGCCGGCGCTGGTGTGGTGCTCGCCGGTGCGCCGGCTCACCGAACCGCCCCGGCCGGTGGAAGGGACAGCCCGATGACCGTGACCGCCAGGCGCCGGGTGCGCGACATCTACCCGCTGACGGCGATGCAGCAAGGCATGCTGGTGCACGCGCTGCGGGCCGCCGAGGCGCCGGTGTACCAGCAGCAGTTCGTCCTGGCGGTCACCGGTGTGCCGGCCGAGGCCGCGTTGCGGGCGGGCCTGGACGACCTGGTGGCCCGGCACACCGTGCTGCGCACCGGGTTCGTCTGGGAGGGCGTGGACACCCCGGTGCAGGTGGTGTTCGCCGACGCCGCCCCGGGGCTCGCGGTCACCGACGCGCGCGGGTCCGATGTGGACGCGGCGGTGCGGGCGGCGTTGGCCGACCAGTGGGCGACGCCGTTCGACCTGCGCCGGGCGCCGCTGCTGCGGGCGCACGCGCTGCGGGTCGGCGCGGACGAGTGGCGGCTGGTCACCACGATCCACCACCTCGTGCTGGACGGCTGGAGCATGCCAACCGTCCAGGCCGAACTGGCCGAACTGGTCGCGGCCCGGCTGGCCGGGCGGACCGCGACGCTGCCACCGGCCGCACCGTTCCGGGAGTTCGTGACCTGGCTGCGCGACCACGACACCACCGAGGCGGCGGGCGCCCACTTCAAGCGACTGCTCGGCGACCTGCGCCACCCGACCCCGCTCGGCGTCGACCGGGTGAGCAGGGTCAGCGCGGAGCCCGGACCGTCCGGCCGGGTCGAGCTCTTCCTTCGGTGTGACCCGGAACGGCGGCCGGACGTCCTCGCCCGCCGGCGCGGCCTGCTGCCCAGCACGATCGCCCACGCCGCGTGGGGACTTCTGCTGGCCCGGTGCGCGAGCACGCCCGACGCGGTGTTCGGGACCACGGTCTCCGGCCGCCCGGCCGAGCTGCCCGGCGTCACCGAGCGGGTGGGCATGTTCGTCAACACGGTGCCGGTGCGGGTGGCCATAGCCGACACAGACGGCGAGCTCGTCGTCGATCGGTGGCTCGCCGCGCTGCAGGAGCAGCTGATCGCCGGCCGAGCGTTCGAGCACCTCCCGGTCGCGGCCGCGCAGCGGTGCAGCGCCGTGCCGATGGGGGAGCCGCTCTACGAGAGCGTGCTCGGCTTCCAGAACTACTTCGTCGACGAGCCCACGGGCGAGCCCGCCGGCCCGGTGACCGTCCGCGCGCTGCGCCAGCAGGAGCAGACCGGGCTGCCGCTGGTGGTGTCCGTGGCGCTGCCGCGGGGCGCGACATGGGTCCGGGTGGAGTTCGACGAGCGGCGCATCGACCGGTCGGTTGCCGAATGGCTCGCCGATCGCTACGCGCGGCTGCTCGGTGAGCTGGCCGCCGCCGAGGACGGCATGCCGCTGCGCGACATCCCGCTGCTCGCGCCGGCCGAGGCCGCGCCTGTCCGGACGCGCCCGGCGACCGGCCTGCCGGCCTACCCTCCGGCCGGCGCGGCGGCCGGCCAGCTGCGCGCCGCGGGTGTCGGCGCCGGCGACCGCGTCGTACTGTGGCTGCCGGCGTCGGTGGACCTGGTCGCCGCGGCGCTCGGGGCGCTGGCGCTGGGTGCCGATGTCGGGCAGTTGCCCTCGGGCGCGTCGGCGACCGAGCTGGCCGAGCACTGCGGGGGTGCGGCCGCACTCGTGGTGCCCAGCGGCACGGAGCTCACCATCCCGCCGCCGGCCTCGGTCGTCTACTTCGGACAGTCCGAAGTAGACGACCGGCTGCCTGACCTGTCCGGCTGGTGGCGGGGTGCGCCGGTCGGCACCCTTGCCGAAGCGGTGGCCGTGGCGAGCGAGCTGCCGTTCGCGGCCGGCGAGCCGGCGGTGCTCGCGCTCGGGCCGGACGAGCCGGCGCTGCTGCCGGTGGCGCTGGCCGCGCTGAGGGCCGGCGCCCGCCTCGACTTCCGCGATCCGCTGGCACCCGGCCCGCTCGGCGCCGGCGTGGTCGTCGGCTGGGAGGTGCCCGGTGCCTGGCGGGTGCACGGCACCGACGCCACGGGCGGCGCCTACGCCTGCGTACCGCCCGCCGGTACGGATCTCGGCGCCGTGCCGGGTGGCTGGCTGGCCGACTCGGCCGGCCGGCCGGTACCGGACGCCGTGGCGGGCGAGCTCGTCGTCACCGGGGCCGGCGGCGACGTCCGCACCGGTGTGTGGGCCCGCCGCCGGGCCGACGGAACCGTCCAGCGGCTGGGAGAGCGGCCGGGCAGCGAGGACGTCTGGGTGGCCGGTCAGCTCGGCCGCGACGAGGCGGTCGCCGCCGCGGTGGTCATGGGTGAGCGCGCCTGGATCGTCGCGCCGGACGGCCGCCCGGTGGATGTGCCGGCGCTCCTGGGACGGCTGCGCCACCGGGTACCCAGTGCCCTGCTGCCCGGTGACGTCCGCCAGCTGGCGGAGCTTCCGCTGACCGCGGCCGGGCACGTGGACGTGGCCGCCCTCCTCGGGCCGGGGCCGGCCGGCGTGCGCACCGAGCCGCGGCCACTGGCCGCGCGGCTCGCCGCGCTGCCCGAGCGCCGGCGCGGCGAGTTCCTGGCCGGCCTGCGGGCGGCGCAGCGAGCGGCGCCGCCCATCCGGCCCGGCCGCATCCGCGGCCCCGTGCCGCGGTCGGTGCAGCAGGAGTTCTACGACGACACCGCCGCCTCGGCCCTGCGCCCGCTGTCGGAGTCCACAGTAGACGATCCGGACGCGCCCGACGCCGGTACGGCGCTGCGTTACGCGGACTATGCCGGATGGCAGGCCGATCCTCGCCGGACCGGGGAGCGGGACCGGCAGGCGGCGCACTGGAAGACCGTGCTCCGCGGCGCCCCGGCATCGGGCATCCCGGCCGACCGCGTGGCACCGGACGCGCCCGCGCGCGGGCAGATCAGCCTGACCGTGCCGGAAACCGCCACGCCGGAGCAATGGTTCGCCGCCTTGGCACAGGTGCTTGCCCGCTGTGGCCGCGACGACGACGTGGTCCTCGGGGTGGTCACCCGCCCGGTCCTGCCGCCGGAGCTCGACGGCGTGCCCGGGCCGTTCAGCCGGATGCTTCCGGTCCGGGTCGCGGTCGGGGCCGGCGACGGGCCGGCCGCGGTGACCGAGGCCGTGGGCGAGGCGCTCGCCACCGCCCGCTGCGACGCCGACCTGCCGTGGCCGCGGCTGCGCGCGATGCTGGCCGAGGACCCGCTGGTCAGCGTCGCGGTGCACGACCGCCCCGGAGCGCTGGCCGCGCACGCCGCCGCGACCGTGGGGCTGGACATCGGGCCGGACGCAGCGGGCGGCACCGGCATCACCGCCGTGTTCGACGGCCGCGCGATCACCGAGCACACGGTGACCGGCCTGATCCGGCGCGCGGCCCGCGCGGTGTCACTGGCGCGCACCGAGCCGAACCGGCCCATCGACGCCGCCGACCTGGTCACCGGCGCTGAACGGGACGAGCTGCTGCGCGCGGCGGACGGCGGCGCCGTCGCCGACCCGCCGGCCACGGTGCCCGAGCTGGTCGCCCGGCAGGACCTCGACGCGGTGGCGGTGGTGGCGGCCGACGGCGAGCTCACCTACCGGCAGCTGCTCGACCGCGCGGCCGGGCTCGCCGCCGAGCTGCGGGCCCGGGGCGTCGGCGTGGAGCACCGGGTCGCGGTGTGCCTGCCCCGAACCGCCGCGACGGTCTGGGCACCGCTGGGCATCATGCTGGCCGGCGCCGCCTACGTGCCGGTCGACCCGAAGTACCCGCCGGCCCGGATCGAGTACCTGTGCGCGGACGCCGGCGTGTCCACAGTGGTCACCAACGCCGGGCTGGCCGGCCGGTTCCCCGCCGGGATCCCGGTGCTGAACCCGGATCCGCTCCCGGAGCGTCCGTTCGAACCGGTCGCGCCGGGCCGGCCGGACAGTGCCGACCACACCGCCGCCTACGTCATCTACACCTCCGGCAGCACCGGTCGGCCCAAGGGCGTGCTGGTCGAGCACCGCGCCGTGGTGGACTTCTCCCGCCACATCGCGCGGGCCTACCGGATCGGCCCGGACACCCGGCTGCTCGGTTTCGCCGCGCTCACCTTCGACGTGTCCGTGTTCGACCTGTGGTCGGCGCTGTGCTCGGGCGCGACGTTGGTGCTGGCCGGGGACGAGGAACGGCTCTCGGTCGAGGCGCTGCGCCGGCTGCTGGTCGAGCAGCGGGTCACCGTCGCCGAGCTGCCACCCGGCCTGATGCCGCTGCTCGATCCTGCCGAGCTGCCCGACCTGCGGCTGGTGTCCGTCGGCGGGGAGGCGCCCGCGGGCGTGCTCGTCGACGAGTGGGCCACCGGTGGCCGGGAGTTCTGGAACGGCTACGGCCCGGCCGAGGCCACGGTCGCGGTCACCCTGATGCGCTGCCGGCCGCCGTCGGGCGGACGGACACCACCGATCGGCCTGCCGATGCCGAACCATCGCGCCTACGTGCTCGACGAGCGGTTGCGGCCGGTCCCCGCCGGAGTCCCGGGCGAGCTGTGCGTCGCCGGGGCCGGGCTCGCCCGCGGCTATCTTGGCCGGCCCGGCCACACCGCGGACCGGTTCGTGCCGGATCCGTTCGGCGATGAGCCGGGCTCGCGGCTGTACCGCACCGGCGACCTGGCGCGCTGGGCGACTGTTCCGATGCTCGACCCTGCAAGCAGGTCTTCGGTGTCGATGCTCGACCCTGCAAGCAGGTCTTCGGTCGTGCTCGAGTTCCTCGGCCGGGTGGACCGCCAGGTCAAGATCCGCGGGTTCCGGGTGGAGCTGGGCGAGGTCGAGTCGGTGCTGGCCGCCGACGAGCGCATCCGGCAGGTCGCGGTCGAGGTTTGGGAGGGCGGGGACGCCGGCCGGCACCTGACCGCCTACGTGGTGCCGGCCTCGACCGCGCCGACGCTGGCGGAGGTCCGCGAGATCGCCGCGGCCCGGCTGCCGGACTACATGGTCCCGACCCGGCTCGCGGTGCTGGCCGAGCTGCCCAGGACGCCGAGTGGCAAGATCGACCGCCGGGCGCTGCCCGCCCCGCCGGAACCAGCCGCCGCCGCTGACGACGCCGCGTGGACCGACCTGGAGCGGGCCATCGCCACCGACGTGCTCGGCCCGCTGCTGTCCCTGTCCACTGTGGATCGCAGGGCCGACTTCTTCGAGCTGGGCGGCAACTCGCTGCAGGCGACCCAGGTGACGGCGCGGGTGCGGGACCGGCTCGGGGCCGAGATCGCGCTGGCCGACTTCCTCGCCGAGCCGACCGTCGCCAGGCTGGCCACCCTGGTCGAGCAGGAGCGGCACCGGGCCGCCGAGCGCCAGGACCAGGTCTACGACGACCGCCCGGCCCCGCGCATGACGCCGGGAACCGTGCTGCCCCAGTCCTTCCCGCAGCAGGCGCTCTTCCGGACCGAGGAGCGCTACGGGCACGACCCCCGGTACAACGCCCCGTTCGCGCTGCGGATGTGCGGCCGGCTCGACCTCGATGCGCTGCGCCGGGCGTTCGCCCTGGTGGTGCGCCGGCATCCGACGCTGCGGGTGTCACTGCACCGCGACGGCGACGACTACGTCCAGCGCGTGCTTGCCGTGCGCGACATCCCGCTCGAGGTGTCCGATGTGGCCGGTGCGGACCTCGACGAGCGGTTGCGTACGGTGCGCCGGCTGGTCCGCGAGGAGGGCGCCCGCGCCTTCGACCTGGCCACCGGTCCACCGATCCGCGTCCGGGTGCACCGACTCGGCGAGGACGACCACGTGGTGCAGTGGACGGTGCACCACGTGGCCATCGACGGCTGGTCGATCGGCATCCTGCTGCACGAGCTCGGCACCGCCTACCACGCCTACGCCGAGGGAACCGAGCCCGACCTCGAACCGCTCGATGGCGACTACGCGGAGTTCGTCCAGTGGCACCGCGACTACGTGGCCGGCTCGCGCTACGCCGAGGATCTCACCGACTGGCGGGACCGGCTGCGCGGGCTCGGCGGGATCGGGCTGCCGACCCCCGTCGAGCGGCGGGGCCACGCCTTCCGTCCCGGCTACCTCAACCTGACGATCGGGCCGGACCTGGCCGCGGCGGTGGCGGAACTGGGCAGGCGCAACGGCACGTCGCTGTACATGACCGGGCTCGCCGCGTATGCGACCGTGCTCGCGGCCCACTCCGGTGCCGGCGAGATCGCGGTTGTCACGCCGAACTCGTTGCGGGTTCGGTCGCACTGGGAGCGGCTGATCGGCTGGTTCGTCAACCGGGTCGTGGTCCGGGTGCCGGTTGCCGGCTCGGCCACCTTCGGCGACCTGCTGCGGGTCACCCGCGAGGCCACCACCGCCGCGTTCGGCCGCCAAGCCGTGCCGTTCGAGTCGCTGCGCGCCGAGCTCGAGCTGCCGGACGCGGCGCTGGCCGCCTGCTTCTCCGTGCAGAACGCGCCGGTGGCCGGCCGCGCGTTCCGGTCGAGCGAGTTCACGATGGAGCTGGTCGGTGAGGACATCGGAATCGAGTTCAGCCCGATCGGCCCGGTGTATGCGCCGCACGGGTTGCGTTACGAGAGCTCGGTCGTGCTGGTGCCCCAGCAGGACGGCACCGTGGTCGGCGGTTGGGAGTTCGACGCCGAGCTGTTCGACGAGCGGACCGCGCTGCGGTGGCGCGCCGGCCTGATCGCGGTGCTCGCCCGGGCGGCGGCCGCGCCCGACACCCCCGTCCGCGAGCTGTGTCGGCTCGCGGCGGCGAGCTGAGGTCAGAGTTCCCGATTAGACAAGGAGTGCACGATGACCCAGATGGACGTGAAGATCGAGGCTGGGACGACCGACCTCGCCGGCCTGGTCCGGTCCTACGCCGCCGACCCGTCGGGCGACGCGCTGCGTGAGCTCGGCCGGCGTGCCGACGAGGTGAGCGTCGGCGCGTTCGGCGACGGCGACCCGGCCGCCGAGCTGGAGGCGCAGCGCTTCCTGTACGAGGTGTACGCACACCGGATCCTGCCGCCCTGGTCGCCGCACTGGCGCAACTACACCCACCCGGCCATTGTGGACGCCCACCGCCGGGTCGGCGACGCGTGGCTCTCCCGCGACCGTGCCGGGTACGGCGCGGGCCTCGAGATACCGACCACGCCCGAGGCGTTCGGCCGGTGGGCGACCGAGGTGTGCCAGACGCACGCGTCCGGTGTGACCCACCCGCTGTTCGACTTCCTCGCCGAGCGGGCCACCTTCGCGCAGCTGCGGGACTTTCTCGGCCAGGAGACGCCGTTCGACATCCATTTCGGCGACCTGGTGGCGCTGCTGCTGCCGGGCATCCACGGCGGTCAGAAGATCGAGCTGGCCGGCAACTTCTGGGACGAGATGGGCAACGGGCAGCTGGCCGGAACGCACCGCCAACTGCGCCTCGACATGATGGAGCGCGTGGGCATCCCCGCCGAGGACTATCTGTCCAATGTGGATGGATACTGGCTGGAGGAGCTGCGGATGGCCAACATGTACTTCCAGACCTCGTCGGACCGAAGCCTTGCCCCGCAGTCGATCGGCATGCTGCAGGCGACCGAGCTCGTGGTTCCCGGACGGCTGGAGCGTCAGATCGAGGGCTGGCGGCGGGTCGGCCTGACCGAGGGCGACATGCACTACCTCCTGGAGCATGTCACCGTCGACGTGGAGCACGCCGAAGGCTGGCTCAACCACGTCATCGCCCCGCTCGCCGCCACGCGCCCCGACCTGCTCCCCGAGGTGGCCATCGGCATCCTGCGCCGCCTCGACTGCGCCCTCGCCGTCTGCGACCGCGCCATGCACGACATCGCGTGACCGACGCGATGGCGGCCAGGACGCTCTACGAGTGGTTCGCCCGGTCCGCCGAGCTGCACCCGGATGCGCCCGCGCTCGACGTCACCGGCGACGTGTTGACCTACCGCGACCTTCGCCGCTGTGCCGAGGCGGTGGCCACCACGATCCTCGCGACCCGTGGCTCGGCGCCGGACCGGGTGGCTCTGCTGGCCGGCCGCGGCGTGGTGGCGCTCGCCGGCTACCTGGCCGCATTGCGGCTCGGGGCCACCGTCGTCCCGCTCAACCCGACGCACCCGGTGTACCGCAACGAGATCATCTGCGGTTCGATCGCATGTGACGTGCTGATCGTGGACGATCACGCCGCCGAGCCGGGTGGCCTCGCCGACGCGGCAGGCACGGTCGTCCGGCTCGATGACGCGGAGGTGCTGGCCGCCCGGCCCGGGCCGCTTCCCGCGCTGTCCGCCACCCTCGCCGATGTGGCGTACGTGCTGTTCACCTCCGGGTCCACCGGCAGGCCGAAGGGCGTGCCGATCACCCACGGCCACGTGTCGCCCTACGTGGCGCGCAACATCGCGCGGTTCGAGGTCGGGCCGGGGTGCCGGGTCTCGCACACGTTCGACCTCACCTTCGACCCGTCGGTGTTCGACCTCTTCGTCACCTGGGGCTGCGGGGCCACTCTGGTCTCACCGAGCCGGACCGACCTGCTGAACCCGGTTGACTTCCTGGTGGACCGGGCCATCACGCACTGGTTCTCGGTGCCGTCCGTGGTGTCGGTCAGCGCGAGCCTGGGCAACCTCCCCACCGGTCGCCCGACGGTGCTCCGGCAGAGCATCTTCATCGGCGAGCAGCTCACCTACGGCCACGTCGCGGCGTGGCGGGCCGTCGCACCGAACACCCGCATCGACAACGTGTACGGCCCCACCGAGCTGACCGTCGCGTGCACGGAGTACCGCCTCCCGGAGGACCCGCGGCATTGGCCCGCGACGTCCAACGACACCGTCCCCATCGGCCCGGTCTACGACTACCTCGACCATGTGGTCGTCGATGATTGCGGGGCGCCGGCCGCGGAGGGGGAGCTGTGCGTGCGCGGGGTACAGCGGTTCGCCGGATACCTGGACCCGCGGGACAACCGGGGCCGGTTCCTGGTCCGGGACGGCGACCGGTACGTGCCGTGCGACGACGTCGCACCGCGACCGGAGTCCTTCTACCGCACGGGTGACCGGGTGCGCTGGGAGAACGGGCACCTGGTCCACCTCTCCCGGCTCGACGACCAGCTCAAGATCTGGGGCTACCGGGTGGAGCTGGGCGAGGTGGAGGCCGCCATCGCCCGTCACCCGGAGGTGACCCAGGCGGTGGTGATCGCGGTACCCCACGGCGACGGCCCGGAGCTGGTGGGCTTCTACACCGGCACGGCCCTGCCCGACCGCCAACTCGCCGGGTGGCTGCGGGACTACCTGCCCATCCACATGGTGCCCCGGCGACTCCACCACCGCGACTCGCTGCCGCTCAACGTCAACGGCAAGGTCGACCGCCAGGCGTTGCGGGAGTGCGTGACCGGCCAGCGGGTGGGCAGACCAGGACGGTGAGGCCCGCCGGGACGGTAAGAGTTCCTATCCGCGTAGTTCCACAGAGGTCCTGCGGCCGGCGGCGCGGCTCTTCACGTCGTAGCGCGCCGCGCAGCCGCGCGAGCTCCCGGCCTTTGAGCGGCAGTTCGCCGGCGTGCTGAGCCAGGTCGCGGGCGTCGGGGTCGATGCCGGCCGGCGCGCGCAGAGCGGATCATGGTCACGGCGGCGGCGGCGGGGACGATGCCGGGGTTACCGGTCGTCGTTGCGATGGTCGTCGAGTAACTGCTCGGTCTGCTCGCGCGGTGTGTCCGCGGTGTGGACGTCGGTCGGCCGGGTCTGGGTGTCGGGCATGTTGTTGCCCGGTCGACAGCTGGCAGGGGACCCGGAGATGCCGGAGACGCGTGTCAGTCTGTCGTCCAGGGCCGGAGTTTCTCGGGGTTGAGTACTGCCCAGATGTGCTTGATCCGGTCGCCTGCGACGTCGAACGCCATCACCACCACGGTGACGCCGTCTTGCTGAGCCACCAGACCGGGCTGAGCGTTGACCGTGCGTTCC